>NZ_CAXSXW010000006.1:0-197814 GCF_964241505.1 Klebsiella sp. Q11
ACAACTCTTTTCTTACAATAAAGGCAGGATGTATACCTGACAGAGGAATGTGAATTAAATTCATATCTGAATAGGCAGCGTTGATTGATGCAAATCAATATGTAACGCAAATACTGGTCGTTCCGGATGCTGAAACGCGCGCGAACAGGAGCGTAAGAAATAAATTATTATTTACTCTTCACAGAACATGAAAAACTCCAGTTCCGGGAATGAATATGGTTATAATTAATGGCTGACAGGATTAATATAAAACTTACAAATAATACTTGTCAGATATCCGGTATCGATGGTTAAACCGGACACGTATAGATTCGCGCTGAGCGTAAAAGAAATAGCGGCATTTCATTCAGCGGATATATTAAAACAGAGCTTACAATAATACCTCTCACTCATATCATGCCCTATAACCTTCCTTGCGCCTTCCCCGTGGACAGAGAGAGACAGCGTCTTTCTACGGTGAGCCATCCCAGACAAGTCGCCAGAGAGAACATTCAGCGTTAATGATCCCTCATATCATTACCAGACTGCCCGGCCTCAACGCTGCACTTTCCCCTCAGCTCTTCTCTTTACCGCCACAGATTCAAAACCTTGATCTTCTCCGTGGCTCAGCGCAGCATGGAAATGCAAACACACTAAAACAAGAATTCGCAACCCAATCACAGGAGAGAATCAGTGCAAACAGGACATCGCTTCCAGGCCACGGATCTGCATCAATTTGTTAAAACCCTTTTCACCCATATGGGAAGCTCCCTCACCGAAGCATCGCTTATCGCCGACCACCTGATTGCCGCTAACCTGGCCGGGCACGATTCCCACGGCGTCGGCATGATCCCAAGCTACGTACGCTCCCACGCGCAGGGTTATCTCCAGCTCAATCGCCACGCCAGCGTGATGAAGGACGCGGGCGCGGTGGTCACGCTGGACGGCAACGGCGGCTTCGGCCAGGTGGTGGCCCATGAAGCCATGCAGATCGGCATTAAGAAAGCCAGAGAGCACGGTATGGCCGCCGTGGCGCTGCGCAATGCGCACCATATTGGCCGCATCGGCTACTGGGCGGAACAGTGCGCGGCCGCCGGAATGATCTCTATCCATTTCGTTAACGTCGTTGGCAACGTGATGGTCGCCCCGTTCCGTGGGAAAGACAGCCGCTTCGGTACTAACCCGCTGTGCGTGGTGTTCCCGCGCGCCGGCCATCCGCCGCTGCTGCTGGATTACGCCACCAGCGCCATCGCCTTCGGTAAAACCCGCGTCGCCTGGCATAAAGGCGTCCCGGTACCGGCGGGGTCGCTGATCGACGCTCACGGCGTCCCCACAACCGACCCGGCAGTGATGCAGACGTCGCCGCTGGGGGCGCTGCTGACCTTTGCAGAACACAAAGGCTACGCGCTGGCGACGCTGTGCGAAATTATCGGCGGCGCGGTATCCGGCGGTAAAACCTCGCATCAGGAGACGCTGCAGGGCAGCGTGGACGCTATCTTCAACTGCATGACCACCATTATTCTCAGCCCGGAAGCGTTCGATGCGCCGGATATGCAGCGCGAGACCGAAGCGTTTATCGACTGGTGTAAACGGTCGCCGCACGACCCGGACGCGCCGATTCTGGCCCCGGGCGAGTGGGAAGAGGCTAACCGCCAGCAGCGTCTGGCGCAGGGGATACCGCTGGACGCCGGAAGCTGGCAGGCGATTTGCGCCGCCGCCGAAGAAGTCGGTTTACCCGCCGACACCCTCGCGCAGCTGCGCCAGAAGCTGGCCTGATTTTTCCTCGATGACGCCCGAACGGGCGTCATGTCATCGTCATTAGTGTCGACATCACCGCCGCCCCGCCCTGCCTGATCAACTATTCTATACAAATTCAATAAGTTAAGTTTTGGCACAGCGTATGCATAACGCTCCCGTCATTTGCCGGTGCGCTGGCTCATGACGCCCTGACAAAGGCGGGCCGGGCCCGGCCTGTCCATTGTTGTTTATTCTCTGTTAACAGGTCTGTTACTGATGAAAAAAATCACGAGCGTTTGCCCTTATTGCGGGGCCGGTTGCAAACTTAAGCTGGTCGTCGAAAACAATAAAATTCTCCGTGCCGAAGCCGCTGATGGCGTCACCAACCAAAATCAGCTGTGCCTGAAAGGCTATTACGGCTGGGATTTTCTCAACGACACCCAGCTACTGACGCCGCGTCTGCAGCAGCCGATGATTCGCTATCAGAAAGGCGGTAAGTTCACCCCGGTCAGCTGGGAGGAAGCTATCCGCTATACGGCGAAAAAACTGCGTGAAATAAAGGAGAAGCACGGCCCGCGCGCCATTATGACTACCGGTTCATCGCGCGGTACCGGGAATGAAACCAACTATGTGATGCAGAAATTCGCCCGCGGCGTGCTCCACACCAATAACGTCGACTGCTGCGCCCGCGTCTGCCACGGCCCGTCGGTAGCCGGGCTTCAGCTGGCGCTCGGTAACGGTGCGATGAGCAACTCGATTAGCGATATCGAAAACTCGAAATGCCTGCTGGTCTTTGGCTATAACTGCGCCGACTCCCACCCTATCGTCGCCCGCCGGGTGATTAAAGCTCGCGAAAACGGGGCGAAAATCATCGTCTGCGACCCGCGCCGTATCGAAACCGCCCGCATCGCCGATCGCCATCTGCAGCTCAATAACGGCAGCAATATGGCGCTGGTCAACGCCTTCGCCCACGTGCTACTGGAAGAGGATCTGTATAACCACGACTACGTCGACCGCTTTACCGAGGGGCTGGACGCCTATCGCGAAACGGTGAAAGACTATTCCCCTGAAGCCGTCGAAGGGATCGTCGGCGTGCCGGCCGCTGAAATTCGCCAGGCGATGCGCATGTTTGCCGCCGCGCCTTCCGCCACCATTATGTGGGGCATGGGCGTCACCCAGTTCGGCCAGGCGGTGGACGTCGTCAGAGGGCTGGCAAGCCTGGCGCTGTTAACCGGTAACCTCGGACGCGCCAACGTCGGCGTGGGGCCGGTACGCGGACAAAACAACGTCCAGGGCGCCTGCGATATGGGCGTCCTGCCGAATATGTTCCCCGGCTACCAGGACGTCACCGACGCCAGCGTTCGCGATAAGTTTGCCAAAGCATGGGGCGTTAACCCGGCTGTCATGGACGACCAGGTCGGCACCCGGATCACCGAAGTGCCGCACAAAGCGCTGGCTGGCGAAATTAAAGCCTACTACATCATGGGTGAAGATCCCCTGCAAACCGAAGCCGATTTAGGCCTGGTGCGTAAGGGGATTGAGGCGCTCGATTTTGTGGTAGTGCAGGATATCTTTATGACCAAAACCGCCGAAATCGCCGATGTGCTGCTACCCGCCACCTCATGGGGCGAACACGGCGGCGTCTTTACCTGCGCCGACCGCGGCTTCCAGCGCTTCGAGCAGGCGATTATCGCCACCGGTAATGTTAAGCGCGACTGGGAAATCATCAGCCTGCTGGCCAGCGAAATGGGCTACCCGATGCATTACGATAACAACCAGCAGATCTGGGACGAAATGCGCGAGCTTTGTCCGCTGTTCTATGGCGTCACCTACGAGAAAATGGGCGATATGAACCACGTCCAGTGGCCGTGCCCGACGCTGGATCACCCCGGTACGCCGTGGTTGTATAAAGATAACCTCTTCGATACGCCAACCGGCAAAGGCCAGCTGTTCGCCGCCCCGTGGCGCGCGCCTGCCGAGACGCCGGATGAAGCGTATCCGCTGGTGCTCTGTACCGTGCGCGAAGTCGGCCACTACTCGTGTCGTTCGATGACCGGCAACTGCGCGGCCCTGCAATCGCTTGCCGATGAGCCGGGCCGGGTGCAAATCAATCGCGCCGACGCGCAGCGCCTCGGTATCGCCGACCAGCAGCTGGTGTGGGTCAGCTCGCGGCGCGGTAAGGTGATTACCCGCGCCGATATCAGCGATCGCATTAACGAAGGCGCGGTGTATATGACCTATCAATGGTGGGTCGGCGCCTGTAATGAGCTAACGCAGGATAATCTCGACCCGATCTCGAAAACGCCGGAAACCAAATACTGCGCGGTGAAGGTGGAGGCTATCGCGGATCAGCGCTGGGCCGAGCAGTATGCCTGGACAAGCTATAGTGAGATGAAAGCCCGCCTGAAAGCGGCGGTGAACGTGTAAAACAACGCAGGGAGATGCACGCGTCTCCCTCCATATCCACTTTTGCTCCCGGGGGCTGCGCTCAACGCGCCTTGCCCGGGCTACAGATTCACCGCCATCTGCGGATCGGTAGCCCGGACAGATGCGCAGCATCGCCTCCGGGAAATTCAGCTACTCTGCGCTCTGTTCCCGGGGGCGGCGCGCAACGCGCCTTGCCCGGGCTACAGGTTCAGTGCCGTCTGCGGGCCGGTAGCCCGGACAGATGCGCAGCATCGCCTCCGGGATCGGTCTCTTACGCCAACAGTTTCTCCACCAGCGCCGTCCACAGCGCCACGCCGTGCGGGATCAGCGCATCGTTAAAATCATATCCGGCGTTATGTAGCGGCTTTGACGCCGTCTCGCCATCGGTGCCAATCCAGAAATAGGCGCCCGGGCAGGCCTCCAGCATGCAGGCAAAATCTTCCGAGGCCATAGAGGGATTGCCGTTCCAGCTCACCGCCGATTCCCCCAGCAGCGCGGTCGCCACCTCGCGAACCTTTTGCGCTTCAGCCGGGTGGTTGGTGGTGACGGGATAACCGGGATACCAGGCGATTTTGCCTTCCACGTCTGATACCTGCGGCTGGGCGGCGACATAGCTTTCAATCAGCCCCCTGACCCGCTCACGCACCTGGTTATTCAGACAGCGGAAGGTTCCGCGCAGCACCACTTTATCCGGCAGCACGTTGATCGCCTCCCCGCCGGAAATCTGGGTAATGCTTACCACCGTGGATTCCTGCGGCGACAGGCGGCGCGACGGAATGGTTTGCAGCGCCATAATCAGCTGCGCCGCGGCGACAATCGGGTCCGCCCCGCGCTCCGGCATCGCCGCATGGCAGCTCTTGCCGGTCAGGGTGATTTCAAACGCATCGAGAGAGGCCATCATCGCCCCGCTGCCGATCGCCACCTGGCCCAGCGGCATACCCGGCCAGTTGTGCAGCGCGTAAATGGCATCCATCGGGAAGCGCGCAAACAGCCCCTCTTCCACCATCTTACGCGCGCCGCCCAGGTTCTCCTCAGCGGGCTGGAAAACAAAGTGAACGGTACCGCGAAAGCGGCGGGTTTGCGCCAGATGCGCCGCTGCCGCCAGCAGCATTGCGCTATGGCCGTCGTGGCCGCAGGCGTGCATCACGCCCGGATTACGCGATTTATAGTCGACGTCGCTCTGCTCGGCGATCGGTAGCGCATCCATATCGGCCCGCAGGCCAATTACCGGACCCGGGCCGTTCTCCAGCGTCGCGACCACGCCGGTGCCCGCCAGACCGCTATGCACCTGAAGGCCAAATGAAGCGAGCAGTTCAGCGACCCGGCGGGAGGTTTCCTGTTCCTGATACCCCAGCTCAGGGCAAGCATGAAAATCACGTCGCCAGCGAATGGCCTCGGCGATCAGTGAAGGGGATACAGCCATGTCTTACTCCTTTCCTGCACAGCTTCAGCGCTGAACGAGTGTTTTATGCAATACGTTGGGGCTACAGGTAACCCGCTAGCCTATTGGTTATATCCTTTCGCCCGCTCGCTGACAACTGCCGCCAAACCCTGCGCCAACGCGCCTTTGCGCGGCATCCCGCCTGCACTGCGTTTTTTTGTAGTCATATCAACGGTGACATAAGGCGTGCGATTAATTATTATGCAGCTATACTGGCGTTTTGCCGAATAATTCACTCTACAGACCTCCTTAACCGGAAATAAAATGTTCAACCCAGAGCAGAATCGTCTTGCCCCCACGCTGGCGATGATCATGGCGGCTTCATTAGTGGGATTTATCACCGGATACACGGTGCCCTTAATCAGTCTGGAGCTGGCGCAGCAGCAGATTGATACCGTTTACGTCGGCCTGCTGGCCGCGCTACCGCCAGCGGGGATGATGATCTCCTCCTTCCTCTCGCCCGCGCTGTGCCGGCGCTTCGAGATGGGGCTTCTGCTCTCCGTCAGCCTGGTGGCGCTGGCGGCGGCAACCATCGCCTCCTGCCTGTCGTTTGATATGGTTCATCTCCTGCTGCCGCGGCTGGTGACCGGCCTGGCGTCAGGGGTGATTATCGTCATTGGCGAAAGCTGGATCACCGGCGGCGCGGCGGGTAAAAATCGGGCAACCCTGACCGGCATTTATGCCTCCGCCTTTACCGGCTGTCAGCTGGCGGGGCCGCTGCTGATCTCCGCCGGAGAAGCGTATCAATCATGGACTCTGCTGCTCGTCGGGCTGGTGACCCTCGCCTGTCTGCTGATGCTCCGCCATTTGCCCTCCGGCAGCCGTGAACGGCTGGCGGAACGCGCCAGCTGGCGCAGCCTCGGCGCCTTTTTGCCGGTACTGGCTTCCGGCGTATTCTGCTTCGCCTTTTTTGATGCCAGCATACTGGCGCTGCTGCCGCTTTACGGTATGGATAAAGGGCTGAGTGAAGTGACGGCGGTACTGCTGGTCACGGTGGTATTAACCGGCGATGCCCTATTCCAGGCGCCGCTGGGCTGGATTGCCGACCGCTTCGGTATTCGCCGCGTGCATCTGACCTGCGCGGTGGTCTTCTGCCTCGCCCTGCTGGCCTTACCGTTCCTGCTGGCGTCGCATATCCAGCTGATTGTCGGCTGTCTGCTTCTCGGCGCCGCGGCGGGGGCGCTCTATACCCTGTCGCTGGTCCGCGCCGGGAAGACCTTCTCCGGGCAGAAGCTGATTATGATCAACGCCCTGCTGGGATTCTTTTGGTCCGCGGGGAGCGTCGCCGGGCCGGTGGTCAGCGGATTGCTGATAAGCGTTGCGGGGTATGATGGTCTGCTGATGACGCTGTTTGTCAGCGGCGCGCTGTTCCTGCTGATTCAGTGCCTGGGTAAAAGCGAAAAAGCCCTGCTGGCGGACGAACGCGAGCGCGAAGAAGAGATGGATGATATTAGCGAGGCGGCGCGGTAACGCTTAAGGGCAGACACGGTTCGGCAGAACGAAAGCGCCCTCATCGCCCGCGCAGGGTCTTCTCCCCGGCAGCGCAGTCGCGCGCCGGGGCCGGGAGCCATTACAGCACTTTACTCAAAAACGCGGCGGTGCGCGGGTTAGTCGGCGCGCCAAAGATCTGCGCCGGTTTCCCCTCTTCCTGAATAATGCCCTGGTCGATAAAGATAACCCGGTCGGCCACTTCGCGAGCAAAGCCCATCTCGTGGGTTACGATTACCATGGTCATCCCTTCGCTGGCGAGGTTTTTCATCACCTCCAGCACGTCGCCCACCAGCTCAGGATCGAGCGCCGAAGTGGGCTCATCAAACAGCATAATCGACGGCTTCATCGCCAGCGCGCGCGCGATGGCCACCCGCTGCTGCTGCCCGCCGGAGAGGCTGGAGGGCCAGGCGTCGCGCTTGTCGCTCAGCCCGACCTTCGCCAGCAGCTCTTCCGCCAGACGCACCGCCTCCGCGCGCGCCGTGCCGCGCAGGCTCATCGGGGCCATAATCAGATTTTCCAGCACCGTTTTGTGCGGGAACAGATTGAAGCGCTGAAAGACCATGCCGACGCTTTCCCGCATCTTATTCAGATCGGTGGCGCGATCGTGGGCAGCGAAGCCGTTTACCTCAACCTCGCCTTCGCTGACGGTTTCCAGCGCGTTCATGCAGCGCAGAAAAGTGCTTTTCCCGGAACCGGACGGGCCGATAATACACACGACTTCCTGCGGCTTAATGTCGCAGCTGATGCCGCGCAGAACGTGGCTGTCGCCGAAGCGCTTGTGTAAATTATGAATGTGAATCACTTTTGCCAAACCTCTTTTCCAGACGGTTAACCAGCTGCGCCAGCAGGAAAGTAATAACCCAGTAAACCAGGGAGATGGTCAGGTAGGGTTCCCAGTAGGTGGCGTAGGCGCCGGAAACGGTGCGCGCGGCGTAGGCCAGATCCGCCAGACCGATGGCCGACGCCAGCGAGGAGTCCTTAACGATGGCGATAGCGTTGTTGCCCAGCGGCGGCAGAATGCGGCGAAACGCCTGCGGCAGAATCACCTGACGCATGGTTTTCCACCACGGCATTCCCAGCGCGCGGGAAGCTTCCATCTGCCCCTTATCGATCGACTGGATCCCTGCGCGGAAGATCTCCGACACGTAGGCCCCGGCATTCAGCGTAATCGCCACGATACAGGAGAGAAACGCGCCGTAGTTTGAGCGCAGCTCGCGAGCGAAATCAGCGCTCATCATGCCGCTGGTCACCAGCAGTCCGTCGCGCGGGTTGATAAACAGCGGCACCAGCGCGAAGTGCACCACCATAATTTGCACGAACAGCGGCGTACCGCGAAACGCGCTGACGTAAAAGCGCACCGGAAACTGCACCAGGTAACGCAGAACGTATTTCCATACCCCGTGCTCGGCTTTCGCCATCCGCCCCAGCCCGAGGGTCAGCCCCCACAGGGTGCCGAGGATCACGCAGATAATGGTACATTTAATGGTCATCAGGGCACCGTCCATAAACAGCGGACCGTACTCCTCAATGATCTCCCAACGGAATCCCGTCATAGCCCTTCCCTAAAAAATACGGCTATCGCCAGAGTCGATAGCCGTGATGAAAATAAAAATGCGAATTATTGCGCTGGCAGCGTCGGGACGTTCTCGTCGAACCAGGTTTTATAGATTTTGGCGTAGGTGCCGTCAGCGATGATTTTCTGTAAACCGGCGTTGATCTTCGCCTGCAGCTCGCTGTTGCCTTTCGCCACCGCGATGCCGAAATACTGGCGCTCAAATTTGGCATCCGGCACCAGCTTGAACTGCTTCTCCGGGTGCTGCTTGATGTAGTATTTCACCACGCCGACATCGCCGACCGCCGCGCTCACGCCGTCTTCAAACAGCTCCTGCAGCATCAGCGGAGTATTATCAAAACGCTTGATCGCGGTACTGTTCTTGCCCAGCACGTCGGAAACCACGATATCGCCGGTGCTGGAGTTCACCACGCCGACTTTCTCGTTTTTCAGCGCCTCAAGGGAGGAGACCTTTGAATCCGCCGGCACGACGATGGACTGCTCGGCCGGGAAATAAGGGGCGGAGAAATCCACCATCTGCTTACGCTTATCGGTGATAGTGATCCCGGAGATAATAATGTCGCGGTCGCCGGTGTTGAGGGTGGCGAAGATCCCTTCCCACGGCGTATTGACCAGTTTGATATCAAAGCCTTCCGCTTTGGCGATCGCTTTGATGATATCGATATCAAAACCTTCCAGCTGTTTCTGGCTGTTCTCGAACTCAAACGGGCGATAGGTTCCGCCGGATCCCACCACGTAAGTTTGCTGAGCCGCGTGGGCGGTACCGATCATCGCCGCCACCAGGCAGCATGCTTTCATCCACTTCTTAACCATGACAACTCCGTTTTATGCATTAATTTTGCATAAAAATACACACTGTCAGCATAGCATGCAACCGGAAACCTTCCCGACGGTAAATTATCTGCCGTTTAGCTTCGTTTACCGCCGGATTTCCCGATGGCCCGATGCAATTCATTGATCCGCTTCATCGATTTTACCGTTTTTTGCGGCGCGGTGGAGGCGACCGACAGCACGATCATCTCCAGGCAAACCAGCACCGTCCCGTGCAGCGGCACCCGCCCATTATCGCCGCCGCGCGGCACCTCAATGACCACCTGCGCCTCCTGGCTAAAGCGGGAGTCCAGCGCCTGGGTGAGTAAAATCGTCGGGATCCCCAGACGGCGGGCCTCGCGCAGGGTCGTCATCCCCTCCCGGTGCGGCGACTTCTGCCCCATCATAATCAGCACGTCGCCGCGCTGCAGGCCGATCAGCTGCTCGGCGAGGCTAAACCCGGTGCGGTTCATTACGTACGAAGGCAGGCCGATGCGGCTCAGCAGCCTGGCGGTATACTCCGCCAGAATGCCCGAGGCGCCGATCCCAAAAATCCCCACCTGGCGCGCGTCGGTCAGCAGCGCCACCGCCTGGGCCACCGCGGCGCGGTTGTCGGGGCGCGCAAGCACTTCGCAGGCCCGCTGATGCCCTTCCAGCACGAAATCGATGCTCGAATTGACGTCGCTGGATAAGGCGCTCACCGTGGAGATCATTTTTTCCGACGAGGTCGCCGACGGGCCGAACCAGCGCTCCATGGTCTGCTTCAGCTCCCGCAGTCCGGCGAAGCCGAGCGCCTGGATGGCGCGCACCACCGTGGCGTCCGAGGTATTGGTCGCGGCGGCGATTTCCATGGCCGTGCGCTCCAGCACCGCTTCCCGGTTTTCGTTGATGTAGCTCACCACCGCCAGCAGACGCGGCGACAGCTGATGCGCGCGGGCGCGAAAACGTTCGCCGAACAGGTCAACCCGCCCCTTCTCTCTTTTGACCACCGTTTTCATTTCAGCCCCTCGGGCAAAGGACGACCGGCAATGTGCGACTGTACCTGGGCGACCATCAGCGACAGCGCGGCGTAGGAGTTAGAGATAACCTCCTCGCGCGGCAGCAGAATGTAGCGCCCGGTGCGGCAGGCGCGCATAAAGTCGCACCAGCCGGGCATCACGCCCTCCATCGCCTGCAGCTCATCCTGCGGCCTGCCGCCGGTATCGGAACGCCAGGTGGCAAATACGAAATCGGCATCCAGCGCCGGCAGCTGCTCGGCGCTGACGTCAATACGCTGGCCATCGGGGATGTTGTCAATCAGCGGCGGGAAGCGGAATCCGGCATCGCGCAGCACGCGTCCCAGCGCATGATAGGCGTGATGCACGGTAACCTTGCCGTTGTTGGCCTGAATCACCGAGACTACGATGTTTTGCGTATCCACCATCGCCTTTAGCTGGGCTATCTGCGCCTGATAGCGGCGTTCGAGGATTAAGAGCCGCGGCTGGGTACCGGTGAGCTGCGCCAGCTTGCGGTAGATGCGCGGCGCGCTGCCCTGCAGGTGGTCGATGCTGACCGTTGGCGCAATCTTCTCCAGCTGCTCCACCGAAACGTGGCGGCTGGGCTCGGTAATAATCAGGTCCGGTTTCGCGGCGGCCACCGCTTCGAGATCGATATCCGCCGTGCCGATAAACCGAATCGCGCTGTTATCGAAATCAACGCCGGTCAGCTGTGCGCTGGCGCGTAAAAAGTGGCTGCCGTCCGGACGCGTCCTCCCGTGGCTGGCCACCGGCGGGACGCCAAGCTCGATCAGCGGGATGGTGATATCCAGATCGTGCAGCGACACAATGCGCTGCGGGTGCAGCGGAACGGTCACCGTACGACCCAAATCATCGGTAAAGGTTTGCGTATCGGCGGCCGAGGCGACGCCCGCCAACAGCACCAGCAGAGAAACGAACCAACGCATAGCGATCCTTTTTGATTTACAGGGCGTCACGGCGACGCCAGAGCAGAACGATAAAAAACGGACAGCCGACCAGCGCAATCACGATCCCTGCAGGGATCTGCAGCGGCGCGAAAGCCAGTCGGCCAATTGTATCGGTGGCTAACACCAGCAGCGCGCCAACCAACGCGCTGCCGCAGAGCAGCGCCACCTGGCCGCCGCGCAGCAGAAACCGCGCCATATGCGGCGCCATCAGGCCAACGAAGCCGAGGCTTCCGACGCAGGAAACGCTGGCGGAGGTCAGCAGCACCGGCGCGAAAAAGCGCAGCAGGGTTAGCTGCTGCAGGCGTACGCCGAGACCGATGGCCGTGCGGTCGCCGAGCAGCGCCGCATCGGCGGCCCTGGCGGTCAAAAAAAGGATCAGCGCCCCGGGCAGCGCCCAGCAGAAGGCGACGGCCAACAGCGGCCAGGTCGCCGCGTGCAGGCTGCCCGCCAGCCAGATCATCGCCGTTTGTACATCGCGCACGTCGGCGGTGGTCATAAAAATGCCCACCGCCGCCGCCAGCGTCCACGACACGCCGATGCCGATGAGAATAAAGCGCGGGCGCGAACAGTCGCGGGCCAGCGCCAGAACCAGCAGCGCCACCAGCACGCCGCCGAGCATTCCCGCCAGCGGCCGCCAGACCAGGCCCACCGCCGGGAAGAACAGCACCAGCGCCAGAACGACAATACTGGCCCCCTCCTTCACCCCGATAAGCCCGGGATCCGCCAGGCCGTTGCGGGTAATGCTCTGCATCGCCGCGCCGGCCAGACCGAGCATCGCCCCGCACAGCAGCGCCATAAACAGCCGCGGCAGGCGGATATCAAAGAGGATAAATCGCTGCTGATCGCCCACGTTATCCGCCCCCAGCAGCGCACGGAACAGGGTACCGGAGGGCATCGGGAAGCTGCCGCGGGTCAGGCTAAACAGCGCCAGCAGCAGGATGACGAGCAGCGCGACAGCGGCGATTTTTACCGCCGCAGGGCGCAGCAGAATGTGCCAGCGGCCGCAGGTCAGCGGCCGAAAGCCGGCGCTTTTCATTTAAAAAACCTCGCGGCGATAAAAATAAATACCGGCGCCCCCACCAGCGCGGTCATCGCGCCGGTTGCCAGCTCCTGGGGCGCAACCAGGGTACGAGCGGCGATATCCGCCAGCAGCAGCACCAGAGCGCCAACCGGAGCGGCCAGCGGCAGCGCCAGGCGAATATCTTCGCTAATCAGCCGGCGCACCGCGTGAGGGACCACCAGCCCGACAAAGCCGATCGGCCCGGCCACCGCCACCGCCGAGCCGCACAATAGCGCAATGGCGGTCAGCCCCAGCAGGCGGGTCTGAACAATCTTTACCCCCAGCCCCAGCGCGACCTTATCGCCCAGCGCCAGCACGTTAAGACGCGGCGCGATGACCAGCGCGATCGTCACTCCCGCCAGCGCCGGGAGCAGCGCAGCGCGCAGCGTTTGCCAGTTCAGCCCGGCAAGATCGCCCGCCAGCCAGGTGCGCATCGCCAGCAGCGTTTGTTCATCGAGGATCAGAATCGCCGCGGTGACCGCCGAGGCAAAGGCCGACAGCGCCACCCCGCACAGGGTAATGCGCAGCGGCGTGACGCCGCCCCGCCCGGACGACGACAGCAGCATCACGCCGCCAAACAGCAGCGCCGCGCCGCAGGCGGCGGTGAGCGGTCTGGCTAACGCCACGCCGCCGAGGCTGATTCCCAGCGCCGATGTCGCCACTACCGCCAGCGAAGCGCCGGCGTTAAGGCCGAGAATATGCGGCTCGCCCAGCGGGTTGCGGATCACGGTTTGCAGCAGCAGCCCCGCCACGCCGAGCGCCGCGCCGGTGAGCAGCGCCGCCGCGAGACGTACCAGGCGTAAATCGACAATAATTCGGTGGTCAAAATTGCGCGGATCGTAATGGAGCAGCGCCTGCAGCACCGTTTGCGGCGCAATCCAGCGCGTGCCGAGCCCGAGATGCACCAGCGAGCCGCCCAGCAGCAGCAGGCTCAGCAGTACCAGCGCCAGCCGGGGGCGGGATTGTCGGCGCGGCAGCAGCAGCGCGGAGGCGCTCATAATGCCTTCTCCTCGCGGGCGCGGAACGGCATAAAAAAGGGCTTACCGGTCTGCGGGTTGAGCGACATCTGCACGTCCACGTCAAAGACGGTTTTGATCAGCTCCGGCGTACAGATTTCCTGTTCATTAATCACCCCGGCGATCGCGCCTTTTTTAAGAAACACCAGCAGGTCGGCGTAGTTCACCGCGAAGTTCAGGTCGTGCAGGACGGTGACCACCGTGCGGCCGTGATCGCGGGTTAAGGTTTGCAGCAGTTCAAGGATGTCGACCTGATAGCGCAGATCGAGCCAGGTAGTGGGCTCATCCAGCAGAATCGTCGCCGTTTGCTGGGCGAGAGCCATCGCGATCCAGCAGCGCTGGCGCTGGCCGCCGGAGAGGCTATCAACCGCCAGGTGGGCAAACTCTGCGGTACCGGTGAGCCGCAGCGCCTCTTCTACCGCCCGTTCATCGGCCTCGGACCATTGTCGCATCAGCCCCTGCCAGGGGTAGCGCCCGCGCGAAACCAGTTCAAAAACCGTCAGCCCTTCCGGGGTCAGCGGCGATTGCGGCAGAATGCCCAGCCGACGGGAAACCTCCCGGGTCGGCATCTGATGAATCACCTCGCCGTCCAGACGTACGCAGCCCCCCAGCGGCTTGAGCATCCGGGCGATAGTCGACAGCAGCGTCGATTTCCCCGAGCCGTTGGCGCCGGCCAGTACCGTCATTTTCCCGTGGGGGATGGTCAGATGAATATTGTCGACAATTAGCGTCTGGCCATATCCGGCCGACAGGGAATCAAGGACGATCCCCTGCTCTGCAGGCAACACCCGCTGTGGCATAACTCGCTCCCGCGCCGCAACGGCGTGGCGCCAGGCCCGCTCGTTCCGCACTCAAACAAAAATAAATCTCATTCTCTTTTGATCATGCGGTGGATGAATGTAGTAGTCAATACCCTATGACGGCGCCGGCCGCGCGGGTTTACTACCAAAATCTGCACAACATAAAACGACTTTAATAATCAATTAAAACAATAATGTATGAAATTTTCACCCAGCCCATTCCTCGCTAATTGATTGATTATTTGTTTCGTCAGTTTTTTATCTTACATAACGTTTACTACTACATGCCTTCATGATTGAATGATTCTCAATTACATATCTGGCGCGCGTTGCGGCGTAAAAAACAGCCAGGTTTATTTTTCAGGGCAATGATTTTATTGGCTTTACCTCTCCGCAAAGGCGAGGTTCGTTCACGAGACACAAAAATGATTCCACTCAATGTCCCTTATTCGGCATTAAAAGGGCGTGCGCTTTTTTCACTGATTTTTTTCACCTCACCGGGATTATTGGCAGCGGTTAATAGCGCCGATAAAACAAAGAAAACCGCTGACGAGACCATAACGGTCGTGGCCGACGGCACTCGGCAACGCGCTACCCAGGGATATCAGCCGGTCAATACCTCGACCGCCACGCTGACTACCATGCCGATGCTGGATATTCCGCAGGTGGTCAATACCGTCAGCGAGCAGGTGCTCGAGGATCAGCATGCGACGAACCTCGACGAAGCGCTGTATAACGTCGCCAACGTGGTACAAACCAATACCCTCGGCGGGACCCAGGATGCCTTCACCCGCCGCGGCTTCGGCGCTAACCGCGATGGTTCAATCATGACCAACGGCCTGCGCACCGTGCTGCCGCGCAGCTTCACCGCCGCCACCGAACGCGTCGAAGTGCTCAAAGGCCCGGCCTCAACGCTGTACGGTATTCTCGACCCCGGCGGATTAATCAACGTGGTGACCAAACGCCCGGAGCGCAGCTTCGGCGGCTCCGTCTCCGCCACCTCCACCAGCTTTGGCGGCGGTACCGGCCAGTTTGACGTCACCGGCCCCATCGACGGGACGCCGCTGGCGTATCGGGTAATTGGCGAATATCAGCATGAAGATTACTGGCGTAATTTCGGCAAAGAGAAGAGCAGCTTTATTAACCCCTCCCTGACCTGGTTCGGCGAGCGGGCGACGGTGAACGTCTCATATTCGCACCGTGACTACAGTACCCCATTCGATCGCGGCACCATCTTCGATCTGAACACCGGCCATGCGGTGAACGTCGATCGCAAAACGCGTTTTGATGAACCGTTTAATATTACCGACGGTTATTCCGATCTCGCGCAGCTGAATGCCGAATACCGTCTCAGCGACGCCTGGACCGCCCGCTTCGACTACAGCTACAGCCAGGATCATTACAACGACGATCAGGCCCGGGTCATGGCCTACGACTCGGCGACCGGCAACCTGACCCGCCGCGTCGATGCCACCCACGGTTCCACCCAGAAAATGCACACTACGCGGGCGGATTTACAGGGCAACGTGGTCATTGGCGGTTTCTACAACGAGATCCTCACCGGCCTGGCCTACGAGAATTACGATCTGCTGCGCACCGATATGATCCGCTGTAAGAACGTCAAGGGTTTCAATATCTATAATCCGGTCTACGGCACTGTTGGCAAATGCTCCAGCGTTTCGGCATCCGACAGCGACCAGCGTATTCAGCAGGAGAGCTACGCGGGCTACCTCCAGGACGCGCTCTATCTTACCGAAAAGTGGATTGCCGTCGCCGGGGTGCGCTATCAGTATTACACCCAGTACGCCGGCAAGGGCCGCCCGTTTAACGTCAATACCGACAGCAGCGACCAGAAATGGACGCCGAAAGCGGGCCTGGTGTATAAGCTGACGCCGTCCATCTCCCTGTTCGGTAACGTGGCGCAGTCGTTTATGCCGCAGTCCTCTATCGCCAGCTATATTGGCAATCTGCCGCCGGAAGAGTCGACGTCTTACGAGCTGGGCGCGAAGTTCGATCTGTTCAACGGCGTCACCGCCAATATCGCGCTGTTTGATATTGATAAGCGCAACGTCCTCTACACGGAATCCGTGGGCGATGAGACTGTGGCAAAAACCGCCGGTAAAGTGCGCTCCCGCGGCGTCGAAGTGGACGTGGCCGGGTCGCTGACCGATAACCTGAGCGTTATCGCCAGCTACGGCTATACCGATGCGAAGGTCACCGACGATCCGGATTACAAAGGCAAACCGCTGCCGAACGTGCCGAAACACACCGGTTCGCTGTTCCTGAGCTACGACATTCACAATGTCTACGACAGCAATACGCTGACGGTGGGCGGCGGCGGTCGCGCGGTGAGCAAACGTTCCGGCACCAACGGCGCGGATTATTATCTGCAGGGCTATGCGGTGGCGGATGTGTTTGCGGCCTATAAGATGAAGCTGCAATATCCGGTGACCCTGCAGGTTAACGTGAAGAACCTGTTCGATAAGACCTATTACACCTCCTCCATCGGCACCAATAACCTCGGCAACCAGATCGGCGATCCGCGGGAAGTACAGTTTACGGTGAAGATGGATTTTTAAGCCTCATCCCTGTCCCGGATCGCGGCGCGCGGCGCCTTATCCGGGCTAGCACACTGTAGCCCGGGTAAGGAGCGGCCCTACCGCCCCGCCCCCGGGAATCCCCGCCGAACGGTCAGAATCAGCACGCCCCGGATAACGCCTTGCCTTACCAGTCCTCCCCCTGGCCAAGAATGCGCAAAATATCCTGCCGATGCTGCAGCAGCAGCGGATTGTCGCGATGGCGGGGATACGTCAGCGGAAGCGCAAACTCGGCGATAATCCGCCCCGGTCGCGGCGACATGATTAACACCCGATCGCACAGCAGCAGCGCCTCTTCGATATCGTGGGTAACCAGCAGGCTGGTATAGCCCTGCTGCTGCCACAGGGCGATCAGCTCCCGCTGCATGCTGATGCGGGTAAGGGAATCCAGCTTGCCCAGCGGCTCGTCGAGCAGCAGCAGACGCGGCTCATTCAGCAGCGCCCGGGCCAGCGCCGCACGCTGCGCCATCCCGCCGGAAAGCTGGCGCGGCCACGCTTCGCTAAACGCCTGCAGCCCCATTCGCGAAATCAGCGCATCGGCCTTTGGCACAAGCCCCTTTTTCCCCTGCGCCTGCGGTCCCAGCAGCACGTTTTGCCGCACCGTCAGCCACGGATAAAGGGTCGGATCCTGAAACACCAGTATCCTTTCGGGCCCCGGTCCGCCCATCGCCGCCTCATCAATCTGAATTTGCCCGGCCTGCTGCGGCTCCAGTCCCGCCAGTAGCCGCAGCAGAGTGGATTTACCGCAGCCCGAAGGACCGAGCAGCGCGACGCTCTCTCCGGGCCGCAGCTGCAGGCTGATATTCTCCAGCACCGGCACCGTCTGTTTGCCAAGGCTAAAAGCGTGATGCAGATGACTTATCGACACCGCCGCGCCGGTCGATGCCGCCTGAGAAGTGGCGTTCGCAGTTACCATTGCATCCCTCCCCGCTGCCAGCTCAGCAGCCGGTCGCGGACCATAAACAGCCCGCTAATCAGGCCGGAGCAGAGCAGCGCCATCACCAGCAGCGCCGCGTACATATTGGGATAGGCCGCCCAGCCCTGCGCCCACTGGAGATAAAAACCGATACCGGATTTCACGCCGACCATTTCGGCGACGATCAGCACCGAAAACGATGCGCCAAGCCCCATAAACAGGCCGACAAAAACGTTCGGTAACGCGGCGGGGATCGCCACGCGCAGGATCAGGAAACGCTGGCTGGCGCCCAGGGTTCGCGCCACGTCATACCACGCCTTATCGATACCGATAACCCCGGACCAGGTCAGCACGGTCACCGGGAACCAGGTGCTGAGCGCGATCAGAAACACGCTGGCGCCGAAGCTGGAGGGGAAGATAAACAGGCACAGCGGCAGCAGCGCGGTGGACGGCACCGGCCCCAGCAGACGCAACACCGGATGCACCCAGTAGCCGATCCGCTGGGACCAGCCGATCGCCAGCCCGCTGATAAAACCGCAGCTGGTGCCCAGCAGCACCCCGAGCCCGAGCAGCCCCAGCGAATGCAGAAGGCTATCAAGCAGCCGCGGCCAGTCATCGTGCAGCACCTCAATCAGCGCCTGCGGCGGCGCGAAAAACGGCACCGGCAGAAACGCCGTCTTGGCCGTCAGTCCCTCCCACAGCGCAAAAAGCAGCGGCAGCAGCGCCAGCCACTTTCCGGCATGCTGCAGGCGAGTCCCCCGCTGCCGCCAGTAGCGGTAGCTCAGCGCCAGCAGCAACAGTCCGCCGCCGAGGGTGAACTGCACCAGCGCCCACCCTTCGCTAAACGGCCAGCGCCGCCCGGCATCGGGCCAGGCCAGGGTAAACAGGCCGCCCAGCAGCCATAGCGCGGCGGCAAGCCAGCCTTCTCTCCACAGCGGCCTGCCGCTTGCCGGGCGCGTCAGCACCCGTTCAGGCGAAAACGTTGACATAAATGCTCTCCGCAAACTGATGGGGATCGGTTCCCGGTTTAATGACCTGCACCCGCTGAAGATCCACGGCGTACTGGGTCAGCTCTTTGACAAACGCCTCGCCCACCGCATGATGGCCGTGCCCCTGGCCGTGGAGAATGCCGCTGACCTCCGCCTCATTGGTATTCAGCGCATGGGCGAGGAAGGATTGCGCCACGCTCTCCGGGTGCGCCGCGGCATAGCTGTGCGCCTCAAGAATCGCCTGGGTGAGCGCGGCGGCGGCCGGTTTATGATCGCGCGCCAGGCTACCGCTGACCCCCAGCACGCAGCAGCTCAGGTTAGCGTAATCGCCGGTCATATTGCTGGCGATAAGCTGATATTTACCGGTGTCCAGCAGACGATAGCTGAAAGGTTCGCTGCCGCTGATGGCGGCAATTTCGCGTTTATCCAGCGCTACGCTGAGTAAATCTGCCGGATAGACTTTCCACTGCACATCGCTTATCGGATCGATGCCGTGGCGCTTAAGCAAGATGGCGAAGAAGTTTTTATCCGGCCCGGCCATATCGGTGACGCCGATGGTTTGCCCCTTCAGGCTCTCCAGGCCGCCAAACGGCGAGTTTTTCGCCGTCAGCAGGTTCAGGCAGCCGCCGTGGGTTCCGGCGGTGAGCTTCACGTCGAAGCCCTGCTCCAGCGCCTTCAGCCAGCGCAGCGCCATCCCGACGCCAGCGTCGGCCTTGCCGGTGGCAATCGCCTCCAGCAGCACGTCCGTCGAGTTGCCGAAGTTAACGAACTCCACGTCGAGATTGTATTTACTGAAGATCTTCTGCTGCTCCGCGACGGCAACCGGCGCCAGGCACACCGCGCTTTTGTTAATCGCCAGCTTGATTTTGTACGGCTGCGCCAGGCGCAGGGCCGGGTGTTCCTCACCGCTCGCCATGGCCGCCATATCGTGAGCCCAAAGCGGCAGAGAGGCCCCGGCCAGCGCAAGGCTGCCGGTCAAGCGTAAGAAACGACGGCGAGATGTCATCATGGCGACACCTCCGCATGGGCCTGCGCGGCAGGCACGCTAAAGCCGTTATCAAACGTCGGCGTCACGTCCAGCTTTGCGCGGATCAGCCCGTTGGCGAGGTAAAAGTCCGCCGTCGACTGCTGCTGAGCGACCGTCTTCGCGTCCAGACGCAGCCACTGCGACTGGCGATTGGCAAACTGCGCGCGGGCGATATCCGCCGGGAAACGAATAATTTCCCCCAGCGTTTTACCGTAGCTATCGAGATTGGCGTAGGCCCAGCGCTCGGCGCCGGCCAGGCGATTTAGGTAATCCTGCAGCGCCGCGCGCTTCTGCGGATCCTTAAGGGCATCATCGGTTGCCGCCAGGAAAGTGTTACCCGGCAGCAGCCCTTTGCCGCTGACCAGAATCTGTCCCTCGGCGGTCTTCACCAGCTGCGTGGTATACGGCTCCCAGGTCGCCCAGGCGTCCACCGAACCGTTGAGCAGCGCCACTTTGGCGTCCACCGGACCGAGAAACACCCACTGCACCTCTTTCGGCGAAATTCCCGCCTGCTCCAGCGCTTTCAGCGCCACAAAGTGGCCAATCGACCCTTTACCGGTAGCGATGCGTTTGCCTTTTAAATCCGCGGCGCTTTTCAACGCGCTGCCGGGCGAGACCAGCACCGCGGTGCCGGCCGGGTTGCTTTTATCGACGGCGATGGCTTTCACCGGCGCGCCGTTAGCCAGCGCGAACAGCAGCGGCGCATCGCCGATAATCCCCGCATCCACCGCCCCGGCGTTAAGCGCTTCCGCCAGCGGCGCGGCGGCCGGAAACTCGGCCCATTTAATCTCGTAAGGGAGATCCTGCAGGGCGTTGGCGGCCTCCAGCTGCGAACGCATGCCGCCTTTTTGATCGGCGATTCGCAGGGTGATTCGCTCCTGAGCCGCCGCATAGCCGCTCAGGGCCAGCAGCATAACCACTCCGGCTAAACCGGTAACATTAAGTCTGCGCATATGAATTATCCTTATTTTTGAAAAGCGTGTTTGCCGGCCGCCAGCCACGCGCTGTCGCTCTGCGGGGTATGTACCCGCCCGCACAGCACGTTGCGATAGTGGCGTTCCAGAGGATTTTGCCGACTCAGGCCATGGTTGCCGGTCAGCTCCAGCGCCAGGTTCACCGCCTGAATGGCGTTGTCGGTAATCGTGACTTTCGCGAGATTCGCCTCAATGGCGGAAAAGCCCAGCTGCGCGGCCTTTTCCAGCAGAGTGCGATTGACCAGTAGCCAGCCGTCAATCTGGCCGACTTTTTCCTGCACCCGCGGCAGGCTGGAAAGGGGTTGCCCAAGGCTGCCCGGAATACGCGAACCCAGCCACGTTACCAGCCAGTCGCGGGCCGCCCGCGCGATGCTGTCGTAAATCGCCGCCAGCAGCGCCGTATGGCGGTTGGCAAACAGACGAAACTGTTCCGCATCAGGCGCGGGAGGCGCATCGGCGGGCCACACGTCCACCGCGTGCTCTGCGGCCACCCGGACGTTGTTCAGCACCACTTCGTGGCTGCCGGTTGCCCGCATTCCGGCGTGATCCCAGCTGTTCACCACGGTAATGCCCTCACTGTCGCGGGGCACCAGCCAGGTGCCGACCAGCGGCGGAGCGTCGTCGCTGCGGCCCCAGATGGCCAGCCAGCTCAGCCCCTCAATACCGGTGGTATAGATTTTATGGCCGTTAATCTGCCACCCTTCCGCGCGGCGGGTCGCCACGGTTTGCGGCAGGCCGCCGCGCGCCGGGGAGCCCAGTTCCGGCTCCACGCGCAGGCTGTTGATCAAGCCTCCCCGCTCGACGGCATCGTGAAAAACCCGCTGGCGCAGCGGCTCGGACCAGTTCTCGTTCTCCGCCAGCCGCAGATGGTGCAGGTACTGCATGCAGACGATCAGCGCCGTCGCCGGTTCGCCCCAGGCGATGGCCGCAATGGCCTGCTGAAGCTCGGCTAAGCCGGCACCTGCCCCGCCGTACTGCTGCGGCACGGCGAGGCTTAAAAAACCGCGCTGGCGCAGACGGTCGATATTGTCGCGGGGAAAGTCGCCGCTGGCGTCGAGACTGGCCGCCTGCTCCGCCATCAGCTGGCGTACCTCCGTCAACCGCCGCGCCCAGTCATCGCTTGTCTGACCGATCACGAGGCGCGCTCCGCCACGGCGCGCAGGGCGGCTTTTTCGCGGGCGATCGGCAGCAGCGCTTTACCGTACTCCTGAGCATCGTTGAGCGGGTCAAATCCGCGGATCAGGAAGTTGCGCACGCCGAGGTCGTAGTAATCGAGCAGCGCGTCGGCGACCTGTTCCGGAGTGCCCACCAGCGCGGTGGAGTTGTGGCCGCCGCCTACCAACTGCGCGATCCCGGTCCACAGGCGTTTATCCACCACCTTGCCCTGCGCCGCCGTCGCCCGCAGACGCTGCGCCCCGACGCTGTCGGGCTTGGCTTTGAAACCGCCTCCGCTCTGCGCCGCCCGCTCGGTGGCAACGTGCAGGATATGCTCGGCTTTCTCCCAGGCCTCGGCTTCGGTCGCGGCGATAATCGGCCGGAACGAGACGCTGAAGTCGATTTCGCGCTGATGTTTCGCCGCCTCGGCCCGCACGCGCTGGATGGTTTCCGCGGTTTGCGCCAGCGACTCTCCCCACAGGGCGAAGACGTTGGCGTGCTTGCCGGCCACGGCGATGGCCGCTTCCGACGAACCGCCGAAATAGAGAGGGATATGCGGTTTTTGCAGCGGGCGAATGGCCGACCACGCCTGTTCCGCCTGATAAAAGTCATTGGCGATATCCACCGGCTGTTCGGCGGTCCACACCTTGCGGACGGTCTCAAGGAAGGCATCGGTACGCGCATAGCGCTGGTCGTGATCGAGGTAATCACCGTCGCGGCGCTGCTCGGCGTCATTGCCGCCGCTGATGATATGTACCGCCAGACGGCCGCCCAGCAGGTGTTCAAGGGTAGCGAACTTACGCGCGGCGAGGGTCGGCGAGACAAAACCGGGACGATGAGCCAACAGGAAGCCGATCTTTTGCGTCGACAGACCCGCCAGCGCGGTCACCAGGAATCCGTCGGGTTGATCGGACCAGTGGCCCACCAGCAGGCGGTCAAACCCGGCGGCCTCGTGGGTTTGCGCGAAACGCACGATGTAATCGCGGTCAAAAATCGGGCCGACCGGGGCGATGGTTTCCGACGACAGGCGGTGGCCGATCATGCCGAGAAATTGAATGCTCATGCAGAACTCCTTGTAGCAGGATAATGAGTGGGCCGCCGCGGCGGCGCGTTTTCATTACCCTATACACGGGCTCTTAATGAACAAAATGCATTTTTATCATATCTTAATATGCGAGATAAGCATTTATAAAAATTATATATACGTTTCAGCCAGATACGTTTAGCTGCTGAACGACTTTGCCGGCGAAAAAAGTCAGCGGCTGGCTCAGATTAGCCAGATTCTGCGCGTGAACCAGCCACAGATGCACCTCGGGCTGGAAATCCGCCAGCGTCAATACCGTCACCTCATCGCGCCACGGGCTGGCGGCCAGCGCGGCGCGCGGCACCAGGCCAAGCCCCAGCCCCTGCGCCACGAGGCTGATTTGCAGCTGGGCGCCCGCGGTCTCGACATTCAGCGCCAGACGCAGCCCCTGGGACTGCAGCTCGCGGATCAGCCCGGCCCGCAGGCCGCAGCCGTCGGGATTGAGCACCCAGCCTTTTTCCGCGCAGTCGCGCAGCGCCCCGGCGTGAAGACGCCAGCTTTTAGCCGCAATCACCACAATATCCAGCGGGCACAGCAGGCGCCCGCCGTAGCCCTCAGCAAAGCGTTGCTGTTCCGGCCCCATCGCCAGCACGCCGTCCAGCTCGACGCTTTCAAGGCGCTTTTGCAGCAGCCCGCTCCAGCCGCAGGTCACCTGCGGTCGCAGGGCGGGAAACTGCTGGCGCAGCGCGCTCAGCGCCGGCTGCAGGGCAATTTCCGCCACGCTCTGCGGGACCCCGAGACGCAGGATACCGTGCGGCTCGGCCTCGGGGTCGAGCAGGCCGTACAGCTTTTTGGTCTCCCGCTTGATGCTCAGGCACTGCTCGTAAACCCGGTGCCCGGCGGCGGTCAGGGTGAGCGGCCGGGTCTGACGCTCCAGCAGCGTTACGTTGAGGGTTTGCTCAAGACGCTGCAGACGACGGGTAATCGCCGATTGGGTAATACCGAGATATTCCGCGGCCTGGTTAAGCGAGGAGAACTGCACGGTGGCCAGCAGTGCGTCAATGTCGTCGATGCGCATAGCGTCCTTAAAGCCTGGCCCATCAGAGCTATTTTGCTTGCCATTTTGAACCTGGGCAGTGCTCAGAATCCTCACGTACTACGTGTACGCTCCGGTTCTTCCGCGCTGGCCGTGTTCAAACTGTCTACGCCAATGACGCTTGATGGGTAGGCTATCAATGTTATTTTTGCATATTAATATATGCGGAAATTGCATTTTAATTATATTAACGCCTTTGCTAGCGTAAAGACCAGTCCCGACAACAGGAAGCGACCATGACCGCACCGCGAGTGGAAAAATTACGCCAGTTTATTCAAGACCTTGATGCCCTGCATCGCGAATTTGCCGATGAACAGCCCCTGCTCGACGCCGTGGCCCTGCGCCTGGCCGCGCTGGTGAAAAAGGATGACTGGCTGCCGGAGGAGTACACCCTGCCGCATCCCCACCACTATCAGCAGTATCTGCTGCATGCCGATTCCGGACAGCGTTTTTCCATTGTCAGCTTCGTCTGGGGGCCGGGGCAATCGACGCCGATTCACGATCATCGGGTGTGGGGCGCCATCGGCATGCTGCGGGGCGCGGAGGAGAATCAGCGCTACCGCCTGGACGAGCGCGGCCAGCCGGTGCTCAGCGGCGTTGCTGAACGCCTTTCCCCTGGCGAAGTGGAAAAAGTCTCTTCCCGCGACGGCGATATTCACCGGGTGAGCAACGCCCTCGCGGATAGCGTCTCGATCAGTATTCACGTTTACGGCGGCAATATCGGCGGCGTCAGGCGAGCGGTTTATACCCCGGAAGGCCTCGTCAAACCTTTTGTCTCCGGCTACTCCAACCGCCACTTACCCAATATCTGGGATCTCTCAAAGGATAATTAATATGCCCACCTGTTCTTATCGCCCGGCCGCCCAGCTGCGCCAGGCGCTGCTGGACGGCGCCGAGCTGGCGCTGATCGACGTTCGCGAAGAGGCCGACTTTGCCCGCAGCCATCCGCTGTTTGCCGCTAATCTGCCGCTCAGCAAGCTGGAGCTGGATATTTTTCGGCGCGTGCCGCGCCTGACGACGCCGATTACCGTCTATGACGGCGGCGAAGGTCTGGCGGAGCGGGCCGTCGAGCGCCTGCAGAGCTGGGGCTACGAAGATGTCGCCCTGCTGGAAGGCGGCCTGCCGGGGTGGCAGCGCAGCGGCGGAGAGCTGTTCCAGGATGTGAATTCGCCGAGCAAAGCGTTCGGCGAGCTGGTGGAGAGCGAGCGGCATACCCCCTCGCTGAGCGCCGGAGAAGTGCAGGCGCTGCTCGATGGTCAACAGGAGGTGGTTGTCGTCGACGCGCGCCGTTTCGATGAGTATCACACCATGAATATTCCCGGCAGCATCAGCGTACCCGGCGGGGAGCTGGCGCTGCGCATTGAGGGCCTGATTCCGTCATCGCAGGCGACGGTGATCGTCAACTGCGCGGGGCGCACGCGCAGTATTATCGGCACGCAGTCGCTGCTCAATGCCGGTTTGCCCAATCCGGTCTACGCGCTGCGCAACGGCACCATCGGCTGGACCTTAGCCGGGTTTGACCTTGAGCGCGGCCAGCAGCGGCGTTATGACGCCGATTTTCGCGCCCCAGCCGAACGCGCGGCGGCGGTGAGGCAGCTGGCGGAGCGCGCCGGCGTCGCCTTTATAGACAGCCCACCCCTTCAGCGCTGGCTGCGGCAGCCCGCCCGCACCACTTACCTGTTCGACGTCCGCAGCCCGGAGGAGTACGCCGCAGGTCATCTGCCGCTGAGCGTTAGCGCGCCCGGCGGGCAGCTGGTGCAGGAAACCGACCATTTCGCCAGCGTGCGCGGGGCGCGCATTGTGCTGATTGCCGATGACGAGATACGCGCGCCGATAACGGCGTCCTGGCTGGCGCAGATGGGGTGGGAAGTGGCGGTATTACGCGATGCGCGCGCGGAAGATTTTAGCGAGCGCGGTACCTCCGCAGGCCGCGTACCGCCGGGTCCGCAGGCGGAGGTGATTGCCCCGCAGCAGCTGGCGGCACAGCTGAGGGAGCCGGGAACCGTGGTGCTGGACTTTACCACCAGCGCCAACTACGTCGCCCGGCATATTCCCGGCGCTTACTGGCTGGTGCGTTCACAGCTGCGCCAGGCGCTGGAGGTGCTGCCTTCCGCCGAGCGTTACGTTGTCACCTGCGGCAGCAGCCTGCTGGCCCGCTACGCGGTGCCTGAGGTTGCGGCGTTAACCGGTAAACCAGTGCAGCTGCTGAGCGGCGGCACGCTGGCGTGGATTGACGCCGGGCTGGCGCTGGAGCATGGCGAGACGCATCTGGCGACGCCGCGCAGCGATCGCTATCAGCGCCCGTATGAAGGTACCGATAACTCACCCGCGGCAATGCAGGCCTACCTCGACTGGGAGTTCGGCCTGGTTGAACAGCTGAAGCGCGATGGCACGCACGGGTTTAAAGTATTGTGATGTCCCCCGCTCGCGCTGCGCTTAGCGGGGCTACGGGCTCACCGCCGTCTGCCATACCGTAGCCCGGACAGATGCGCAGCATCGCCTCCGGGAAATTATGCCGCACTGCGCTTTGCTCCCGGGGGCGGCGCAAGCGCCTTGCCCGGGCTACGGGTTCACCACCGTCTGCGAACCCGTCGCCCGGGGAAGGGCCGCAATCAGATCTCCGGGGTATTTTTAAAGCCCATCAGCATCAGCATCGGCTCCTGCTGTGAGTCCGCCGGGTCGAAATGGTAGCGATTGCCCTGGCGGTCGCCGCCGATATACCACGAGATCTCGGTTTTGCCTTCCGCCAGCGCCTTGCGCACCGCTTTATCGACATCCACCATCCGGTATTCGCGTTTGGAATTGAGGTACAGCGACGCCTCCGAGCTGTAGTTGCAGGGCGGGCGATGATTCCAGGTCACGCTGTTCGCGCTCCAGTCGTTGCTCGCCGGATAGAAAAAGATCTGATCCGCGCCGTTGGTTTCCACTTTTCCGCCGTAGATCCGCAGCTGATATTTAAACAGCGAGGCGTCCTGATCCTGCGGCAGCGGCGGGATAGGGAATTTCACCAGCGTCATGGTTTCCGGATTGTGCGTGCGCCCGCCGTTTTGCCAGTTATCGCTGACCACCAGGTTTTCCGGCGCGGCATGGGCGACCGTCGGCGCGGTGCTGTCCACCAGCGCATTCTCCTTCGCCGTCGTGAAGCGATACGGCACCGCGCTGCCGCAGTCGATCCCCTTGTTCATGCAGCGCTCGGTCATATAGTGCGCCCCTTCCACCGTCCAGCCGTTCATAAAGTCCGCGTGCGCCGTATAGATACTGCCCCAGCGCTCTTCGCGCTTCTCACCGTCCATGATCGGATCCAGGGAGAGCTGAATCTTCGCGGTATCCAGGGATGTAATCTGCGGCAGAACGTAGGCCACATTCATATTCACCGTCGGGATTTTCACCGGATAGTCGCTCGGACAGGCGCCGTTGACGTCGTATGCCGCGTTACTGTGCCCGTGAGCCGGTTTGAGATTGACCCCATCCCAGCAGTTGGGGAACTGAATACCGATATTAAACTGTACCGCATCGCCACCTTTACGCAGCCCACAGACTTCTCCGGCCTTGTTGCTGTAGCCTTTGCCGTTAGCGCACAAAAAGGTGATGCGCGAGTTGGGCGCCGAACCGTGGTGATCGCCCGCCAGCAGTTCGAGACCCGCCGGGAACGGGTGCAGCGGATACTGTTCCACTTTGGTGGTCTGATAGTAGGTTTTTTGATACGCCGGCGTCACCACCTGACCATCCGGCAGCTTCATCGATGGCACCCAGTAGGCGGAACCGTCGGCCTTGTTATCGCAGGTGGTTTCCGGCTGGTCGCGCAGCGTCTGATAGGTGGAAACCGCATCGGTATGGGTATTACCAAAAAAATCATGCCACATGGCCTGATTCGGTTTGCCGAACATCATGATGGCGTCATCGCCCAACGTATGGTGATAAGCGCAGACCACGTGGGCCTGCGGGCCGGCATGAGCGGAAAACGCGCCGGCAACCAGCAGCGGCGCGAGAGTTAAAGTGAACGCGTTCAATTTCATTTTGCAATCCTCCTTGTTTGAAGGAGTGCAGAGATAGCAAACGCCCGCCGATGTTACACATCATCAAACATCATTTCGTCTCATCGGCCCGCCCCATCAGGCTCGCGCATGATCCATGAGTACTGAAATGACTTCGGCGCCGGGAAATGCGTGCGCCGACGAAACGACCCCAGCCGCTGCGGCGTGCAGTAGGTGCAGCTCCCCAGCCACTCCATGTTTTCCTCCGGTACGCCCGCGCTGCGCAGCAGGAGGTGGGCAAAAGCCCGCAGATCGAACCACGCATTGTCGCCCGCGGTCGCTTTCGCCTGCTCCCCCTCCGACGCCGCCTGATGGGACAGGAAGAGCTGCTCCCGATGGCGTTTTGCCAGCTCGCCGGCGGGCATCGCCAGCAGCGCCTGGTAGAAGTCGCCGGTGACTTCATAGCAGCAGGGGTGAATATGCGGCCCGCTCACCACCACCAGATCTTGCGGGTCGACGTGATAACGCTGAAACAGCGCGAGGCTATTTTCGATAATCCCGCTGGCCGCGCCGCGCCAGCCTGCGTGCACGCTGCAAACATAGCGCCCATCGCGCGACGCCATCAGCAGCGGCAGACAGTCGGCGGTCACCACGCCCATCTTTTGCCCGCTGACGGCGGTAAACATCGCATCGGCGTGGGGGCGCTCCGCCTGCGGCGCCCGATACTCATGTACGATATTGCTGTGAACCAGTTTAACCGGCGCCATTTCGCTATAGGGAAAGGCGGCGGTTTCATGAACGTCGAGAAAGGCGTAGCGGATACCGGGGATATCGCTCAGTAAGCGGGATGTAAAAGACATGATGCTCGGAAGAATCAATGGATGATGATTTAACCTATGCCAAAGTAGCGAGATGCGCAAGGCGGATTCCCGGGCTCGCGCTGCGCTTAGCCGGGCTACCCATCCGGTAGTCCGGGCAAGGCGCGGCTTTACCGCGCCGCCCCCGGGAATCAGCGAAAATGCTCAGGCCAGCGCCGTGCGTTTTTGTCGGCTCATCAGCCAGAACACCGCCGCGCCCGCCAGCAGAATGCCGGGAGCGGACGCAGCCATCACCCCGACGGTGCCGGTGCCCAGCGCCAGCATTTTGCCCGCCAGCAGCGGACCGCTCATCGCGCCGAGGCGGCCAATCGCCACCGCCGTCCCCACGCCGGTGGCGCGGATTTCGGTGCGATAGAACAGCGGAGCCAGCGCGTAAAGCACGCTCTGGCCGCCGGTGGCAAACAGTCCGGCGACAAAGCCGGAGAAGAGCATTGCGGTCAGCGAGGACGCGGTCCCCAGCGCCAGCAGCGACGCCAGCATGCCGGTATAGATCAGCAGCGACATCCACAGCGGGCTGAGCTTATCCATCAGCGCCCCCAGCAGCAGCGTGCCGCAGGCGGCGCCAAACTGCAGGACAAACATCACTCCCGCCGCCTCGCTGGGGCTGAACCCCTGGCCGACTAGCAGCATCGGCAGCCAGTTGATCAGCATATAGACCACCAGCAGCGTGAAAAAATAGCACAGCCACAGCAACAGCGTGGCGGTAGCGTTGCCCGGCGCGAGGAGCGTGCGCAGCGGCACGCCCCGCGCGCTGCGCTGAAACACCGGCGATTCCGGCAGCCAGCGCAGCAGCAGCGGCACCAGCAGCAGCGGAACGATACCGCCGATCCAGAACACCGTTTGCCAGGCCGCGGCAAGGCCGAAAAAGCCCAGCGCCGCCGCCAGCGCCGCGCCGATGGGGACGCCGCAGTACATCAGGCTGACCGCCCTGCCGCGAAAGCGGGGGCCGGCGGCCTCGGAGGTTAAGGCAATCAGATTCGGCAGCGCCGCGCCCAGGCCGACGCCGGTCAGCAGCCGGGCCAGCAGCAGCGTGGGATAATTCCACGCCAGCGCGGTAGCGATTGAGAACAGGCCAAAGAGCAGCACCGAGCCCAGCAGAATTCGCTTGCGGCCATAGCGATCCGCCAGCATGCCGCCCACCAGCGCGCCGGGCAGCAGGCCGAGGATCCCGGCGCTGAAAATCCAGCCCATCTGCATTTTATCCAGCGCGAACGCCTGCGCCATGCCTACGGCGGCGATGCCTGCCGCCTGCAGATCCAGCCCTTCCATCAGGGCCACCATAAAACAGAGCCCGACGGTTAACATCAGGCGCGAATTGCTTGCAGTCGTTGTTTGGGTCATAGGGTACCTTTGCGATATCCGGACAAGCGGAGCAGGTGAATGGCGGCTGATACGTTGCCAGCCGCGCGTTGCTTTTATTTGCTGCGGTTAAGCAGATCCAGCGCGACGTCGACGATCATATCCTCCTGACCGCCCACCATCCGCCGCTTGCCGAGCTCGACGAGGATATCCACCGCGCTCAGGCCGTAGCGCCCGGCGGCCGCTTCGCTGTGGCGCAGAAAGCTGGAGTAAACCCCGGCATAGCCCAGCGCCAGCGTTTCGCGGTCAACCCGCACCGGGCGATCCTGCAGCGGGCGCACCAGCTCATCGGCGGCGTTCATCAGAGCATACAGATCGGTACCGTGATTCCAGCCGAGCTTATCGGCGGCGGCGATAAACACCTCCAGCGGCGCGTTGCCCGCCCCGGCCCATCCCCGCCAGGCTGGCATCGATACGGTCGCAGCCCTCTTCCACCGCGGCGATGGAGTTGGCCACGCCGAGACTGAGGTTATGATGCGCGTGCATCCCGGTGGCGGTTTCCGGCTTCAGCACCGCCTTGAGGGCGCGGAAGCGATCGCGAATATCGTTCATGTTCATCGCCCCGCCGGAATCCACCACGTAAATACAGGTGGCGCCGTAGGATTCCATCTTCAGCGCCTGCTGCGCCAGCTGTTCCGGGGAGGTCATATGGCTCATCATCAGGAAGCCGACGGTGTCCATGCCCAGCTCGCGGGCGAAGGCGATATGCTGCGCGGAAACATCCGCCTCGGTGCAGTGGGTCGCCACGCGCACCACCCGCGCCCCGGCCTGATACGCGTTTTTCAGGTCGTGCAGGGTGCCAATGCCGGGTAGCAATAAAGTGGCGATCTTCGCCTGGCTGACCGACTCCGCCGCCGCCTCAATCCACTGCAGGTCGCTGTACGCGCCGAAGCCGTAGTTAAAGCTGGAACCCTGCAGGCCGTCGCCGTGGGCCACCTCTATCGAATCGACGCCCGCGCAATCCAGCGCCCGGGCAATCTGGCGCACATTGTCGAGCGAGTATTGATGACGAATCGCGTGCATCCCGTCGCGCAGGGTCACGTCTGAGATATAGAGTTTTTTGCCGTTCATGCTGCTTCTCCCGCCGCGTCGTTCATCGCCTGGGCCATTTTTTCCGCCGTCGCCAGCGCCGCCGACGTCATAATATCGAGGTTACCCGCGTAGGCTGGCAGATAGTGCGCCGCCCCTTCGACCTCGAGATAAACCGCCGTTTTCAGGCCGGAGAAGCGGCCGACGCCCGGCAGGTTTACCGGTTTATCTTCCGGGATGACCTCAAACTGCACCTGCTGCTTCAGGCGATATCCCGGCACGTAGGCCTGCACCGCCGCCGCCATCTCGGCGATCGACGCGGCAATCGCCTGCTGCGATGCCGCTTCGCTCAGGACATAAACGGTGTCGCGCATCATCAGCGGCGGCTCCGCCGGATTCAGCACGATAATCGCTTTGCCTTTCGCCGCGCCGCCCACTTTCTCAATGGCCTGCGAGGTGGTTTCGGTAAATTCATCAATGTTGGCGCGCGTCCCCGGCCCGGCGGATTTGCTGGCAATTGAGGCGACGATCTCCGCATAGTGCACTTTTGCCACCCGAGAGACTGCCGCCACCATCGGGATGGTGGCCTGGCCGCCGCAGGTCACCATATTGACGTTGCCTTCGGCCAGATTGGCCTCGAGATTGACCACCGGCACGCAGTACGGGCCGATGGCCGCCGGGGTCAGGTCGATCACCCGGATCCCCGGCCTGGCTTCCCGCAGCGCGGCGTCGTTTTTCACGTGCGCTCCGGCGCTGGTGGCGTCAAAAACCACATCGATATCGGCGAATTCCGCCATCTGCATCAGGCCGCCAACGCCCTCGTGCGTGGTGGCGACGCCCATGCGCCGGGCGCGGGCCAGGCCGTCGGACTCAGGGTCGATGCCGACCATTACCGCCATCTCCAGGTGCTGCCCGTGGCGCAGAATTTTGATCATTAAATCGGTGCCGATATTGCCGGAGCCGATAATGGCGACTTTACGTTTACTCATCACTCTCTTCCTCTTTGGCGACAAAGGTCGCCGCCACTGAACCTAAACCGTCGATATGGGCGGCAAAACGATCGCCGGCGGTAATCGCCACCATCGGGCCTAACGCCCCGGTCAGCACGATATCCCCCGCCCGCAGCGGCTCGCCGAGGCTGGCCATTTTGCGCGCCAGCCACACCGCCGCGTTCAGCGGATGGCCAAGACATTCGCTGCCGCGCCCGCTGGAGACCTCTTCCTCGTTACGGGTCATGCACATCGCGCAGTTTTTCAGATCCAGCCCATCCGGGCGCCGCGCCGGGCTACCCAGCACGTAAACGCCGCAGGAGGCGTTATCGGCGACCGTATCGACAAAGCCAATCGACCAGTCGCGAATACGGCTGCCGACCACCTCCAGCGCGGGAAGCACCCAGTCGATGGCGGCGTACAGTTCATCAAAGGTGGTATCGGCATGCGGCAGATCGCGTTTCAGCACCAGGGCGATTTCGGCCTCCACTTTCGGCTGCAGCACCCGGGAGAACGGCACGTCGGCGTTATCGCCGTAGCACATGTCGGCAAAAAGGGTGCCGAAGTCCGGCTGGTCAACGCCCAGCTGCTGCTGCACTTTAGGATGGGTCAGTCCCACCTTGCGTCCCGCCACCCGGCGGCCGTTCGCCACGTGGTGCTGCACGTTCATCCGCTGGATGGCGTAGGCCGCTTCCGCGTTGTCAACGCCGAGCGCATCGCGCAGCGGTTCAATCGCCTGGCCGCGGCTTTCCGCCTCACGCAGACGCTGCGCCAGTTGTTCAAGAGATAAGGTTGTCATCAGCACTCCTCAGGTACGCGCCAGAAAATCGAGCACCAGCTGGTTAAAGCTCTCCGCGTGCTCCCACTGCGCCCAGTGGCCGCAGTCGCGATAGATATGCAGTTCGGAACCGTTAATACCCGCCAGCAGGCGCAGCCCGGCGTCCATCGGTACAAAGCGATCGTTACGCCCCCAGACGATCAGGGTCTGCGCGCGGATTTCGCCGAGACGCGGGCTAAAATCCGGGAACTGCTTCGGGTTGGCTTCCAGGCTTTTGACGAAATTATCCAGATGCTCCCGGCGCGACAGCATATTATTGAGGCGCGCTTCAAACAGCGCGTCAGTCAGATCGCGGGTATCGAAGACAAAGATGTTCATCATCTTTTTCAGGTTTTCGATGGTCGGCTCACGGTACAGGCCGTTCAGCAGCTTGATGCCTTCCGTCGGCATCGGCGTAAACAGGCTCATGCCGCCGGTTCCGCCGCCCATCAGCACCAGTTTGCCAACGCGCTCCGGCCAGCTGAGGGTAAAGGCCACCGCGCTGTGTCCGCCCATCGAATTGCCCAGCAGATGCACTTTGCTGATATCCAGCTGGTCAATCACGCTTTTCAGCACCCTGGCGTTCAGGTCGGAACGGGAGCCGCGGTTGACGATAGAATCGCTTTTTCCCCAGCCGGGGCAGTCCAGCAGAATGACCCGGTAGCCCGCCTCGACCAGCGGGTCGATATTGCGGCTAAAGTTGGCCCAGCCGGTAGCCCCGGGGCCGGAGCCGTGCAGCAGGACCACGGTTTCGTCGCCCTCACCGCAGTCATTAAAATGGATGCGTAATGTTTCTCCGCCCTCTTCCACGTTGAGGAAACGGCTGGTGGCGGCTTCGGTTTGCGGTTGGTAGCTCATCATATTCTCCCGTTAATTCAGTTCTGCGCGGCGGCGCTCAGCGAGCCAAATCCGGCAATCCACTCGGGGATTGGTCGGTAATAGCGGCCTTCGCAGCGCCAGCGGCCAAATGCGGATAGCGCGGCAAAGGCGGCCACCCAGGTTTTAATTTCGTGCGTCGATTTCCCGGCCATTGCCGACAGCTCTTCGTTACTGACGGCATCCAGCTCCGCCAGCCGCCCCTGCTCCAGCAGGCTCATAAAGCGGGTATCCCAGACGGGGTTGAGCGGATAGAGCGAGTTCTGGTCCTCGATAAACTGCTTCGCCGCGCTGATGACCCGCTGCTGGCGCAGTTCACGCTCGTCCGGCGGCAGCTGCCTGCCGCTGCCCAGCAGCCGGTCGCGCATATGGGCATCGGCCTTCGCCAGCTCCGGTACCGGCGGCTGATGCGACAGGCCGCCGGAGCCGAGAATTAATACCCGTTTATTGAGGGTGGTCAGGAAGCGGCCAATGGCTTCGCCCAGCATGCGGGTGCGCTGAAAGCCCGGCAGCGGCGACGCCACGCCGTTGATAAACACCGGCAGAACCGGCAGGGTATCCAGCCCGCCGAGCAGGAACTCCAGCGGTTGCGCAAAGCCGTGATCCACCTGCATGCAGTAGGAGACCGCCAGATCGATGCCCTCTTTCATCACCGCGTGGGCGCAGGCCTCCGCCAGCGCCGTCGGCACCGGCAGAACGCCGCTGGCGCTGCTGAAGTCGCCGATAGCGGTCGCCCCGATGCCTAAACAGAACGGCGGCATCACATCGTAGAAAAAGCCGTTGTAGTGATCGGGAGCAAACAGCACCACCAGCTCCGGGTCGAAGGCGGCAATGCGCGCCCGCGCGTCGGCGATGGTGCCGTTCACTTCGTCCAGCACCGCCTGTTCCGGGTCAACGTAGCCCACCAGCGGGGTATGGGAGAGGCAATGAAGATACGCGTTCATATCAGGCCACCTGTTCAATCGTTGTTGCCGCCTGCGCGGAAGCCAGCTGCATCTTGCTCGCCAGCGCGTCGAGCTTTTTGCTCAGGGTTTGCGGGATGGCCACGGTGGCGACGAAGCGGTCCGGACGCACCACGGCAATGGCGGTATCGTGCTGCGCGAACCAGCTTTTCAGGCGGTTTTGCGTATCGCCGACGCGGATAACGCCGGGCACGTTGTCCTGATCGCAATGAATCTGCACCTCCGGCACCACCTGGATAAAGCGCACCCCGACCGCGCGCCAGCGGGCTATTTGCTCATCGTTGAGCCCCCACTGCGGATTACAGCCCCAGGCGATAATGGCGAATCTGGCGCCAATCACCTCATCGAGCAGCGTCACCTGCCCGTTTTCCAGCGTCACTTTCGGCTGGATAAACATTTTGCCGACCGGGGACGTTTTACTTTCGCCTTCCGCCAGCAGCGCGCCGTCGCGATACTGCGGCATCGGCTTGAAACGCATTTCAAGGAAGTAGCGTTTAACCGGCGGCAGATAGTTGAGCAGCCACGAAACGCCGTCGCGCACCGCGCCGTGCCAGCGTTTCGGCGGCGCCAGGACGTTGCCGGCGGTGACCGACAGGTCGATCATCGCTTTGGCGTGATCGCGCCGCTCCTGCTGGTAGCTGTCCAGCAGCGCCTCTCCGGCTTTGCCGTTCACCACCAGCGCCAGCTTCCAGGCCAGGTTAAAGGCGTCGCGCATACCGCTGTTGTAGCCCTGCCCCTGCCACACCGGCATGATGTGCGCCGCGTCGCCCGCCAGCAGTACGCGATCGACGCGAAAGCGTTCGGCGATGCGCGCGTTGTGGGTGTAGACGCGCTGGCGAATCAGCTCGACGTTATCCGGGTCCGGCAGCACCTTGCTCAATAGCTGGCGCATCTTGTGCGGCTCGCTGAGCTGGGCTTCAGTTTCGCCGGGCATGACCATAAATTCGAAACGCCGTACGCCGTGCGGCAGCGCGGCGGAGACGTACGGGCGCACCGGGTCGCAGCACAGGTAGACGTGCGGCGTCGCCAGCGGATCGTTGGCGATATCAATAACAATCCATTGATTCGGCGCGGTTTTGCCTTCGAAGGGAATATTCAGCGCGCGACGAATGAAGCTGGCTCCGCCGTCGCAGGCCACCAGCCAGTCGGCGCGCACGGTTTCCCGCTCGCCGTCGCTGCCTTTGAGGTTCAGGGTGACACCGTCACTATTCTGGCTAAAGGCCTCTACTTCGCGGGAAAACAGGCAGCGCACGTGGGGGAAACGGCTGAGGCCGTCATACAGCACCGCGTCCACCTGCGGCTGAATAAACGCATTGCGGCGCGACCAGCCAAACTCGTCGGTCATCGGCTGAATATCGGCAAAGCAGCGCCCTTTCGGGGTGAGAAAGCGCATCGCGTGCCACGGCGTAGTATGCGGCAGCACGTTGTCGACCAGCCCCACCGCCTGCATCGCCCGCAGCGCCTCATCGTCGATACCGATGGCGCGGGGATAATCGATCAGCGACTCGAGCTTCTCAATCAGCACGACGCTGACGCCCATCTGCCCGAGGTAGTTGGCGATGGTCAGGCCAACCGGACCGGCGCCGGCAATAGCGACCTGCGCGCTGTGCTGTACCGCGGGTTGAATATCAGGATTGGATGTTGTCATTTTCAAAACCTCACGCTTCGGACAAATTGCCGTCACCGCACAACCTCCAGCAGGGCAACTTGTTAAATAAATGTGAATTTATTTTTATTGTGAGGTCAGTATAGGGTCGGTGATTTGCGCTACAATCAAAACATTACCGGATGTGCACCAGGTGCACATGGTTGTTTATAATGATTTTTATAGAGGACGCATGAACGAAAACACTTCGGCAGATTACAAAACGGTGCGCGGATTGAGCCGCGGATTATTGTTATTAAATTTGTTAAATAAATTCGACGGAGGCGCGACGGTCGGCACCCTGGCCGAGTTTAGCGGCCTGCATCGCACGACCGTCAGGCGGCTGCTGGAAACGCTGCAGGACGAGGGTTACGTGCGCCGCAGCCGCTCCGATGACAGCTTTCGCCTGACGATTAAAGTGCGTCAGTTAAGTGAGGGATTTCGTGACGAACATTGGATTTCTGCCCTCGCCACGCCGCTGCTTGGCGAACTGCTGCGCGAGGTTTTATGGCCGACCGACATCACCACCCTGGACGTCGATGCGATGGTGGTGCGCGAAACCACCCACCGCTTCAGCCGCCTCTCCTTCCACCGGGCGATGGTCGGCCGCCGCCTGCCGCTGCTGCTGACCGCTTCGGGATTAACCTGGCTGGCCTTCGCGCCGGAACACGAACGAAGCCCGATTGTTGAGATGCTGGCCGCCCGGCCGGAAGCGGAGTATCAGCTGGCGCGCGAGCCGGAAAAACTGGCCGCCATCCTCGAACGCACCCGGCAAAACGGCTACGGCGAAAACTTTCGCGGCTGGCAGCAGGAGGAGAAAATCGCTTCCATTGCCGTCCCCATTCGCCGCCAGCAGCGGGTTATCGGCTGCCTGAACCTGGTCTATATGGCTAAAGCCATGACCATTGACCAGGCGGCGCAAAAGTACCTCGCCTCGCTGCAGAAGGTCGCTGCCCGCATAGAAGAACGGATGTCCGATGAAGAGGTGTTTTACCAATAACCTTGTCCATAGGGGGTAAATAGCCCGCCAGCCATTGCGCCCGGCTTCGTTATATATTTTAATATACAACGATTCTTCCTTTGCCGCTGAGCCCATCATGTCCAGACATCCGCGCGTTTTCTTTGCTATGGCGCTGTTAAGCGCCTGCCTGTTCACCAGTCAGGCCTTTGCCGACCGCACCCTCACCGACCAGCTGGGTCGTGAAGTCACCCTCCCCGACCACGTCACCCGCGCCGTGGTGCTCCAGCATCAGACCTTAAACCTGCTGGTGCAGCTTAACGCCGCTGAAGACGTCGTCGGCGTCATGAGCAGCTGGAAAAAGCAGCTTGGCCCGCAGTTTGCGCGCTTTATGCCGGCTATTGAGACACTACCGATGCCGGGCGATCTGACGCAGGTCAATATCGAGAGCCTGCTGGCGCTGCATCCCCAGGTGGTGTTCGTTGCCAACTACGCGCCGCAGGCGATGATCCAGCAGATCCAGGGCGCCGGGATCCCGGTGGTGGCGGTCTCTCTGCGCCAGGATGCCGCGGGTGAGAAAAACAAAATGAACCCGATGATGGCCGATGAAGAGCAGGCCTATAACGAGGGGCTGAAACAGGGGATCCGCCTGATTGGCGAAGTGGTCGGGCGTCAGGCTCAGGCCGAAGCGCTGATTCAATACACCTTCAGCGCGCGCAGGCTGGCTAACGCGCCGGTTGCCGATATTCCGCAAAACGAGCGGGTGCGGGTATATATGGCCAATCCGGACCTCAACACCTACGGCTCGGGCAAATACACCGGCCTGATGATGAAGCACGCCGGGGCGCTGAACGTTGCCGCCGCCAGCGTAAAGGGCGCGCGCCAGGTCTCGCTGGAGCAGGTGCTGCAGTGGGATCCGCAGGTGATTTTCGTGCAGGACCGCTACCCGGAGGTGGTCAAACAGATACAAAACGACCCGCAGTGGCAGAGCATTGACGCGGTCAAAAATCACCGCGTGTGGCTGATGCCGGAATACGCCAAGGCCTGGGGCTACCCGATGCCGGAGGCGCTGGCGATCGGCGAGCTGTGGATGGCGAAAAAACTCTACCCCTCACGCTACAACAGCGTCGATGTCGAGGCGAAGGCGCGGGAGTACTATCAGCGTTTCTACCGCGTGAAGTGGACGCCGGATGCGTAGTCATCGTCATCCGGCCCTGCTGCAATGTACCCTCGCGCTGGTGACGATCGTGATTGCAATCGCTTCACTCTGCCTCGGGCAGTATCCGTTAAGCCTGGCGGAAGTTTTTCGCCAGCTGGCGCATCTTTCTCCCCTCGACGGCGTCGCCGGCCAGGTGATGTGGTCGGTGCGGCTGCCGAGGATCGTGATGGCGCTGCTGGCCGGCGGCGCGCTGGGGCTGTGCGGGGCCACCTTACAGGGCGTGTTCCAGAATCCGCTGGTGGACCCGCATATCATCGGCGTCACCTCCGGTTCCGCCTTCGGCGGGACGCTGGCGATTCTGCTGGGGCTGAACGCCGCGCTGATGATGGCCTCGACCTTTCTCTTCGGCCTTGCCGCGCTGATGCTGGTCTATCTGATAGCCGCGCTGCAGGGGCGCGAAAGCACCCTGGTGCTGATCCTCTCAGGCATTATCCTCAGCGGCTTTTTTGCCGCCCTGGTGAGCCTGATGCAGTACCTGGCCGATAGCGAAGAGACGCTGCCGAATATTGTTTTCTGGCTGCTCGGCAGCTTCGCCACCGCCAGCTGGCACAAAGTCCTGCTGATGGCGCTACCGGTAGCCTGCGCCGCGATGGTGCTGTTTAAGCTCCGCTGGCGGATTAACCTGCTGGCGCTGGAGGAGAAAGATGCCCGCGGTCTGGGGGTTGCGGTGACCGGGCTGCGTCGCGGGGTACTGGTGTGCTGCGCGGTGCTGGTCGCCGCTCAGGTGGCGGTCAGCGGCAGCATCGCGTGGGTCGGGCTGGTGATCCCGCATCTGGCGCGGCTGCTGGCCGGCGCCGACCACCGGCGTCTTCTCCCTACCGCCTTCTGGCTCGGCGGCGGTTTTATGATCGTCGTCGATGACCTCGCCCGCACGCTGATCCAGGCCGAAATCCCCATTGGAATCATCACCGCGCTGCTTGGCGCGCCGCTGTTCACCTGGCTGCTGGTGCAGTCGCGACGCACAGGCGCGCGCTGATGGCCCTTTCCCTACAGTTAAGCAACCTGCTCTACGGCCATAGCCGACCGCTGTTCGCCCCTCTGAACCTGCAGTGCCGTTCCGGCGATATCTGGGCGGTGCTCGGCGCTAACGGCCGCGGCAAAAGCACTCTGCTCGATACCCTGACCGGGGTACTGACGCCGATCGGCGGTGAATTTACCTGCGCGGGCGGTCTCGCCATCGTGCCGCAGTATTTTCGCCCGGCTTTTGGCTGGCAGGTGCGCGACGTGGTGCTGATGGGACGGGCGCGCCACGTTAATCTGTTCGCTCAGCCAACAGCGGAAGACGAACGTGAGGTGCAGAAGGCGCTGGCGCAGCTGGGGATCGCGGTGCTGGCCGACAAGGTGTTTTGCGCGCTGTCCGGCGGCCAGCAGCAGTTGGTGCTTATCGCCAGGGCGCTGGTGGGCGCCAGCCAGAATATCCTGCTGGATGAACCCTGCTCGGCGCTGGATCTGGCCAACCAGCAGCTGGTGCTGCAGCTCATCAGCGACCTGGCCCATCGCCAGAAGCGGACGGTGCTGTTTACCACGCACGATCCGACCCACGCCCTGCAGGTGGCGAACCAGACCTTGCTGCTGCTGCCCGACGGTGAATGGCTGGCGGGAGAATCAGCCGCCGTGCTGACGGAAGCGAATCTTCAGCGCGCGTATGGTTTAGCGGTACGCAAAGTCCATCCTCCCGGGTCGGCGCTGCCGCTGCTGGCTCCGCAGTTTACGATTCGTCGTTGATAGGCAAAAAACCGGCGTTTTTCAGTAAGCGCTGCCCCTCCGCGCCGAGGATAAAGCGGCACAGCCGCTGCGCCCCGGCGCTCTGTTCAATCTGCGCCAGCAGGTAGTCGCAGCGAACATTCCACGCCGGCGGAATAAGCAGCGTGCGCAGATCGCTGCACGCCGCCATCTGCGCGGCATAGTGAGCATAGCCGATAAACAGGTCGGTTAAGTTTTCACGGATCAGCCACGCCCCGGCGATTTCTCCCGCCGGCACCGGCAGCGAGTCTCGGCCGCCTACCAGCGGCCGCGCGCGCGCCATGATGGCGGCACCGACGCCGGGACAGCGCTCTTCAATGTGGGAGAAAAGCTGCCAGGTGTAGTCGCCTGAAGGGTCGCAGCCCGGCGTTGAGGTTGCCAGGCGTAAGTCCGGGTCGCTGAGCAGCGCCAGCCACTCCCGCGTCTCGGTTGTTGCGCCGCGGCGGGCGGTCAGCATCAGCTGATTCCGGGCGAACAGATAGCACGCCCCGGCCAGCCCGGCCTGACGCAGCGCCTGCGGATGTTGGCTATTGGCCGAGGCGAACACCGAGCACGGCTCTCCGCCCTCAATGCGCTCGCGCAGCAGCCCTGCCGGACCAAAATGGACCTCGACCGGGATGCCGGTCTGTTGCTGAAAGCGCGCCAGCAGCGGAATGAAAGCGCTTTTCAGGCTTCCCGCCGCCAGCAGCGTTAGGGAGGGAGTCATAAGAACCATCGCTATATAGTCATAAATACAGCGCTATAATAACGCAGGTTCAGGCCATTTCAGTAGCGAATTTCCGCCAGTTCGCGCAGCTGTTCCGGCGTTGCCACCGGCAGGTTAAAGAAGCGCAGATAGGCCGGGATCATTTCAAACAGCATGTCGGTGCCGCGCTGAATGGGGCAGCCCGCCGCCTGCGCCGCCTGCAGTAGCGGAGTGAACTCCTGGGCCATAACCACTTCACCGACAAAGGTGCCCGGCGTCAGGCGCTGCGGGTCCAGCGGCAGCGGATCGCCCTCTTTCATCCCCAGCGGCGTGGCGTTAACCACCAGATCGTGCCCCTGCGGATCGCGCTGCATCAGCGTAATGTCCAGCCGAGGATAGTGCTCAAGCAGACGCCCGGCCAGCGCTTCCGCCGTCTGCGAACAGATATCGTACAGCGTCAGGGCGCTGACGCTCGCCGCCGCCAGCGATGCGGCAATGGCCGAGCCGACGCCGCCGCTGCCCACCACCAGCGCCCGCGCCCCTCGCGTCTGGAAACCTTTACGCGTGATACCGAGGACAAAGCCTTCGCCATCAAACATATCGCCGCTCAGCGTGCCGTCGGCTTCGGGACGGATCGCGTTACAGGCGCCCGCTATCGCCGCCGTTGGGCTAAGATGCTGCACCAGCCCGCAGGTGGCGATTTTGTGCGGCATGGTGACCAGCGCGCCAATAATATTGGTCATCTTAAACAGCATCGGCACAAAGGCGGCGTAATCCTCAGGCTTGACGCCCATCGGCACCACTTTGGCGTCAACCTGCTGATGAACCAACCACGGGTTGTAAATCATCGGCGCTTTAAACTTCGCGGTCGGATAGCCAAGATGCGCTATCAGCCGCGTATTTCCACTAATCACCATTCCCTGCTCCTTTAACAACGACTGCATCACGTTACTGCGAAAGTTCGATACGCTTGACATCGCCCAGAATAAAGACATAAGCCGCCACGCCCAGCAGCGCTGCGCCGCCGATATAAATCAGCGCGTAAAAGAAGTTGCCGGAGGCGGCAACAATGAAACCGATAATCAGCGGCGTCAGGATCCCGGCGAGGTTAGCGCAGAAGTTAAACAGGCCGCCGGTCAGACCGCCAAGGCCTTTCGGCGCGATGTCGGAGATTAAAGTCCAGCCCAGCCCGACCATCCCCTGACCAAAAAAGGCGAACGACATCACCAGAATTACCGCCAGATCGCTGGTCAGCCAGTTGGCGGAGATAATGGTGCTCGCCATCAGCAGACCGGCAATGATCGGCAGCTTACGCCCGAGGTTCGCCGAGCCGGTGGCCTTCAGCAGCTTATCGGAGACCCAGCCGCCGAACATCACGCCGCCCGCCGCCGCCAGAAACGGCATGATGGCGAAGAAGCCGACCTTAATCCACGGCATATGGCGCTCGGTGGCCAGATAGGTTGGAAACCAGGTCAGGAAGAAGACCAGCACCGTATTACCGGCAAACTGCCCGATGCTGGCGCCGAGAATCTGCCGTTTCGCCAGCAGCTGGCGGATCAGCGGCCAGCTAAAGGCGGTATGCTGCTCTGCGCCGGTGGACATTCCGCCGCCGTTGACGATGTGCTCGCGCTCCAGCTGATTGAGGTGTTTATCCTCATGCGGCTCGCGATAGCAGCGCCACCACACCAGCGCGAACATCACGCCGGCGGCGCCGACGCTAATAAACAGCGCGCGCCAGCCAAAGCTGCCCATTATCCAGAACAGCAGCGGCGCAAAACAGGCCAGCCCGAGATATTCGCCGACGGTATAGACCGCCGTCGCCTTGGCGCGCTCCTGCTGCGGGAACCAGGCGCTCACCACCCGGCTGTTCACCGGGAAACAGGGGGCTTCGCTGACGCCGAGGCCAAAACGGCACAGCAGCAGGGTTTTCAGGCCGACCGCCAGGCCGTGGAACATGGTGAATAGCGACCACAGGGTCAGCGCCAGAAAATAGGTGACTTTATTACCGAAGCGGTCAAGAAAGATGCCGCCGGGGATCTGCGCCAGCGCGTAGGTCCAGGCAAAGGCGGAGAATACGATGCCCATCATCGCGGCATCAATACCCAGCTCTGCGGTCAGCTGCGGCGCGGCAATCCCCAGCACCGTGCGGTCGAGATAGTTGATCATGGTGCCGACCGCCAGCAGCGCAAGGATACCGATACGCCGCCGGGAAGGCCGCGCGCCGGACGCGGCGGCCGCCGTCGTGTGATTATGGCTATAAGAGTTCATAGTCGTTTCCTGTCATAGGGTACAGCCGGATGTTGTTATTGTGTTTGCGACGTTGGGTTGTGAACCATTTGCTACATTACTAGGTGTACTGCATTGCTGACAAGCGTACAGCTGCATTTACAGCACCATAAAGTGCGTAACCGTTGCGCCGCTCGGTCAGTTCAAAGAAAAAGCGTCCGGCAGAAAACGGGCGGGTATATAGGTGCAGGAATTCACCGCCGCTTCCGTCACGATCGTAAAGAATTTGATGATTCTTCAGCAGGTTGACCTGAACATCCTCGCCAAAACGGGCCAACAGATCTTCATAGTAGTTCGCCGGGATCGGCAGCGCGTTGACCGCAACCGGAGCCAGGCTCGCGAGCGTGGAGGGTAAATCGTGGCAGGCAAACGCCGCGTGCTGTAAACCTGCTCCCTGATAACAGGCTACCGAACGGGCAATTTGCGTGGCGCGGCTTTGCGAAATATTGAGCGCGAGACGAATGTCGCCCTGCGGACTGCGCACCGCCAGGCTGCGCACCAGCCCGTAAGGATCGGGCAGGGTCTGCTCATGTTCGAGCGTAAAGCCGAATACGGTGCGGAAAAAGATAATCCAGTTATCGCGGCTGTCCGCTTCCATGCCGAGTGCCAGGTGATCGATACCCCGATAATCGTCGCGCGGCGTGACTTCTTTGCGCAGATAAAAATCGCGGGTGTAGATATCGTCCCCCATCTCAATCAGATAAATAAGGCTGCCGTCCGGGGCGCAAACCGCCGGGATGGGGCTTTCGTTCGGCCCGGCATCGCCCTGCCAGGTGGCGTAGCCTAAGGCGCGGGCCCGTTCCACGATCGCCGCGCTCTGGCTGACGCGCAGCGCCATGGCGCAGAGGGAAACCCCGTGACGCTGGTGAAAATGATCGGCCCAGCTATGCGGCTGGGCGTTAACCACCACCCTCGCCCCGCCGTTGCGCCAGAGGGCGACGCGTTTTGAGCGATGCGTCCCCTCTTCGGCAAAGCCGAGCTGCGTCAGCCTGTGTCCGAGTTCGCCCGCCTGCGCTGGCGTGGCGGCAAACTCGATAAACTCCAGCCCGGCGTAGAGGGGCAGTTCAGCGGGGGAAAACAGCGGCGCCCGGCTTTCCGGCAGCCGCTGACGGACCTGCTCTTCCAGCCACAGCAGCGAGCGATAGCCATCTTTCGCCGTCGCGCCGTTTGGCGATGCGCGGAAGCTGTCGTTAAAGATCTCCAGCGACCAGGGGCCACAGTAGCCGCGGCGGGTAAGATCGCAGGCAAACTCCACCAGCGGCAGCTGCCCCTGGCCGGGAAAACAGCGGAAGTGGCGGCTCCATTCGAGAATATCCATTTTCATCAGCGGCGCGTCGGCCATCTGTACAAAGGTGATTTTTTCCAGCGGCACATCCGCCAGCTGCGCCAGCGTATCGCCGCGCGCCAGCACGTGGAAACTGTCGAGCACGATGCCCAGCGCCGGGCTATCGACGCTTTTGACCCGCGCCCACGCCTGATGCCAGCGGTTGACGTGGGTGCCCCAGGCCAGCGCCTCGTAGCCAATCGTGATGCGTTCCCGCTCCGCCAGCGCAGCAAGGGCGCGTAAGTCGGCGACCTGCAGCTCGACGTCGGCGGAACAGTCCGGCTGAACGTTGCTGCACAGCAGCAGGGTGTCGCAGCCCAGCTCGTGCATAAGCGCAAATTTGCGCCTGGCGCGTTCCATGTTGGCGGCGAACTGGGCGCGGCTGGCGCCTTCAAAATCACGAAATGGTTGAAAAAGCGTGATTTTTAGCCCTAAATCTGCCGCCAGGTGGCGGATATCGGCCGGCGTACCGGTATAATAGAGCAGATCGTTTTCGAAGATCTCGACGCCCTGATAGCCCGCCGCTGCGATGGCATGGAGCTTTTCGGGTAAGGTACCGGAGATCGAGACGGTGGCGATGGAACGCAACATAGAGTCCTCGGGTCATTAGCTGACTTAGTGACCTGAATATGTATCATTTGGTTCAAATGCGCCATGATTGGTTGCAAAATTGTGATCAATATGTGTATTTTTTGCATCTCAAGAAAAGGAGCCGTTATGTCCGTCGTTGCTCATGATGAAGCGCAGTCTCTGAAAGAGCGGATCTTCGCCGCCGCCATTACCGTTTTCGCCGAGCATGGACTGTCGGGCGCGCGGATGGAGCAAATCGCCACCGAAGCGCAGACCACCAAACGCATGGTGGTCTACTACTTCAAGACCAAAGAGCTGCTTTATCAGGCCGTGCTGCAGCACGTCTACGCGAGGATCCGCGAAACCGAGCAGCAGCTCGGGCTGGAAAACGTACCGCCGGTAGAGGCGCTGGTGCAGCTGGTGAAGTGGAGCGTGCGCTATCACGCCACGCACGCTGACTATATGCGGGTGATCTGTATGGAAAACATGCAGCGCGGGAAATGGCTGAAAAGTTCAGGTCAGCTGAAACCGCTGAACCGCACCGCCCTGTCGATCCTGGAAGATATTCTTCAGCGCGGGCAGCAGCAAGGGGTGTTTCAGGCAGGGCTGGAAGCGCGCGATGTGCATCGATTGATCAGCAGCTTTAGCTTCTACCAGGTATCAAACTTTTATACGTTCAGCAGCCTCTACCTGGACGATCCGATGCCGGCTATTGATGATGAAGCGATGGTCGCCCACCACTGCGATATTGCCGTCAAGGCGGTTATTCGCTTTGTCATTTCCTGAAGCGCGCGGGAAGCGCCCGGCGGCGGCTAGTTTCCGGAAAGCGCATGGACCACCTTCTCCATCGCTTCCTGCGTCAGCGCGGAACGTTTGATTTTCGGGTTCGCCAGGGCGGTACGCACCACGCCGGCGATAACGATATGCTTTGGCTCCTGACCCAGGTCGCGCATCTCCAGCACGACTTTGCCCACTACGCGGCACATTTCCTGATACAGCGCCTCATCTTTGGCTGTGTTTCCCATTCTATTTCACTCTCAATTTTTCATTATCAATCAAATCATTATTGATATATTTCCTGAGTAAATCAAACCAGCTCCGCGTTTGCGCCTCAGAGACCGCTTTTCCCTGACAAACTTGTGAATAAACCCGCGTTTCCGCTCTCTTTATCTTGTCAGGTGATGAAAAAATGTGTTGCGCATAAGCGTAGGATTAGTTTGCATTTTGTTAAGTATATAACTATAGAAATGAAACATGGTTTTCATTTTCTTTTTTGGATTTGGCAACGTATAATGCCCAACAAATTCTTATTGAATGGTTTCAGCGCATTGGATTGCATGACTAAACGCATAACACGTTGCCTCTTTTCATGGGCTGAACCGCCAGCACACATTCTTCTGCACGCTCTTTTGTTGTCACCTATCCTTAGAGCGTGGCATAGCAACTTTCGTAATACAGGTTTAACTCTGCGGCAGTGCGCCCACAGAGTCAGATTCCCCATCCCTATCCTTCACAACTTAAAGATTAAACTGTCATGAAAAAGACCAAAATTGTTTGCACCATCGGTCCGAAAACCGAATCCGAAGAGATGTTGACCAAAATGCTGGACGCTGGCATGAACGTTATGCGTCTGAACTTCTCTCACGGTGACTACGCGGAACACGGTCAGCGCATCCAGAACCTGCGCAATGTGATGAGTAAAACCGGTAAGAAAGCGGCAATCCTTCTGGATACCAAAGGTCCGGAAATCCGTACCATTAAGCTGGAAGGCGGCAACGACGTTTCTCTGAAAGCGGGCCAGACCTTTACCTTCACCACCGACAAATCCGTTGTCGGTAATAACGAAATCGTTGCGGTGACCTATGAAGGTTTCACCAGCGACCTGAGCGTCGGCAACACCGTACTGGTTGACGATGGTCTGATCGGTATGGAAGTCACCGCTATCGAAGGCAACAAAGTTGTTTGTAAAGTGCTGAACAACGGCGACCTTGGCGAGAACAAAGGCGTTAACCTGCCGGGCGTGTCTATCGCTCTGCCGGCGCTGGCCGAAAAAGACAAGCAGGACCTGATCTTCGGTTGCGAACAGGGCGTTGACTTTGTTGCGGCCTCCTTTATCCGTAAGCGTTCTGACGTCGTTGAAATCCGTGAACACCTGAAAGCCCACGGCGGCGAGAAGATCCAGATCATCTCCAAAATTGAAAACCAGGAAGGCCTGAACAACTTCGACGAGATCCTCGAAGCCTCTGACGGCATCATGGTTGCGCGTGGCGACCTGGGCGTTGAAATCCCGGTTGAAGAAGTGATCTTCGCGCAGAAGATGATGATCGAAAAATGTATCCGCGCGCGTAAAGTCGTTATCACCGCGACTCAGATGCTGGATTCTATGATCAAAAACCCGCGTCCGACCCGTGCGGAAGCAGGCGACGTGGCTAACGCCATCCTCGACGGCACCGACGCAGTTATGCTGTCCGGCGAATCCGCAAAAGGTAAATACCCGCTGGAAGCGGTCACCATCATGGCGACCATCTGCGAGCGTACCGACCGCGTGATGACCAGCCGTCTTGAATACAACAACGACAACCGTAAGCTGCGCATCACCGAAGCAGTTTGCCGCGGTGCGGTTGAAACGGCTGAAAAACTGGAAGCGCCGCTGATCGTTGTGGCAACCCAGGGCGGTAAATCCGCGCGCGCCGTACGTAAATACTTCCCGGATGCTACCATCCTGGCGCTGACCACCAATGAAACGACCGCGCGTCAGCTGGTGCTGAGCAAAGGCGTTGTGGCGCAGCTGGTTGAAGATATCTCTTCTACCGATGCCTTCTATATCCAGGGTAAAGAGCTGGCGCTGCAGAGCGGCCTGGCGCGTAAAGGCGACGTGGTAGTTATGGTCTCCGGCGCGTTGGTCCCGAGCGGAACCACCAATACCGCTTCCGTGCACGTGCTGTAATAATTTACAGGTTAATTAGTATTTCCTTTAAAAGCGCCTCTTCGGGGCGCTTTTTTTTATTCTGGCACTAGCCGCTATTAATAAAAATGCAAATCGGAATTTACTATTTAATGCGAGATTATCTAAGATGAATCCGATGGAAGCGCGCTGTTTTCACTCGCCTTTTTAAAGTTACGTGATGATTTCGATGCTTCTTTGAGCGAACGATCAAAAATAAGTGCATTCAGGTAAAAAAATATTCTCATCACAAAAAAGTTTGTGTAATACTTGTAACGCTACATGGAGATTAACTCAATCTAGAGGGTATTAATAATGAATCGTACTAAACTGGTACTGGGCGCGGTAATCCTGGGTTCTACTCTGCTGGCTGGTTGCTCCAGCAATGCTAAAATCGATCAGCTGTCTTCTGACGTTCAGACTCTGAACGCTAAAGTTGACCAGCTGAGCAACGACGTGAACGCAATGCGTTCCGACGTTCAGGCTGCTAAAGATGACGCAGCTCGCGCTAACCAGCGTCTGGACAACGCAGCTACTAAATACCGCAAGTAATAGTATCTGTGTAATAAAAATGGCGCACATTGTGCGCCATTTTTTTTGCGTTACCTTTTCCCGCCTACTGCACCCTTTTCGCTTCATCCACCGGCGTATTATTCTGTACCGACAGGCTCGACGCGGTGCTTCCGCTAGCCGATACCACCACCGGATATCCTGCCCGCCGGGTCAGCGCGCGTTTAAGCTGCGCCTCATCAACCGCTTTATCCCCCGAGAATTGATGAAACTCCGCCGGAAGCGTATAGGCCATGGTCTGCGCATTGCTGGCCTCATCCGGCGTCAACGGGCGATGAACTTCAACATAGCGCTTACCGTCCGGCTCCACGGCGAACTTGACCGGCTGGTTGATAATCCGTACCGGCGTCCCGCTTTTCACCTGATTGAATAAAGACTGGATATCCGCCGCGTTCATGCGCATACAGCCGGAGCTGACGCGCAGACCCACGCTGTCCGGCGCGCTGGTGCCATGAATCAGATATTCACCGTTACCGTACGCCAGACGGAGCGCATAGCGGCCTAGCGGGTTATTCGGCCCTGCGGGCACGACCGGCGGCAGTTTAATCCCCTTCTCCAGCGAACGGGCGCGGATGCCCGCCGTCGGCGTCCAGGTGGGGTTCGGGATTTTCTGCCCTATGCGGGTCGTCATCTCCGGCGTCTCCAGCCCCTGCTGACCAATCCCCAGGGGATAGACCTGCACCTGATTGACGCCCGGCGGGAAGTAGTACAGGCGCAGCTCGGCCAGGTTGACGACGATGCCCTCGCGCGGCACGTCCGGCAGCAGCATCTGCGAAGGTATCAGCACCTGAGTACCCGGTTTAGGCTGCACCGGCGCAATGGTATCGTTCGCTTCAAGGATCAGCATCGCCGCCGTATCAAAACGACGGGCAATCGCCTGCAGGTTGCGGTCACCCTCCTGTACCGTCCAGAACTGGTTCTCACCAATCAGACGACTGTTGGCAGGAGGAAGGGGATAATCAACGGCCCAGGCGGCGTGGGACGCGCTGAGGGCGCTCAGAAGGGCAATGGTGATAAGAGAAGCGCGTTTCATACTGAGATTCCTTCTTTCGCTGATAAAACGCCAGGCCTGTTATGCACGACGGGAGGCGAGCCTCCCGTCGTGCATAACAGAATGAAATCTACTGTTTTATTCTAGCTAAGATTTGCTGCTTTCGCGCGAATTGCGCGGATCATGGCTTCCAGTCCTTGCGACCGCGAGGGGGTAAGGTGCTGCGTCAGGGCCATTTTTTCAAACCACGGACGCACGTCAAACGCGGTGATATCTTTGGCCGTCATCTGGTCATAGAGGATAAACACCACCGCGATAAGGCCTTTGACGATGGCCGCATCGCTGTCGCCGCGAAGCGCAATCGCGCCGCTCTGCTCCTGCGTCATCACGATCCACACCTGGCTCTGGCAGCCCTGAATGATGTTCTGCGCGGTGTGTTCCTCCGGGCTCAGCGGCGCCAGGCGCTGACCCAGTTCAATAATATAGAGATACTTCTCTTCCCAGTTCGCACAACGGCTAAAGTTGCGCAGCAGTTTGTCTCTGTCCGGTAACGCCGCCATAGTTGCTTCCTTTAGCTTAATAATTTGTGGATCCGCTGTAGCCCCGCTACCAGTCGGTCCACCTCCTCCGTCGTATTGTACATCGCCAGCGATGCCCGACACATGGCCGGCACGCCGTAGAACGCCATCAGCGGCATGGCGCAGTGGTGCCCGGTCCGCACCGCAATACCGTAGTTATCGAGGAAGCTGCCGACATCATAAGCATGATGTTTGCCGAGATTAAAGGCGATCGCTCCCAGGCGATCTTGCGGGCCGTAAAGGGTTAAATCCGCCACGTTCTCCAGCGCCTGCAGCGCGTAGCGCATCAGGGTCTGTTCATATTCCGCGATGTGCGTCAGCCCCAGCGCGCTGACGTAATCCAGCGCCGCGCCCAGCCCGATGATGCCGCCGGTATTCGGCGTTCCCGCCTCGAAGCGCCACGGCGCTTTTGCCCAGGTCGTGCCTTCCGTCAGGCTGACCGTGGCGATCATCGACCCGCCCCCTTCCCACGGCGCCATCTCCTGCAAAATGTCCTGCTTGACGTAGAGCACGCCGATGCCGGTGGGACCGTACAGCTTGTGGGCGGAGAAGGCGTAAAAGTCGCACTCCAGCGCCTGCACGTCCACCGGATGGTGCATCACCGCCTGCGCGCCGTCCACCAGCACTTTGGCGCCGTGCTGATGGGCCAACGCCGTCAGAGCGGCGATGGGATTTTCGGTTCCCAGCACGTTCGATACCTGGGTAATGGCCAGCAGGCGGGTGCGCTCGTCAAACAGGCCGGGGATCGCATCCAGCTGCAGCGTACCGTCCTGGTTCAGCGGGATCACCCGCAGCTGCGCCCCCGCTCTGGCGCACAGCATCTGCCACGGCACGATATTGGCGTGATGCTCCATCGCGCTGACGATGATGTTGTCGCCCGCGCCGACGTTGGCGTTTCCCCAGCTGTTCGCCACGAGGTTAATGCCTTCCGTGGTGCCGCGAACAAACACCAGTTCCTCCGCCGAGCGGGCGTTGAGGAACGTCGCCGCCCGCTGGCGCACCTGCTCCATGCTCGCCGTGGCTTCCGCGCTGAGGGTATGAATGCCGCGATGCACCGCCGCATAGCCGTGGCGGTAAAATTCCGCCTCGGCGTTAATCACCGCTTCCGGCTTCTGCGCGCTGGCGGCGCTGTCGAGGTAGGCCAGCGGCTGGCCATTAACCTCGCGATTGAGAAGCGGGAAATCCGCGCGCACGCGTTCCACAGAAAATGTCATGCCTTACCTCCCGGCAAACGCTGGCCAATACGCGCCAGTATCTGCTGCCTGAGCGCCTCATCGTCGATCGCTTCCGTGAGCTCCGCGGCAAAGGCGTAAAGAATCATCTGCTGCGCCGCCTGCTGCGTAATGCCGCGCGAGCGCAGATAAAACAGCTGTTCGTCATCAATACGCCCGATGGTCGCGCCGTGGCTGCACTTCACGTCGTCAGCGTAAATCTCCAGCTGCGGTTTGGTATCCACTTCGGATAAGCGGCCCAGCAGCAGGTTGTTGTTGGTCATCTGGCCGTCGGTTTTGATCGCATGCTGCGCGACGTTAATCAGGCCATTAAACACCGCCCGCCCTTTATCGTTGACGATGGTTTTATGCAGCTGGCGGCTGTTACAGTACCCGACCTGATGATCGAGCCAGGTGCGACTGTCGCAGACTTCGCCGTTGACCGGCATCGCTAGCGTGTTAATCCGCAGGGTGCTGTTTTCCCCCTTCAACTGCGTGCTGGTGTGGTGGCGCAGCACCGAGCTACCGAGCAGAAAACTGCTGCTGAAAGCGGAGGCGTCGCGCCCGAGCGCCAGGTCGTTATGGGCAAAGTGGTAGCTTTGCGCGTTCTCAAACGCCAGCTTGATGTGCTGCAGGTGGGCGTTATCCGCCACGGTCATCGTCAGCCTTGCGCCGGTAAAGTGGCGCTCATCGTTAAGGCTCAGATAGTGTTCGATGATGGTCGCCTGCGCGCCGCTCTCCAGCGCCAGATGGTGGCGATAGTGGGCGGTGTTCATTTCATCGCTCGCCAGCCCGCGCGTCAGGTGCATAATCAGCAGCGGTTTATCCGGGCGCTGGTTGCGCCTGACCCGAATATGGGTAACGGTAGACGCCAGGCTTTCGGTCAAATGCAGAAAGGCTTCGGGCTGAACGGCGTCAGGCAGCTGCTGACGCTCGTTATCCACCTGCACGTCATAGCCGCTGGCGGCCAGATCGTCGCTCAGGCTCGCGCTAAACTGACCGTCGACAAACACCAGCCGCCATGCCTCTACCGTTAGCGCCAGTTCGTCGCGCCGGGCCGCCGTCAGCGTCTGCGGCTGAGCGGCGACAAAGGTCTGATTCAGTAGCGCGTCCAGCGGGGTATATTTCCAGTTTTCGTGTTTACGCGTCGGCAACCCCAGGCGCAGCAGCTGTTGCAGGTGCTGATACGCCTGCGGGCTGCGCTGCCCGCTTTGGGACTCAAACAGATGGTGCCACTGCTGCAGCGCGTTACTGCTGTTCGGTAAGCCAGCCATAGCCCTGCTCCTCCAGTTGTTTGACCAGAGTAAAATCGCCGGATTTGACGATTCGCCCCTGGTACAGCACGTGGACGTAATCCGGCTTGATATAATCGAGAATGCGCTGATAGTGGGTGACGATAATAAACGAGCGTTTGCCGTCGCGCAGGGAGTTGACGCCGTCAGAGACAATCTTCAGCGCGTCGATATCCAGCCCGGAATCGGACTCGTCCAGGATGCACAGCTCCGGTTCCAGCACCGCCATCTGCAGGATATCGTTGCGTTTTTTCTCGCCGCCGGAGAAGCCGACGTTAACCGAGCGGGTCAGCAGATCCTCCGGCATCTTCAGCAGCTTTATTTTGTCTTCCATCAGGTCCTGGAAGTCAAAACGGTCAAGCTGCTCCTGGCCACGATAGCTGCGCACGGCGTTGAGCGCGGTTTGCAGGAAAAACTGATTGCTGACGCCGGGAATTTCCACCGGATACTGGAAGGCCATGAAGATGCCTTCACCGGCGCGATCTTCAGGGGAGAGTTCCAGTAAATCTTTGCCTTTAAACGCCACGCTGCCGCCGGTCACTTCATAGTCTTCACGTCCGGCCAGCGTAGCGGAGAGCGTACTTTTCCCGGAGCCGTTCGGGCCCATAATGGCGTGCACTTCGCCGGGGCGAACCTCCAGATCCAGCCCGCGCAGGATCGCTTTGTCTTCAACGGCGACCTGCAAATTTTTTATACTTAACATCTTATTTCCTTTGTTATCAGCCGACGCTGTGTTCAAGGCTAATTGCCAGTAATTTTTGCGCTTCTACGGCAAACTCCAGCGGCAGCTCTGAGAAGACGTCTTTACAGAAACCGTTGACGATCATCGAAATCGCATCGTCTTCGCTGATTCCGCGCTGCAGGCAGTAGAACAGCTGATCTTCGCCGATACGGGAGGTGGTCGCTTCGTGCTCCAGCTGCGCGCTGTTGTTGCGGCATTCCACGTACGGGAAGGTATGCGCCCCGCTGTCCGGGCCAATCAGCATGGAGTCACACTGGGTGAAGTTGCGCGCGTTGGTCGCCGTCGGCATGATTTTGACCAGACCGCGATAGCTGTTCTGGCTGTGGCCGGCGGAAATGCCCTTCGAGATAATCGTCGAACGGGTGTTTTTGCCGATATGGATCATCTTGGTGCCGGTGTCCGCCTGCTGATGGCCGCTGGTCAGCGCCACCGAGAAGAACTCGCCGATGGAGTTATCCCCGCGCAGAATGCAGCTCGGATACTTCCAGGTGATCGCCGAGCCGGTTTCCGACTGGGTCCACGACATTTTGCTGTTCTCGCCTTCGCACAGGGCGCGCTTGGTGACGAAGTTGAGGATCCCGCCGGTATTGTTGTCGCCGGGGAACCAGTTTTGCACCGTGGAGTACTTCACCTCGGCGTCTTTATGAATAATCACCTCGACCACCGCCGCGTGCAGCTGGTAGCTATCGCGTACCGGCGCCGAACAGCCTTCGATATAGCTCACGTAGCTGCCTTCGTCGGCCACCAGAATGGTGCGTTCGAACTGGCCGGTTTTTTCCGCGTTGATGCGGAAATAGGTCGACAGCTCCATCGGGCAGCGTACGCCTTTGGGCACATAGATAAAGGTGCCGTCGGACGCCACCGCCGCGTTGAGGGCGGCAAAGAAGTTGTCGTTGCCCGGCACCACGGTGCCGAGGTATTTCTTCACCAGTTCCGGGTGATCGTGGATCGCTTCGCCGAAGGAACAGAAAATAATCCCCTGTTCCGCCAGCTTTTCGCGATAGGTGGTCGCCACCGAAACCGAGTCAAAAATGGCGTCGACGGCCACTTCCCGTCCTTCCCGCACCGGCACGCCGAGAAGGTTAAACGCCTCTTCGACTTCGCTGGTCAGAAACGCGCTGGACCCCGTTTGCTGCAGCGCGCCGGGCTCAGAGGCGCAGGTATCATCGCAGTTGCCGCAGGAGGGGGCTGAATAATAGCTGTAATCCTGATAGTTCAGCTTGTCGTAGTGCGCCTTCAGCCAGTGCGGCTCTTCCATCGCCTGCCAGGCCTTAAACGCGTTCAGACGAAACTCCAGCATCCATTCTGGCTCATTGCGGCGCGCAGAAATCGCCCTGACCACCTCTTCATTTATGCCTTTCGCCAGCTCATCGGTCCGTAGCTGAGTGAAAAAGCCCTCTTTATAGTTGAGTGGCCCGCCGCTCCAGGTTTTGACATCGTCAGTTGCTTCAGTATTACGAGACATAGTTACTCCGCCTGAACGCCAAAACTTTCGCCGCAGCCGCATTCGTGCTGGGCTTTAGGGTTATGAAATTTGAAGATTTGATTTAAGCCTTCGCGAACGTAATCGAGCTCGGTGCCGTCGATAAACGGCATCGCCTGCAGCGGCGCCCACAGCTTCGCGCCATCGCGCTCAAATAACAGATCGTCTTTCGCCGGTTCAGCAATTAGCTCAAGAACGTAGCCAAAACCGGCGCAGCCGCTGGTTTTAACGCCAAGCCGCAGCCCCTGCATATCCGGCTGTTTGCGGACCAGATCGCGAATATGGGCGGCGGCGGCTGGGGTCATGGCCAGCCCACGCCAGCTAAAATCTTCGGGATTGAAAGTTCCTGCATGTGAATTCATCGCTCTACCTCATAGGTTGACGCCATCGGGCCATATCGCTATGTTAGTGATAATGATTATCACTTCAACCCATGCAGAGAAGGGGTATTTCCCCATTCAGTGCTTTTTATAAGCATAGACCCTGACAGAAGAGATATCGGAGATGGAATAAATTGTTCAACGCATTGATTAATAATGCATTTCAGTGACAGAAAGGTAGAAATTGCAGGAAAGTTAAAATATGCATCGGAAATACCTATTTTTGAGATAGCGAATTTGCGTTGCACAGAACCCGCCGTGAAGGGCAAAAGAGTCACAATCACGTCCTGCGGGTAAAAAGAAGAAATGGCGGACGTTATTTTTCCCGGTCATGAGGCAAAAAGACCGCGATAACCACGAAAATCAAAAGGGCAGCGCCATGGCGGCGATCAAGGCGCTACCGCGTATCGCTAAACGGATGCCCATTTAATTGTACTGCAGCGTCATGACCACAACGGCACTGACGCTTCCGGGCGTCGCACCGCCTGACACCGATTTTACCGAGGCCTGCATAGCCAGGGTTGCGGTTCTGTCAGCCGCGATATTGTGGGTGATGCTGGAACCCGTTCCCTTTAGCGCGCCGCTGCCCGCTTCACTCATCGCTACCGCCACGTTGGTTGCCGTACCGCTATTCAGATAATAGTCAGGACCGGCAAGCGGATCGGGAGTGCCGGTGAAGGAGGCCGTTACGCTGCGCGTTCCCGCCGGACAGTTGGTAAACAGCAAATTAAAGGCCACAGGGTCGGAGGATGACCCGGGCGTGGCCATGTTGGTTGCCTGAATATCGCCCAGATTGACATCGAGGTTGCTGTTTCCCCCATTGAATATACAGGGCGAGGCGACAATATTTCCCGTCACCCCCATCGTCACGCTGTCGGCAGAAAAAACGTTCCAGCACAGCAGCGTCAGAATAAGCAATTTTTTATGGCGTATTTTCATTTTTTCACCCGTTACTGGTACGTCAAATTAAGCGTGGCGGTCGCATTTGCCGAGCCTGACTCAACGGAAGTTAAGGTCTGATAATAACGGGCCGTCAACGGCAGCGTTTCTTGCCCGCCCGATGACCGTTTTAATAACAGCGGGCTATTGATGGCCAACGGCGCGCCATTATATAAAAGCTGCACGCCGACGCCTTTTGCCGTCCCGGCGCTGCCCTGCCCCGTTAATGCCATTACGCTGGTATTGGCGCTATCTGGATTTTGTACGCCGCTCAGCGAAACGGTGATATTGGTGCCGGCGCTGCAGCTTAACCCCAGATTTTGCGTATTCTGCGCGCCAGCGGGCGTGGTGCCCACCGTCGAGCCGAACGTTGAAGCGGGAATATCGCCAATGATGAAGTTCAACTGAGGCGTAGTGATACTGCAGGCCAGGGCGTTGATTGTCCCATCGGTCAGCGTTGCGGTCAGGCCATCACGGTAGACGCCGTCGCTGCCCTGGAGCGTCACCACCCCGATCGTTCCCGGCGTTAATGCCCCTGATGATACCTGGCCGGTAACCACGAGCTCAATTCTGCCGCCCCACCACTCCACGTATGAGGCCTGCGCCTCATAGGAAAATGTATTGCTCGGGTTTTCAAAGTAATTCCCGGAAGAGAAGCGAATACCAATACCATCAACATTGGTAGTGTAAACATGATTACCGTAGCTGCTCGGAGTCCCACCAAGATACCGCATGCTGAATCCAAGCATTAACGGATTAGTACAACCGGTTAAATAGGAGGTGGTTTTCGTCGCATTCTGAGAAAAAATAACGGTCCCGACCGGCGCATCACGCGGTACGGTAATCGTTCCCACGGACAGAGTGGAGATCTGCGGGGTAATGGTGGTGCAGGTTCCGGCACGCGCGCTATTCCATCCGGCGATCAAGCCGAGCAAAATAACAGAGTAAATCAATCTCATGTTTAACGTTCCTGGTGACAACTGGCGCTAACTTCTGTTATTCCAGCGTAGGTTGATTGTTTCGGCAGGCTGAAATCAGCACGGCACTGTTGGCTGGACTGGCGGCCCCACGTGACGACGATCGCCCCCTGCTCGCGCATTCCGCTTAAAAAAACCTGGCCGCGATCGCCAACGATAAAGCTGCTCTTATTATCATCCGCAAGCGTCACCACCGCCCCAAACGGCACGAAGCGGTCATTGTCGGTTAAGGTCATCAGGACCCTGCGACCCACTTTAGAAAGATAATCGGCGCGCACCACCGCGCCTCGCGTCGGGGTGACCGTGTCGGTGTTTATCTCCAGCTCTACGTCCTCAGGCATATTTTGCGGATCGAGCGTCAGGTCGTTTTTTCGGTAGACGGAAAGATTGCTGACGACCGTATATCCCCGGTAGTCCGTGCGCGCGCCGGGTTGGTTGCGAATATTCACGCCGTGTGCGCCGGGGGCTTTTATCAGGGCATTGGTTTCACCGAGCGGTTGGGAAAGCGTGATACCATCGGCGTGGGCGATAACGCCCCCCTGCAGACCATAGTTAAGCCGATCGCTGTTTTTGTCGTAGCTATAGCCCGCCGTCACTTCGCCGTACGTCCCTTTATAGTCACCGTTCATATTGCCGATGTAACCCACGCCATCCGTGCCGTAACCCTGCTGGACGTTCCAGTTCAGCGAGTTGTTCTCCAGCGCGACGCCATTCATGCCGATATTATGCGTCGTTCCGCCATTCTTGCTGGCGTTCATGCTATAGCTGGCCCACGTTTGCGGGAGGAATTTATCCAACGGAATGCTGACGTTAAACGCCAGCAGCTGGTCGTGGGCGCTGTTTTTCGCGCTGCCGCCGTCGTTTGACGTCGCGCTACCATTTTTGCTGTATGTCCAGGTCAGGCCGTAGCTGATATTGCGCCAGTAGTTGTTGTATCCGACGCTCCATGAAGCCATCGACCTGGCGGAGTTCCAGTAGTCTTCCCTCGCCGCGCTGAGAGTCAGCGACCCCAGTTCGCGACTCAGCGTCTGGCTCATCGTCAACTCCGCGCGGTTACGCCTGCGGTCCTGCAGCGCGCTGCTGTCTCCATATGAATCCAGCACTTCCTGCATCCCGTAATAGCCGCTGGTGGAATAGCGGTATCCCGCAATGGAAAAGTTGGTCCCGGTATCGATGAAGTTTTTGCTGTATCGCGCTCGCCAGGATTGGCCTTGTGATTTTTCCGTTTTATCCGGCGTTGACCAGGCCTGCGTGACGTCCGTGGAGATAGCACCTAACGCCCCCATATTTTTACCCACGCCGAATGCCAGCGACTGATATTTGCTTGACTCCTGCAGGCCGCCATAGAGGGTTATGCCATGACGCAGGCCATAAATGGCAGTCGCCTGCCCGAAAGGGGTTTTATCCACGCTGCTGTTATATGAACGATACTGCCCGCCGGTGATGGCGTATTTGAATCGGCCTTCCCGCTGCAGTACCGGCAGCGAGGCGTAGGGCAGCGTGAAGTGCTGTTCGCTGCCATCGGCTTCTTTAATCGTCACGTCGAGATCGCCTGCCCCACCGGTAGGATACATATCCGTAATTTCAAAGGCGCCCGGCGCAACGTAGCTTTGGTAGATCTGGTAGCCGTTCTGGCGCACCACGACCTGCGCATTGGTTCGGGCGATGCCGCGTACCACGGGCGCATAGCCCTTAAGAGAATCCGGCAGCATGTCGTCATCGGATGCCAGCTGGCCGCCGCGAAACGGCATACTGTCGAACACGTCGGCAGGCGCGGAGCTGTCGCCAACGGTAAGCTGGGCTTTCAGCGGAATAATGGCCCGCTGCGCGTAGGTATAAACGGTATCCCATTTATCCTGGCCGGAGGACTCTCGTGACCAGGTGGTATAGTTGCGAAAACGCCACGGTCCAATATTGATCCCCGGACGCAGATTCGCATACTGACTGTCGCTCCCGGCGCGCTGGCCCGTTTTCGTCCAGGTGTTCGCCCCGCTCAGGCTATAATTGAGCAATGCCGCAGTAATCCCCTCATCCCACATTTCCGGCGGTACATAGCCCCTGGCCGGCAGGTCGATCGCCGCCTGGGGAATGCTGATAACCAGCCGCTGGGCGCCAAACTGAAAATCAGCGCTGGCTTGCGGAATAGCCTGGAGATTGGCGCAATCACTATTTTCTACCGACAGCTGGGGAAAAAGTTCGGTTTTCACTCCCCACTGTTTTAATTGTTCCACGCTCAGACAGGGCTGCAATACCTCATTACCGCCCCCGGTCTTTGCCATCGAAAAAGGAATATCCCGGGTGTCCATTAACTGGTCATCAAGAATAATATCCACATGGTATGTTCCCGGCGCCTGAGAGCCCGATTCAAAAGCCGATAAATCCGCTTTGCCCACGCCGGGATTATCCAGCTCTACCAGGGCCGTATTAAACGAATCACTGGCATACAGTTCCGGAGAGAAACCGGTCAACACTATGGCGATAAGCGTAGCCAGACGAGCAGGTCGCAACTTATTATTTTTTATTGTCATCGCTATTACCTATTTAACGCTGGGCTTGCCATTTACTCAGGGATTACAAACTGGCTTGATGCGACGGACCGGGGCTGCCGTAGTCATTAATAATTTTAAAGGTCAGGGCATTGCCGGAGGCCCCGTCCGGCAAGCGGAACCGGGTGGTCGAACCCGGCATGACGTAGGTCACCTGGGCAAGCATTTTTCCGCCCACGGTAATTTCATTGAAATTAATGACGTAAGGCGTTGGGTTATTAACCTGAAGTTCATTGCCGCTTCTTTGCCAGGTGAGTTTATTCGCCTGTTCCTCCGGCGTTGAGGCACGAAGCGTAACGGGACGATAAATTAGCTTGATGCGCGTTTTTACGGCAATTTGCAGGGAGTTCATCTGCTTTGATGCCGAGGGAATCGCTTTAATATTTATCCAGAATAAACTTTCTTTGGCCTGAGGCAGTGAACCTGTCGCGACAATTCGCTCAATATTTTTTTGTCCGCTATCGAGGCGATACATCGGTGGCGTAATAATAAAAGGCGCTTTACCAGAACCACCTTCCTGCTCATCTATCCATGACTGAATTAAATAAGGCGTCGCATCAGGATTATTAACGCTGATTGACGCTTCTTTTTTTGCACCATCGAAAATGATCCGCGTGCCGCCAATAATCACCCCGGCAGTGGCGGTTGCCTGCACCAGCGTTAACATTGTTATCGCCAGGCCAATTGTTCTGATAAAACGCATTTAATACCTCTTAAAACAAAGGGGCCGGGCCGGCCCCCTACTGATTACTGCAGAAACTTAGTTGTAAACCACTGAGAAGTTCGCGACCGAGTTAGCTGGGCCGGCAACCACCGTCGCAGTGGTCGACACATACTGAGCATAGAAATTCAGCGTATTATCAGCGGTGCTGGTGAGCGGGTAGGAGTAACCGTTGCTGCCGTGCAGAGGCAGATCGGCTTTATCCGCCGTCATCAGATTAATCGCGACACCGGAGGCTGCGCCAGCGACCGATGAGTCAATGGCCAGCAGGCTGGCGTTGCTTAAATCAGGCGTGCCATCAAAGCGGACTTTGGCATTGGTAACCGTCACCGGACAGTTCTTCAAAATAATATCGAATTTCGTCGCGGCGGTTCTCGAACCGGCTACCGGAAATTCAGTTTTATAATAATCACCCAAAACGACCACCTGGTCCTTTGACGCCACATCGATGTCGCAAGCGGCATCCAAAATATTGCCATTAAAATTAACGGTACCCGCTGCTGCGAAAGCCTGAGTCATTGATAATGCAGAACCTGCTGCAAGCATCGCAATAACAATTTTCTTTTTCATAACGACACATCCTGTTTTACTTTATTTACATTCAGGCAAAATATTTAATAAACGCATTTTGCCATTACTTTAATATATTGCCGGGAATCAGTGGTATATATCACACCACCGTTTCATTTTATTAAAACCGGATTACCCCTGCCGACGAGACAAAATTTATACAACATTTTTTCAGCGCACAATCTATTTCGCGGTCTAAATGTAGACTCAAAATTAACAAAAATAAAACATTCAAATTAAGAAATTACTTAATCACACAGGCCTCGGTCTACTTTTGGACTGGCGAGGCAAAATCAATAAAATCAATAAATTATAACCATAACCTATCCGAGTCTATTATTAGACCCGGCGTATATATTCCCTGATATGCTGTTTTTTAAGATAATTCCCAACATCGATCAAAAAACGATCGCATAAGTTAGTGAGGTATCTTATGAATACGAGAATTATTCCTGAATTCGGCAACGAACCAGTGGAAGTACTTGAGATAAAACCCTTTAAGCACATTGAGAAATTAATTGATAATGTCCTGCCGTACGCCGAGAGACGAATAGTCTCGAAAGGGGAGATCGTCCATTATTACGATAATAACGTTCGTCAGTGTTTTTTACTTATCCAGGGCAGCGTCGCGCTGCATCGTCGCGGAGACGGGATTGTTTTAAATTCTGAGTCATCGCCATTTCTTCTCGGCGTGTGTAGCCAGTTTTCCTCTGAACGACTTTACGTCAGGGTACTGGAAACATCGGAAATTGCGGCCGTTTCGCTGGAAACGTTTAATCGCGTAGTGGCGCAACAGAACTTATGGGAGCATTTTTCAAAGCTGCTGATCTATACCGCATCGCGGGTTTATGAGCACTGCGCGCAAATATCGCAAATGTCAGCCTATGACATCATTCGTTTTCAACTTGTTGAATTAATGCAAGAGCCCGAAGCTATCCGGCAAAGTATCACCGCGGCGGCCTATATCAAAAGTCGAACCTATCTTTCCCGCAGCGGCGTTATGCGCATCCTCGCAGAGCTACGAACGGGTAAATACATTACCATGGAGCGCGGAGTGCTGATTGACATCCACCACCTGCCGCGAAAGTATTGATTGTTCATGTATCTTCGGAGTGGCAAGAGATACGCGCGAGGTTATAATAAGTCCGATCTCCTTCAGGATTTTCTGACTATGCCATCTGCAAATCAACCCTTCCGCGGCTCCCCTTACGCACAGGAATTTATTTCTCATTTGCAGCCCTACTGCACGACGTACCGAACGGGCCGCGGCGAGCAGTTTGATCTTCAGGTTAACGGTCAGGGGATGTGTTATCTCCTTCTGGAGGGGACGATAGCGATATACCGAAGAAGTGACAATATGATGCTTTCCACGGCGCTCAGTCCCGCCCTTTTCGGCCTCGCTAACCTGACGGACATTTACTTTGATGACTATTTTAAAACCGTCACGCCGTGCCAGATTGGCGTACTCACAACCCGTCGCGTCGAGGAAATCATTAGAGAGAAGGCGCTATGGGGACTGCTCTCTAAACAGCTGATGTTTGTCTATAACCGCCTCTATCATAACGTTATGCCCCAGGGCACGCCAACGGCGTACGAGATGATTCGCCAGCAGCTGATCAAGCTCATGGAGGAAGAGGAGGGTTATCGCTACAGCGTGACGGCTGAAAGATATATCAGAGAGAAAACCCGGCTTTCCCGCAGCGGCGTAATGCGCATTCTGGCGGCGCTGAAAACCGGTGGTTTTATCGAAATGGAAGAGGGGAAACTCATAAAAATCAACAAACTTCCTGCGAAGTACTGATTATGCGGATTGGGCTTTCGGCTCTTTCGCTATTCGGCCTGCGCGCCTAAATGCATTCATGCAACAAATTCTATTCGTTTTCATTATAAGTATTGTCATTTCACAGAAATAAAGATTTATTCACTGCTGACTGGCTCATGTAGAATGCGCTGCTAAATTTCCTTCATCTTTTACGCAATGTCGCCCTGGCGACCGTTCGGGAACCTGTGTAGTAATGAATTATGGATATAGAAACAGATGTCATGTCGATGTGTATGGTCGTGTTGTTAATTATTAGCGTGTTGCTCGATTAACCTCCTCTCCCCGTAAAATCAGTACGCCTCGCCGTCGCCGGACAGGCCAGTCTATTCGCTACGAACCCGATCCAAATCGAAATCGTACCGTTCCTCCGCGCGGCCTGACCTGCCAGCGTATTCCGGGATAAGCGTTCAGAGAGGGGATATTGCCCTGTCGGGCATGGTGCGAATATTAAAAAGGCTGCCAACAACGGTGGCAGCCTCTTCACTTTATGGCATTGCTGGTGCGAAGAGCGAATTAGCTCCTGATCTTCCTGTAGATAAACAGGACAACCAGCGCACCAATCACCGCCACGACAAAGCTGCCGAAATTAAAACCGTCTACACGGCCAAAGCCGAAGAAAGTACTAATCCAACCCCCGACAACTGCACCGATGACACCCAGAATTACGGTAACGATAAATCCGCCGCCGTCTTTCCCCGGCATAATCCACTTGGCTAAAATACCGGCAATAAGCCCAAAAATGATCCATGAAATGATACCCATAGCTAACTCCGTCCTCTTGTTACCTTGTAAATCTCTGGTATAGAAAGATTAGCATAAATATTAATGATGTTTCATAAAATTATATTTAGCATACATAGACTTGTCAGCACGGGGATAATGGTCTACGCCCTGAACGCGTACCGGACAAATAATCAGCAAGCGGAAGTATCGCATCGTGAATAATTAAAACCTCGGGAGAGGCAGCAATAAGCCAGGATTTTTCTTATTAAAAGTGAAACTGGAAGCGGAATACAAGAGCAGCAAGGGGGGACATTTCCCCCCTTGCTAACTTAGATGACTGCGGTCGTCAGCCGCGATGAACAGCAAAGGCGCCCCTGTTCATCAGAGATGTCGATTTGCCACACCTGATGACGGGAGCCGACGTGCAGCGCGCGGCACACGCCGCGAACCCTCCCGCTGCGCACCGAACGGATATGGTTAGCATTGACCTCCAGCCCCACCACCTTCTGCTCGCCTTCGCTGCACAGATAGCCGGCCACCGAGCCTAAGGTTTCCGCTAATACCACCGACGCGCCGCCGTGCAGCAGCCCAAACGGCTGATGGGTGCGGCTATCTACCGGCATGGTGGCCTCGATGGCGTCATCGGTAAGGGCCTCGAAGCGAATATCCAGCAGGCCGACCATATTCCCGTCGCCCATGGCGTTCAGCTGTTCCAGGGTGCTCTGACGTTTCCAAATCATCCCATAATCTCCAGTAGCGCCTGCAGCGGATGGCGTACGCCGCTGCCTTCAATACGCTTCACCTGGCTACGACAGGAGTAGCCGGTGACCAGGCAGCGATTACGCGGCAGGCGCTGCATCGCCTGCTGCCAGGAGAGCGCGTAGATAGCCAGCGAGTTGGCGTGATTCTTCACTTCATGGCCGTAGGTACCGGCCATGCCGCAGCAGCCCACGTTAACGTTTTCCAGCTTCGCGCCAAAACGCGCAAAGATATCCGCCCACTGTTTAGTGGAAGCGGGAAGCGCCGTGACCTCGGTACAGTGGCCAAACAGATACCACGACTCGCCGCCCTGCTCCTGCGCAGCGGTTGCCGACAGCGCCTGCGGCAGCCACTCATGCACCAGCATCACGCGGAAATCGCCGCGCTTGTCGCCGAGCACCTGGTTGTATTCATCGCGATAGCAGAGCACCAGCGCCGGATCGACCCCCACCATCGGCATGCCGAGCTGGGCCACCCGGTTCAGGAAATCGGCGGTTTTCTGCGCGGTGCGCGCGAATCGCGTCAGGAAGCCCTTAATATGCTGGGCTTTACCGTTTGGCGAAAACGGCAGCAGCACCGGCTGGTAGCCTAGCTTTTCGACCAGTTGAACAAAATCGGCAACCACCTGCGCATCGTAATAGCTGGTAAACGGATCCTGAACCACCAGCACCCTTTTAGCTTTCTGCTCTGCACTCAGCGCTTCCAGCTGCTCCAGCGTGGTATTCGCCGAACGATGGCCGACCATCTGCTGCTTCAGCGACGGGACGGAGAGCAGCGGGAGATCGACCATACCGATATGCTTTTCCGACAGCTTGCGCATCCACGGCTGATTAATAAAGAAGTTGAACGTCTTCGGCGCATGCGCCATCAGCGGCGCGTAGGATTCAACCGCCGCCACCAGATGATCGCGGACCGGCCGCAGGTAGCGGCTGTGGTAAAGCTGGAGGAAACGCGATCGGAACTCCGGAACGTCGATCTTAATCGGGCACTGGGTCGAGCAGGCTTTACAGGCCAGACAGCCGGACATCGCCTCCTTAACCTCATGCGAGAAATCGTACTCTCCCTTACGCGCGTGCCAGCTATTGCGGGTGCGCTCCACCAGGGTACGCAGGCTGGCGCGTTTTTCCGGCAGATCTTTTTCCAGCTGATTGGGGTCGATGCCGCGATCCGCCAGCAGGCGCAGCCATTCTCGCACCAGCGTGGCCCGCCCCTTCGGCGAGTGAATACGGTGGTTGCTGACCTTCATCGACGGACACATCGGGCTTTTGGCATCAAAGTTGAAGCACAGACCGTTGCCATTACACTCCATCGCGCCGCGCCACGAGCTGCGCACGGCAATGGGGATCTGCCGATCGAAGGTCCCGCGCTTAACCGCATCCACCTTCATCATCGGCGCATCCACGCCTTCCGGCGGGCATATTTTACCGGGGTTCAGACGGTTATCCGGGTCAAACGCGGCTTTAATCTTGCGCAGCTCGCCAAACAGTTCTGCCCCAAAGAACGCCGGGCTATATTCGGCGCGGAAGCCTTTCCCGTGTTCCCCCCACAGAAGGCCGCCATACTTGGCGGTTAAGGCTACGACGTCATCGGAGATGCGCTTCATCAGCATCTCTTGCTGCGGATCGCACATATCCAGCGCCGGCCGCACGTGCAGCACGCCGGCATCCACATGGCCAAACATGCCGTAGCTCAGGCCATGACCGTCAAGCAGCGCGCGAAATTCCACAATATAGTCGGCCAGATGCTCCGGCGGCACGCAGGTATCTTCGGCGAAGGGTATCGGTTTAGCGGCTCCTTTGGCATTCCCCAGCAGGCCGACGGCTTTTTTCCGCATCGCGTAGATGCGCTCAACGCCGTCCAGATCGTGGCAAACCTGCCAGCCGATAACGCCCGCTTCGCCGCGCGCCATCAGCTCATCCAGGCGCTGGCACAGGGTTGTCACCTGGCCGTCGATCAGTTCTGCGTCATCACCGGCGAACTCAACGATATTCAGCCCCAGCATCTCTTTATCCGCAACGTCGGTAATGAGCTCGCTGACCGAATGCCAGACAATATCTTCCCGCGCCAGATTAAGCACTTTTGAGTCGACGGTTTCGACCGACAGCGCCTTCGCTTCGACCATAAACGGCGCGTTGCGCAGCGCGGAGTTAAAGGAATCGTACTTAACGTTAACCAGGCGGCGTACTTTCGGTAAGCGGGTAATATCCAGCCGCGCTTCGGTAATAAACGCCAGCGTCCCTTCTGAACCGGTCAGGATGCGGGTCAGATCGAATTCGCTCATCTCGTCATTAAAGACGTGGCGTAAATCGTAGCCCGTCAGGAAGCGGTTAAGTTTGGGGAATTTATCGATAACCAGCTGCCGCTGCGCTTTGCAGCGCTGATAGACCGTGCGGTAAATACGCCCGATCGCCGACTGTTCTGCGCCCAGCGTTTCCGCCAGCGCCGCCGGAATCGGCTGCGTATCCAGAATGTCGCCACCGATCAGCACCGAGCGCACGCCGAGCACGTGATCGGAGGTTTTCCCGTAGACCAGCGAGCCCTGCCCGGAAGCATCGGTGTTGATCATCCCGCCAAGCGTGGCGCGGTTGCTGGTCGACAGTTCCGGCGCAAAAAAGTAGCCGTACGGTTTAAGGAACTGATTGAGCTGATCTTTAATGACCCCGGCTTCCACCCGCACCCACCCTTCTTCGGGGTTGATTTCAATAATGCGGTTCATATAGCGGGACATATCGACGATGATCCCGGCGTTGAGCGCCTGGCCGTTGGTGCCGGTACCGCCCCCGCGCGGGGTAAAGATCAGTGATTTAAAACGTTCTTCCGCCGCCAGTCTTGCCAGCAGAGCGACGTCTGCCGTGGAGCGGGGGAATAAAATCGCATCCGGCAACAGTTGATATACACTGTTATCAGTCGCCATCGTTAGCCTGTCGGCGTAGCTGGTGGCGGTATCGCCGGTAAAACCTTGTTGCTCCAGTACCTGCAAAAAATTCAGCACCAGCTGAACGACACCTGGCGCTTGAGAAATCTGTGGGATCATGACGCTCGACCCTGCCTGACTATGTTGTGTTGTAAGTGATTAAACGTTTGCGTAGTGCACACAACTTTTTATCACATTTTTTTCATATGCGCCCGCCAGAATTAAGGGCAAAATCAGGCGCGCGAAGATATTGATATTATTATCAGTACATGGAATTACGCTGCGTCAGCCTTGTGACGCGACTGCAAAGGTAAAACTTTATCATGATTAACCCCAATCAGCCCCGGGACATACCGCAAGTTCTGCTGTCGGTGCTGTTTTTGTCCCTGATTATTATTTCCTGCCTGTGGGTCGTTCAGCCATTTATCCTGTCATTTGCCTGGGCCGGTACCGTGGTTATCGCCACCTGGCCGGTGCTTTTGCGCCTGCAGCGCCTGCTTTTCGGCAAGCGCGCGCTGGCGGTGCTGGTGATGACGCTGCTGCTCTTTTTACTGTTCGTTATCCCTATTGCGCTGCTGGTCAACAGCCTGGTGGATAACAGCACGCCATTAATAAAAGTGATTACCAGCGGTAATTTTACGCCGCCGGATCTGGCGTGGCTAAATAGCGTTCCGCTGATTGGCGATAAGCTGTATACCGGCTGGCACAATTTACTGGAGATGGGGGGAACGGCGATTATGGTCAAAATTCGCCCCTATCTCGGCACCACCACCACATGGTTTGTTGGCCAGGCGGCGCACATCGGCAAGCTGCTGGTCTACTGCGGACTCATGCTGCTGTTTAGCGCCCTGCTGTACTGGCGAGGCGAACAGGTTGCGTATGGGTTCCGCCACTTTGCCACCCGTCTGGCGGCCAAACGCGGCGATGCGGCGGTGATCCTCGCCGGCCAGGCGATTCGCGCCGTGGCGCTGGGGGTGGTCGTCACCGCCCTGGCCCAGGCGGTGCTTGGCGGTATTGGCCTTGCGGTCAGCGGCGTGCCTTACGCCGCGCTGCTCACCGTGGTGATGATCTTTACCTGCCTTGTGCAGCTGGGGCCTTTGCTGGTGCTGGTACCGTCAATTATCTGGCTGTACTGGAGCGGTGATACCACATGGGGCACCGTACTGCTGGTCTGGAGCTGCGTTGTCGGCACCATGGATAACTTTATCCGTCCGCTGTTGATTCGTATGGGCGCCGACCTGCCGATGATTCTGATCCTTTCCGGCGTTATCGGTGGCCTGGTGGCGTTCGGCATGATTGGGCTGTTTATCGGTCCGGTGCTGCTGGCGGTCTCCTGGCGACTGTACGATGCGTGGGTTAACGAAGCGCCGCCGCCGCCGAAGGACCCCGACCTGGTGCTTGAGGAGCTGAGCGAGCTCAATACCCGAGCCGCTCAGGATAAGTAAGTGAAAAGGCGGGGAAACCCGCCTTTTGCCCCTCTGCCCCTATAGCTGTCGGGCGCGGCAGCCTTAAAGCTTAAGAAATCCTAATCTATCTTTCACGCCATTCCACCACCCGCGGCCTGCTAACCGCATTTGCTTCGCAGATTCTTTACCTTAATTTAACTATTGAGAGGAATCCGATCGACGCAAAAAGCCTCAGTGCCTAGTATTAGCTCACGGTTATAAATCAACGCATTGATTTATAAGCATGGAAATCCCCTGAGTGAAACAACGAATTGCTGTGTGTAGTCTTTGCCCATCTCCCACGATGGGCTTTTTTTTGTCCGTTTTCTGCTCCCCAAAAACAAAAAATCCCCGCCACTGCTGAGCTGACGGGGAGTATCCAGTTGCCTGTTTTAGCGAGAACTTACTTATTCAGCTCCGCCAGGCCGAGCCAGGTTTGCACCACGGTATCCGGGTTGAGGGAAAGGCTATCGATCCCCTCTTCCATCAGCCAGGCGGCAAAATCTTCATGGTCAGACGGACCCTGTCCGCAGATACCGACGTACTTGCCCTGCTTCTTCGCCGCGCGGATGGCCATCGACAGCAGCGCTTTCACCGCGTCGTTACGCTCATCGAACAGCTCGGAGACCACGCCGGAGTCGCGATCCAGCCCCAGCGCCAGCTGCGTCATGTCGTTAGAACCAATAGAGAAGCCGTCGAAGTATTCGAGGAACTGTTCAGCCAGCAGCGCATTCGATGGGATTTCACACATCATAATCAGCTTCAGGCCGTTTTCGCCGCGCTTGAGGCCCTGGCGTTCCAGCTCTTCAACCACCGCTTTTGCCTGCGCGACGGTCCGGACAAACGGCACCATGATTTCGACGTTGGTCAGGCCCATGTCGTTACGCACCCGCTTAACCGCTTCACACTCCAGCGCGAAGCAGTCGCGGAAGCTTTCTGACACATAGCGGCCGGCCCCGCGGAAGCCCAGCATCGGGTTCTCTTCTTCCGGCTCGTAACGTTCGCCGCCGACCAGGTTGGCGTATTCGTTAGACTTAAAGTCGGAAAGACGCACAATCACCCGTTTCGGGAAAAATGCCGCGCCAAGGGTGGAGATCCCTTCGGTCAGGCGACCGACGTAGAACTCTTTCGGCGAGTCGTAGCCTTTCATCAGCTCGCGGATTTCATTCTGCAGCCCCGGCTCCTGATCGTCGAACTCCAGCAGCGCGCGCGGGTGGACGCCAATCATACGGTTGATGATGAACTCCAGACGCGCCAGGCCCACGCCTTCGTTCGGCAGGCAGGCAAAGTCGAAGGCGCGGTCCGGGTTACCGACGTTCATCATGATCTTCAGCGGCAGATCCGGCATATCGCCAACGGTGGAGCTCTTGACGCTGAAGTCGAGGATTTCGGCATACACGTAGCCGGTATCGCCCTCGGCGCAGGAGACGGTCACGTTCTGGTTTTCCTGGATGCGATCGGTGGCGTTACCACAGCCCACTACCGCCGGGATCCCCAGCTCACGCGCGATAATCGCCGCATGACAGGTACGCCCGCCGCGGTTGGTGACGATCGCCGCCGCCTTTTTCATGATCGGCTCCCAGTCCGGGTCGGTCATGTCGGTCACCAGCACGTCGCCGGGCTCGATGCGGTTCATTTCGCTGATATCGTGAATGACCTTCACCGGACCCGCGCCGATACGATGGCCGATCGCACGCCCTTCCGAAATAACCTGTCCTTGCGCATGGAGGGTATAGCGCTCCATCACCTGGCCGCGGGAACGGACGGTCTCCGGACGCGCCTGCACGATAAACAGCTTACCGGTATGGCCGTCTTTCGCCCATTCGATATCCATCGGACGGTTGTAGTGCTTCTCGATTTGAACCGCTTGCTGCGCCAGCTCCTGCACTTCCGCGTCGGTTAACGAGAAGACGTCGCGCTGCGCCTGCGGCACGTCTTCGATACGCACCTGCTTGCCGTGCTCCTGAGTGGGGGCGTAAACCATGCGGATCTTTTTCGACCCCATGGTGCGGCGTACGATTGCCGGCCGGCCCGCTTCCAGCGTGGGTTTATGGACGTAGAACTCATCGGGGTTCACCGCCCCCTGCACCACCATCTCGCCGAGCCCCCAGGCGGAGGTGATAAACACCACCTGATCAAAACCGGATTCGGTATCGATAGAGAACATCACGCCGGACGAGGCCAGATCGGAGCGCACCATCCTCTGCACCCCGGCGGAGAGCGCCACCCCGCGGTGATCGTATCCCTGATGCACGCGGTAGGAAATGGCGCGATCGTTAAACAGCGAAGCAAACACGTGCTTCACCGCGACGAGCACGGCGTCAAAGCCCTGCACGTTAAGGAATGTCTCCTGCTGACCGGCGAAGGAGGCGTCCGGCATATCTTCCGCCGTCGCGGAGGAGCGCACGGCAAAGGAGGCCTCAGCGTCATCGGCGGACAGCTGGGTATAGGCATCGCGAATCGCATTTTCCAGTTCGCTCTGGAACGGCGTATCAATGATCCACTGACGGATCTGTGCGCCCGCTTTCGCTAATGCGGAAACGTCGTCAATGTCGGTTTCATCCAGCAGTTCATAAATGCGCTGGTTAACACCGCTTTGGTCCAAAAACTGATTAAAGGCATCAGCGGTGGTGGCAAACCCGTTCGGTACGGACACGCCCATACCCGAAAGATTTGTAATCATTTCACCAAGGGAGGCATTTTTGCCCCCAACCCTGTCTACATCATTCATGCCGAGTTGGTTATACCAAAGCACCAGCGGTGACGAGCCATTGTTGGACATCGAGACAATCCTTTTGTGATTTAATACCAGTGATAAATAATTCACGATCGACTACGAGATTTATCCTGACATATTTATCCAGCTGAAAGAAACGGTGAATCGTTCAAGCAAATTATTTTTTCGTTTTTAGGATTCTTTGCCAGATATAGCTAAGCCAATGATTCTTCAGAAATCTGATGAAATTTGATACAAAAGATACGCAGTTGCGAAAAATGAACTCACCTTTTCATTAAAAATAAAAATAGCGTTTCATTTTTTAAATATGAGACAAAGCCTGGAGCGTTATGCTTAAATTTAATATCAGCTTTCAGACAATTAAACTCATTATACCGGATGGTCAAAATGGAAAGTGCTGTAGATCGCCACGTATTTTATATTTCCGACGGTACCGCTATTACAGCGGAAGTTCTGGGTCATGCGGTCATGTCGCAATTCCCGGTCGCCACCAGCAGCGTAACCCTGCCGTTTGTCGAAAATATTAGTCGCGCGCGCGCCGTGAAGGAGCAAATTGACGCGATTTTCCAGCAGACCGGCATTCGACCGCTGGTGTTCTACTCCATCGTGCTGCCGGAAATTCGCGACATCATCCTACAAAGCGAAGGCTTTTGTCAGGATATCGTCCAGGCGCTGGTGGCCCCCCTGCAGCAGGAGCTGCGCCTCGATCCGACGCCAATCGCTCACCGCACCCACGGCCTGACGCCCGGTAACCTGAACAAATACGACGCGCGTATCGCCGCTATCGACTACACCCTTGCCCACGATGACGGAATTTCTCTGCGTAATCTCGATCAGGCCCAGGTGATCCTCCTCGGCGTTTCGCGCTGCGGGAAAACCCCCACCAGCCTGTATCTGGCAATGCAGTACGGTATCCGCGCCGCCAACTACCCGTTTATCGCCGATGATATGGACAACCTGATTCTTCCTGCTTCGCTTAAGCCGCTACAGCACAAACTCTTCGGCTTAACGATCAATCCGGAGCGCCTGGCGGCCATCCGCGAAGAGCGGCGGGAAAACAGCCGCTATGCTTCCATGCGCCAGTGCCGGATGGAAGTGACCGAAGTCGAGGCGCTTTACCGCAAAAACAAGATACCTTGCCTGAACAGCACCAACTATTCCGTGGAAGAGATCGCCACCAAAATCATGGATATTATGGGGTTAAGCCGCAGAATGTACTAACACACTAGTACATTATTAAAAATTTGTTTATGCTATCACCTGAGCCCTATACAGGATCATGCCCTGCTCTTGCAATAAGCGGGGATTGGTTTATCGTGATGCGCATCACTTCCCGGCATTTTCGCCGCGGAAGAAACAGATTTTGAGACCCCAATGAATAAAACAGACGAATTGCGTACCGCGCGCATTGAAAGCCTGGTAACGCCTGCGGAACTGGCTCAGCGGCATCCAGTGTCTGCCGACGTTGCCGCACACGTTTCCGCCTCACGCCGCCGAATCGAGAAAATCCTCAACGGTGAAGATCGCCGCCTGCTGGTGGTGATCGGTCCCTGTTCCATTCACGATATTGATGCGGCGATGGAGTATGCGCGCCGCCTGCAGGGTATGCGCGAACGTTACCAGCCGCAGCTGGAAATCGTGATGCGTACCTATTTTGAGAAGCCGCGCACGGTGGTTGGCTGGAAGGGGCTGATCTCCGACCCCGACCTGAACGGCAGCTATCGGGTGAATCACGGCCTTGAGCTGGCGCGTAGCCTGCTGCTGCAGGTCAATGAACTGGGCGTACCGACCGCCACCGAGTTTCTCGATATGGTGACCGGGCAGTTTATTGCCGACCTGATCAGCTGGGGCGCTATCGGCGCGCGTACGACCGAGAGCCAGATCCACCGCGAAATGGCCTCGGCGCTCTCGTGCCCGGTAGGCTTTAAGAACGGTACCGATGGCAATACCCGTATCGCCGTTGATGCGATCCGCGCTTCCCGCGCCAGCCATATGTTCCTGTCGCCGGATAAGCAGGGACAGATGACCATCTACCAGACCAGCGGCAATCCGTACGGCCATATCATTATGCGCGGCGGTAAAAAGCCGAATTACCACGCCGCCGATATCGCCGCCGCCGGGGAAGCGCTGGCGGAGTTCGACCTGCCGGAACAGCTGGTGGTGGATTTTAGCCACGGCAATTGCCAGAAACAGCACCGCCGTCAGCTGGACGTTTGCGCCGATATCTGCCAGCAGATCCGCGCCGGCTCGACCGCCATCGCCGGGATCATGGCCGAGAGTTTCCTTCAGGAAGGCACGCAGAAGGTCGTCGCGGGCCAGCCGCTGACCTGGGGACAATCGATTACCGATCCCTGCCTGAGCTGGGACGATAGCGAACGGCTGCTGGATGAATTAGCCGCCGCCACCGCCACCCGCCTGTAGTTCCCCTCCCCACCGTACGCGCGGTGGGGAGCGATTTTCCGCCATCGACCGGCCCGACACCTGCTAAATCTGGTATTCCGCTAAATAAAGCTTGCGTGAAAAACAACATTATTGATAATGATTATCATTGTTGCCTTGATTTTTATTTTTAGTGCTATGACGCGTATGGATAACACTGCCACAGCAGAAAAAACAACAGACAATGCCCCGTATCCGGTTCCGACGGACAAAGAGATAAGCAGCCGGACATTATTAGGCAGCGAGGGACGGGTGGTGATTGAACATCGCGGTCAGCGCTACCTGCTGCGTCAGACCCATTCGGGTAAGCTGATCCTGACCAAATAATTATCCCCGCCGATAAAGGCAGGGATAACGAACGCTAGCTGGAACAGCTTACTTCAAGACGCCTTCCCCAGTCCGGTGGACGCTGAATATACTCATCCGTCCGATCGGCAAAGGGGTGAGAGAGTGCGCTATGCAGGCGCTCCAGCTCGCTCATATCCCCCTGCTCCGCCTGTTCAATGGCCCGCTGAGCCAGCCAGTTACGCAGCACGATCGCCGGGTTCACGCTGCGCATCCGCGCCTGCCTTTGCGCATCGTCAACCTGTTCATCGCGCAGGCGCGCGCGGTAAGCGGTAAACCAGCTATCGAACGTCTCGCGGTCGATAAACTCATCGCGTAGCGGCGAGGCGGCGCTCTCCTGCTCGCTGGCGCTGAGCATCCGGAAGGTCCGCGTATAGTCGCTGCCCTCGCGTTCCATCAGCGCAAACAGGCCGTCCAGCAGTTCGTTATCCCCTTTTTGCTGGGTAAACAATCCGAGCTTGTCGCGCATGCGGCGGCCATACGCCGTCAGCAGCGCTTGCTGGTAACTATCCAGCGCGCCGTTCAGCGCCTCAGCGCTGATAAACGGCGAGAGCGTCTGCGCCAGCCGTTGCAGGTTCCATAGCCCTACCGCCGGCTGATTATCAAAGCTGTAGCGCCCCTGATAATCGGAGTGGTTACAGATAAAGCCAGGCTGGAAATCATCAAGGAAACCGTACGGACCGTAGTCCATCGTCAGGCCGAGAACTGACATATTGTCGGTATTCATCACCCCGTGGGCAAAGCCCACCGTTTGCCAGCAGCCAATCATCTCCGCGGTTCGGGTGACAACGTCACTGAACCACAAAAGGTACTTATCCGCTTCATTTTGCAGATGCGGCCAGTGGTGACGAATCACGTAATCCGCCAGCTGCTGCACTTTCAGAGGCTCGCGACGGTAGTAAAAATGCTCAAAATGGCCGAAACGAACGTGGCTTTCCGCCAGCCGCATCAGCATTGCCCCGCGCTCGACGGTTTCGCGGTATACCGGCGTATCGCTGGCCACTATCGCCAGCGCGCGGGTGGTGGGAATGCCCAACGCATGCATCGCTTCCGAGGCCAGCGCCTCGCGGATCGTCGAGCGCAGCACCGCCCGCCCGTCGCCCATTCGCGAATAGGGAGTGAGCCCGGCGCCTTTAAGGTGCCAGTCAAAGCGACGACCATCAGCGAGCTGCTGTTCGCCGAGCAGAATACCGCGCCCGTCGCCGAGCTGCCCGGCCCAGGCGCCGAACTGGTGGCCGCTGTAAACCTGCGCCAGCGGCGACATTCCCGGCAGCAGCGTTTCGCCGCCCCATACGCCAGCGCCCTTCTGCGGGCTGAATAACGACGCGTCAACGCCCAGCGTTCGCGCCAGCGGAGCGTTGTGCCAGACAAGCCGCGCATTCTCCAGCGGCGTAGGGGTTAAAGCGGTGTAAAAATCCGGCAGTTCATCACGCCAGTGGGTAGTAAAAGACAGGGTCATGGTTCCTCCTGCCTTCAGTGTAGTGCTTTCAACAAATTATTAACACGGAGGAATGGATGGGTTATTGCGATAAAAGACAAGACGGGCGTTGTGGCGCTGCCCGGTAAGGCGTTACCGCCGCCGGGCAAGAAAACGCCACGCTACGCTTTGACGTATCGAGGCTAGATCCTTCGCGCCTGCCAGAATTTTTTATGCCAGTAGACATTATCCAGCGACGAGCGCGTCACGCCCTGGCTGGTGGAGGCGTGGATAAACTGGTTATCCGTGTCGTAAATACCGACGTGCAGACCGCTCTCTCCGGAACCGGTCTTGAAGAAGACCAGATCGCCAGGCAGCAGTTCGCTCTTATCGATTTTCGTGCCGATCTCCGCCTGCTCACGCGTTTCACGCGGCAGCTGCAACGCGAACTTATCGCGGAAGGTCATCAGCACAAACCCGGAGCAATCAACGCCGCGCGGCGACATGCCGCCGTAGCGATACGGCGCTCCCCGCCAGTTCCTTAGCTGCTCATTCAGGTTAGCAACAACGGTAATCGAATCAGCAAGCCGTGGATTGGGCGGCGGCGCCCGGTGGCTGCTACAACCCGCCAGAAATAACGCAACACACAAAACGAGCCAAAAACGCATCTCAGACGAATCCTCTGTTCCCTATCCTGATAGCAGGATAATTTACCTTGTTTATCAATTCGCTGGCAAGCTGACTGCGTGCTACTGTGACGCAACGAGCATAAGATGACCCGCCACTTCGACCCGCTGGAAGTCCATGGCATAGGCGGCGGTTAAATTCTCTTTGCTTAATACCTCGGCGGTGCTGCCGCAGGCGATCGTCTCCCCCCGGCAGATAAGCCAGGAGCGATGGGCGTGTCGGAGGGTATGATTCAGGTCATGGCTGCTCATCACGACGGCAATCCCCGAGGCGCAGAGTTCGCTTAACAGTCGGTCCAGCGCGGCCTGCTGCGCCACGTCCAGGCTGTTCATCGGTTCATCCAGCAATAGCAACTGTCCGGACGCGTTAGCCTGACGATGAATCTGCAGTATTACCGCCGCCAGGCGCACGCGCTGCCACTCCCCGCCGGAGATGTGATTCACCTGGCGCCCAAGCTTGTCGCCTAAGCCCAGCTTCTCCGCGATGGTCGTCAGTAGCCCGTTGTGCGCGTCGTCCTGGAGATGCAGCGACAGATAATGCCAAACCGGCATGGCGAAAGGCGGCATCTGGTGTTGGCTTAAATAGGCCCGATGACGCGCCAGCTCCGGCGCCAGCCAGTCATTCAGCGGGCGTCCATTCAGTTTTACCTGACCCGGGCCGGTAGAGAGCCCCGCCATACGCGCCAGCAGCGTGCTTTTCCCCGCCCCGTTTGGCCCCACCAGATGAACGATCTCTCCCGGCCGGATATCGGCTGAAAACGGCGCCAGCCGCCCCGCCTCTTCTACATCCTGTAGCTGCATCAAAAACGGCATTATTTGGCTAAAGCTCCTTTAATAGCGGCCACCAGCTGCGGATCATCCGGCGTCATATCCGGTGAGAAACGGCCGATGACCTGACCATCGCGGCCGATGAGGAATTTTTCAAAATTCCACAGAATATCATCCACGTACAGCGGCGCTCTGCCTTTGCTGGCCATGCGCTCATAAAAACCGCTGCCTTCCGGGGCGATAGCCTGCGGGGCGGCCTCAACCAGCTTCTGGTACAGAGGCGCGCGATGTTCGCCGTTGACGTCAATTTTGCTGAACATCGGGAAAGTCACGCCGTAAGTCGTGCTACAGAACGTTTTAATCTCTTCTTCGCTACCCGGCTCCTGACCCAGAAACTGGTTGCACGGAAAGCCCAGTACGCTAAAACCTTCGCTTTCTAAATCTTTTTGCAGCGCTTCCAGCTGCTCATACTGCGGCGTCAGGCCGCATTTTGACGCGACGTTGACAATCAACAGGACTTTGCCTGCCCACGGGGTGAGCGTTGTTTTCTCACCATCGATGGTGGTGACTTCAGTATTGAGAATATCGTGTTGCATAGCCTTCCCTCAGTGAATATACCGGTTACTGCTTCAGGTGATCCCTATCTACTGTAGCGGATTCAGACTGGGTCATTCTACTTTGAATCCCCCGGGAGTGTCTCTTGATGTAACAGGCAGCACAACATGAATTCATCTCAACACCGGGAGCGCGCAATTCAGTGTACAGTGGTGGATGGATGTAATAGCATTTCGTTAATTGTTAATTTAAGAGAGTTTTATTGATGAAGAAGATGTTTAGCGCGGTGTTAATCGCGGCCTCCGTTACGCTGCTTTCGGCCTGCTCGCCGGATGAAGATAATAAGATTAAAGTCGCCATTAATACCGGGCCGGATGAGGCTATCTGGAAAGTCGTAGAACAGGTGGCCAAAGAGAAATACAACCTCGACGTCGAGGTAATCTCATTTAATGATTACGTTCTGCCGAACGAAGCCCTGAACAATAAAGACGTCGATGCTAACGCCTTCCAGACGCTGCCTTACCTTGAGGCACAATCAAAAGAGCGCGGCTATAAGTTTGCCATTGTCGGTAAAACCTTCGTCTTCCCGATCGCCGCCTACTCGAAGAAAATCAAAAATATCAGCGAACTGCCTGACGGCGCGACGATTTCCATCTCTAACGAAACCACAACCCTGGGCCGCAGCCTGCTGCTGCTGCAGGCGCAAGGTTTAATCAAGCTGAAAGAGGGTACAGGCTACCTGCCGACGACGCTGGACATTATCGACAATCCTAAGCAGCTGAAAATCGTGGAAGTCGACACGCCGCAGCTGACCCGTACGCTTGATGACCCGAACGTCGCCCTGTCGATCATCAACACCAACTTCTCCGCTCAGGCCGGTCTCTCGGCTGCCCGCGATGGGCTATTTATGGAAGGCCCGGACTCGCCGTACGTCAACGCCATTGTTGCGCGCGAAGATAATAAAGACAGCAAAAAAGTCCAGGAGCTGAAAGAGGCCTTCCAGACTCAGCAGGTTGCCGACAAGGCAGCGGAAGTCTACAAAGGCGATGCGATTAAGGGCTGGTAAAACTATCAACCGCTTACGGCCGCCCCTCACTGCGGGCGGCCTGATTTCAGCAATAACCAGATAAACACCGGCGCGCCCAGGGTGGCGGTGACCACGCCAATCGGCAATTCCGCCGCCGAAAGCGCCAGACGCGCGATAATATCCGCGCCCAGCAGCGCGCTGGCCCCCGCTAACAAACAGGCCGGAAGCAGCGCGCGGTGATCGCTTAAACCACATAAGCGCAGAATATGCGGGATAACCAGACCAATAAAGCCGATCGCGCCGGCCAGCGCCACGCTGACGCCCACCAGCCAGCCGGTCGCCACCACCAGCACTTTACGCCATAGCCACAGCGGCAGCCCCAGCTGGCGTGCGGAAACCTCCCCCAGCGCTAACAGATTAAGAGGCTGCGATTGCAGGCACACCCAGGCCAGCACCGGCAGCAGGGCCAGCATCAGCCACAGCTGCTGCCAGTCCACGCCGCCAAAGCCGCCCATCATCCAGTACATCAGCTGGCGGAGATCGAAAGAGGTTGAGAAGTAGACCGCCCAGGTCATCAGCGCGCTGCATATGATACCGAGCGCCACGCCCGCCAGCAGCAGGCGGCTGGTCGAGAGATGCCGCCTGGCAAAACGCAGCAAAATAAAGGTAATGACCAGCGCGCCAGCGATGGCGCACAGCCCCAGCGCCCAGCCCGGAAGCAGCCCTTTTCCCAGCAACACGGCGGCTATCAGGCCAACCCCAGCGCCGTTTGATACCCCCAGCAGCCCGGGCTCCGCCAGCGGGTTTTCAAACAGAGCCTGCATAATCGCGCCGGACAGGGCCAGCGCCGCGCCCACCAGCAGGACGGCCAGGGTGCGCGGCAAACGAATCTGCCAGATAAACAGCTCGCCTTTGGCGCTAAACCATTCACCGGGGCCAATCCACTGGTCGCCCGCGCACAGGCTGATGGTCGACGTAACCAGCAGCAGCAACGTTAATACCGCAAGCCAGCGCCGGTTGCGGCGCCGTTGAGTTTGAGCAAAGGTCAGCATAGATTTCTGAGTTGAGAAAAAGGATGTGATTGATTTTACGGTATTCGGCCAGGAAAAGAAAAAAGGCCGCATAGCGGCCTTTTTGATTAGTCAGTCCAGATCATTTCTCTCTGGGTGAAGCGTTTTCGACACGGCTTTTTAACTTCTGTCCGGGTCTGAAGGTCACCACACGCCGGGCTGTAATAGGAATATCCTCTCCCGTTTTCGGGTTACGGCCCGGGCGTTGGTTCTTATCTCGCAAATCGAAGTTGCCGAACCCGGAGAGTTTTACCTGCTCTCCGTTTTCCAGAGCGCGACGGACTTCTTCGAAAAACAACTCTACCAGCTCTTTGGCATCCCGCTTGCTAAGCCCAAGCTTATCAAACAGATATTCTGACATTTCAGCTTTTGTAAGCGCCATAGGTTCAATCCCTCAATGATGCCTGGAATCGCTCTTTCAATGCCTCTACACATTTGGCGACGGTAGCGGCAATCTCCTCTTCTTCGAGTGTACGGCTGGTATCCTGGAGGATAAGGCTGATAGCGAGGCTTTTGAAACCTTCCGCTACGCCCTTGCCGCGGTACACGTCAAATAAGTTTACGCCAACTACCTGATTTACGCCAACTTTCTTACACTCGGCTAAAACATCGGCTGCGGGAACGTTTTCTGCCACAACGACAGCGATGTCGCGACGGTTCGCCGGGAAGCGAGAAACTTCACGCGCCTGAGGCACCACGCGGTCTGCAAGCTTGTTCCACTCCAGCTCGAACACCAACGTGCGGCCGTTCAGATCCAGTTTACGTTCCAGCTCGGGATGAACAACCCCAATAAAACCAATACGTTCACCTTTCAGATAAATCGCCGCCGACTGGCCCGGATGAAGCGCATTATTGGCTTCGATGCGGAATTCGATGTCGGACAGTTTACCCGTGAGGTCGAGAACGGACTCCAGATCGCCTTTTAAATCATAGAAATCGACGGTTTCTTTTGCCAGGTTCCAGTGTTCTTCATAGCGGTTACCGCAGATGACGCCAGCCAGCATCACGTCCTGGCGAATACCCAGCGGGGCCTGCGTATCGGGAACAAAGCGTAAGCCGCTCTCAAAGATGCGGACGCGGCTCTGCTGGCGATTCTGGTTGTAGACCACCGTCCCGAGCAGACCGGTCCACAATGACAGACGCATCGCCGACATTTCGCTGGAGATCGGGCTCGGCAGAATCAGCGCTTCTTCTCCGGCGTGGATCCACTGCTGTACTTTCGGGTCAACAAAGCTGTAGGTAATCACTTCCTGATAGCCTTTGTCGTTGAGCAGCGTTTTCACGCGCTTAAGCGACAGATCCGCTTCGCGGTGGCTGCCCATGATCAGGCCCGCTTGCACCGGTTCGTCAGGAATATTGTTATAGCCATAGACGCGGGCAACCTCTTCGACCAGGTCTTCTTCGATCTCCATGTCGAAACGCCAGCTCGGCGCCACGGCATGCCACTCATCCTGGCCTTCGGTAACTTCACAGCCCAGACGACGCAGAATGTCGCTAACCTGCTCATCTTCAATGTGATGGCCAATCAGACGATCCAGTTTGCTGCGGCGAAGGCGGATGGTCGCAGGCTTCGGCAGAGTCGCTTCATTGGTCACGTCAATAATCGGGCCCGCTTCACCGCCGCAAATATCCATCAGCAGGCGGGTTGCGCGCTCCATTGCCTGATACTGCAGCGCGGAGTCCACGCCGCGCTCGTAGCGGTGGGAAGCATCGGTATGCAGACCATGACGGCGGGCGCGGCCGGTAATGGACAGCGGGCTGAAGAACGCGCATTCCAGCAGAACGTTTTGCGTTTCATCGTTTACGCCGGAGTGCTCGCCGCCGAAAATTCCGCCCATAGCCAGGGCTTTCTGGTGGTCAGCAATAACCAGAGTATCGGTATCCAGCTTAGCCTCGGAGCCGTCGAGCAGGACCAGGGTTTCGCCTTCATGCGCCATACGCACGATAATTCCGCCTTCAATGCGGTCTTTATCGAAGGCGTGCATCGGCTGGCCGAGCTCGAGCAGAACGTAGTTGGTCACGTCAACCACGGCATCGATGGAGCGAATGCCGCAGCGGCGCAGCTTCTCTTTCATCCATAACGGCGTCGGCGCTTTGACATTAATGCCTTTTACCACACGGCCCAGGTAGCGCGGGCATGCTTCCGGCGCATCGACCTGAATTGGCAGAACGTCGTCGATGGTCGCGGCAACCGGGGCCATTTCCGGGACATTCAGTGGCGCCTTGTTGAGCACGGCGACATCGCGGGCAATGCCGATAATACCCAGGCAGTCGGCACGGTTCGGCGTGACGCTGATTTCGATAGTGTTATCGTCGAGCTTCAGGTATTCGCGGATATCGGTACCCAGCGGCGCGTCGGCGGGCAGTTCAATAATACCGCTGTGATCGTCGGAGATCCCCAGTTCGGAGAAGGAGCACAGCATGCCTTCCGACGGCTCGCCGCGCAGCTTTGCCGCTTTAATTTTAAAATCGCCCGGCAGTACGGCACCGATGGTTGCAACGGCAACCTTCAGGCCCTGACGGCAGTTTGGCGCGCCGCAGACGATATCCAGCAGGCGTTCGCCGCCGACGTTAATTTTTGTGACGCGCAGTTTGTCAGCATTAGGGTGCTGAGCGCACTCAACCACTTCCCCAACGACAACGCCGTTGAAGCTGCCCGCAACCGGCTCAACGCCGTCAACCTCAAGGCCGGCCATCGTTATCTGGTCCGACAGCGCTTCGCTATCGATAGCTGGGTTAACCCACTCGCGTAACCACAGTTCACTGAATTTCATTGTTCTGTCCTGCCCTTATTTAAACTGTTTGAGGAAACGCAGATCGTTTTCGAAGAACGCGCGTAAGTCGGTCACGCCGTAGCGCAGCATGGTCAGACGCTCCATACCCATGCCGAAGGCAAAGCCGGAATAGATTTCCGGATCGATACCCACGTTGCGCAGTACGTTTGGATGCACCATCCCGCAGCCGAGCACTTCCAGCCATTTCCCGTTTTTCCCCATAACGTCGACTTCGGCCGACGGCTCGGTGAACGGGAAATAGGACGGACGAAAACGAATCTGCAGATCTTCTTCAAAGAAGTTACGCAGGAAATCGTGCAGCGTTCCCTTCAGGTTGGTAAAGCTGATGTTGGTATCAACGATCAGGCCTTCCATCTGATGGAACATTGGGGTGTGGGTCTGATCGTAGTCGTTACGATAGACGCGACCTGGCGCAATAATGCGGATCGGCGGCTGCTGGTTAGCCATGGTGCGGATCTGCACGCCTGAGGTTTGCGTACGCAGCAGGCGCGTGGCATCAAACCAGAAAGTGTCGTGGTCAGCGCGTGCCGGATGGTGGCCAGGAATATTCAGCGCATCGAAGTTGTGGTAGTCATCTTCGATTTCCGGGCCAGTCGCGACGGTAAAGCCGAGCTCACCGAAGAAACTTTCAATACGATCGATGGTACGGGTCACCGGATGCAGGCCACCGTTCTCAATACGACGCCCCGGCAGAGAGACATCGATGGTCTCCGAGGCCAGGCGCGCGTTAAGAGCGGCGCTTTCAAGATCTGACTTACGCGCGTTAAGCGCCTGCTGGACCTGCTCTTTCGCTTCGTTGATAACCGCGCCGGCTGCCGGGCGCTCTTCAGCAGGCAGCTCACGCAGGGTCGTCATCTGAAGGGTCAGGAGCCCTTTTTTACCCAGGTATTCCACGCGGACGTTGTCCAGCGCAGCAACATCTGATGCCTCGTTAATGGCTGCCTTCGCACTGGCAACCAGCTCTGCGAGATGTGACATGGTTTTCCTCATTATGTCGGTGCAGACACCGGTTATGGTTATTATTTTGCTTTCACTATTTCGAGCCGCAGACGGCGGGTCATTCGCCATTTGCCCGAATGACCCGGTCAATCCACACGTCTGGAGCTTGAAATAGAACAAGCCAGTTCAGATACAAAAAAAGCCTCCACAGTGGGAGGCTTTTTGGCGCTGTTTTCCGTTTCTTCTTTCACGCGCTAGCCTCCTGAGTTCAGGTGCTAAAGTAAAAAAAGAAGCGGAAAATAGCAGCATTCATGCTTGCATTACCTTGTCTGCTAAAAAACGTAAGATCGATATTGAAAAGCTTACGCGGATAAAAGTCAATGTATTGATAGTCTTGAAACGAAAAGAGGGAGACAAGCTCCCTCTTTCAACTGGCTTATGCCAGAGCTGCTTTCGCTTTTTCGACCAGCGCGGTGAACGCTAATTTGTCGAATACGGCGATGTCAGCCAGGATCTTACGGTCGATTTCAACAGAGGCTTTTTTCAGGCCGTTGATGAATTTGCTGTAAGAAATACCGTTCTGACGTGCTGCTGCGTTGATACGCGCAATCCACAGTTGACGGAACTGACGCTTTTTCTGACGACGGTCACGATAAGCGTACTGACCAGCTTTGATAACAGCCTGGAAGGCAACGCGGTATACGCGAGAACGCGCACCGTAGTAGCCTTTAGCTTGTTTCAAAATTTTCTTGTGACGTGCACGGGCAACTACACCACGTTTTACGCGAGCCATATGTGCTCTCCTGTATCTATTCTAATTAAAAAGTTAAAAGGGTTAACGACTTATGCGTACGGCAGGCACGCGATGACCAGGCCCAGATCGCCTTTAGAAACCATGGCTTTCGGACGCAGGTGACGTTTACGCTTGGTAGCTTTTTTGGTCAGAATGTGACGCAGGTTAGCGTGCTTGTGCTTAAAACCACCTTTACCGGTTTTTTTGAAGCGCTTAGCAGCACCGCGTACGGTCTTAATTTTTGGCATTTTAATAACTTCCACTTCGCATTGTTAATAAACGAAACATAGGCGAACAACGGCTGCGGAACCCGCAGGCTCCACAGACATTGCTACTTGAAGGCCTTACTGTTTCTTCTTAGGAGCGAGCACCATGATCATCTGGCGGCCTTCGATCTTCGTTGGGAAGGATTCGACTACTGCCAGTTCACTCAGATCGTCACGGACGCGGGTAAGCACTTCCATACCGATCTGTTGGTGGGCCATCTCACGGCCGCGAAAACGCAGCGTGATCTTGGCCTTATCGCCATCTTCCAGAAAGCGAATCAGGCTGCGGAGTTTTACCTGATAATCGCCATCGTCGGTGCCAGGACGGAACTTAATTTCCTTAACCTGGATAACTTTTTGCTTTTTCTTCTGTTCCTTAGAAGACTTGCTCTTTTCATAAAGGAACTTGCCGTAGTCCATGATACGACAAACTGGCGGTTCGGCGTTAGGGCTGATTTCAACTAAATCTACTCCAGCTTCTTCAGCTTTTTCGATTGCTTCTCTCAGACTCACAATACCCAAAGCTTCGCCTTCCAGACCAGTTAAGCGAACTTCCAGGGCGCGAATCTCGCCATTAATACGATTCGGACGTGCCGTTTGAACTCGTTTTCCGCCTTTAATACCTTATTCCTCCAGTTGTTTTAGACTGCGGCTGCGAATCTCTTGTTGCAGCTTCTCGATAACTTCATTTACGTCCAGGCTGCCCAAGTCTTTGCCACGACGGGTACGCACGGCAACTTTGCCGGCTTCTACCTCTTTGTCGCCACAGACCAACATGTAAGGGACACGACGTAAAGTGTGCTCGCGGATTTTAAAGCCTATCTTCTCATTTCTCAAGTCTGCTTTTACGCGAATGCCGGCATTTTGTAGTTTACGCGTCAATTCGTTAACGTATTCAGCCTGAGAATCAGTAATATTCATGACCACAACCTGCACCGGCGCCAGCCAGCTCGGGAAGAAGCCCGCAAACTCTTCGGTCAGGATGCCAATAAAGCGCTCCAGCGAACCAAGAATCGCGCGGTGAATCATTACCGGTACCTGTCGTTCGTTATTTTCACCCACATAAGAGGCGCTTAAACGCTGCGGCAGGGAGAAGTCCAGCTGTACAGTACCGCACTGCCATGCACGATCGAGGCAGTCATACAGGGTAAATTCAATTTTCGGACCGTAGAACGCGCCTTCACCCAGCTGATACTCAAACGGGATGTTGTTCTCTTCCAGCGCCACGGCCAGATCCGCTTCAGCACGATCCCATGTCTCATCGCTACCGATGCGTTTTTCCGGACGAGTCGACAGCTTGACGACGATTTTCTCGAAGCCAAAAGTGCTGTACATATCGTAGACCATGCGAATACAGGCGTTCACTTCATCGCGAACCTGATCTTCAGTACAGAAGATATGGGCATCGTCCTGAGTAAAGCCACGTACGCGCATCAGGCCATGCAGCGCGCCTGACGGCTCATTACGATGGCAGCTACCGAATTCAGCCATACGCAGCGGCAGATCGCGGTAGGATTTCAGCCCCTGGTTGAAGATCTGCACGTGTCCCGGGCAGTTCATCGGCTTGATGCAGTATTCACGGTTCTCGGAAGAGGTGGTGAACATCGCATCTTTATAGTTATCCCAGTGGCCGGTTTTTTCCCACAGCACGCGGTCCATCATAAACGGGCCTTTAACTTCCTGATACTGGTACTCTTTCAGCTTAGAACGCACAAAAGTTTCCAGTTCGCGGAAGATAGTCCAGCCGTCGTTATGCCAGAACACCATGCCCGGCGCCTCTTCCTGCATATGATACAGGTCGAGCTGCTTACCGATTTTACGGTGATCGCGCTTAGCGGCTTCTTCCAGACGCTGCAGATAGGCATTTAAGGCTTTTTTATCTGCCCATGCGGTTCCGTAGATGCGCTGCAGCATTTTATTGTTGCTATCGCCGCGCCAGTAGGCGCCAGCGGTCTTCATCAGTTTGAAATGATGACAGAAACGCATATTCGGCACGTGCGGCCCACGGCACATGTCGACATACTCTTCATGATGATACAAACCGGGTTTGTCATCATGCGCAATGTTTTCATCAAGAATGGAGACTTTATAGCTCTCGCCGCGCTTCACGAAGGTTTCACGCGCTTCATGCCAGCTGACTTTTTTCTTAATGACGTCGTAGTTTTTCTCGGCGAGCTCGTGCATACGTTTTTCGAGCGCGTCGATATCTTCCTGGGTCAGGGTATGGTCCAGATCGACATCATAGTAGAAACCGTTGTCGACAACCGGGCCGATCGCCATCTTGGTATTTGGCCACAGCTGTTTAATCGCGTGCCCCAAAAGGTGCGCACAGGAGTGACGAATAATCTCAAGTCCATCTTCATCTTTCGCGGTGATGATAGAGAGCGTCGCGTCGTTTTCAATTAAGTCGCAGGCGTCAACCAGCTCGCCGTTGACGCGGCCGGCGATGGTGGCTTTCGCCAGACCGGGGCCAATATCCAGAGCGACGTCCATCGGGCTCACAGCGTGATCAAAATGGCGTTGGCTGCCATCAGGAAGCGTAATTACAGGCATTTCATGTCCTTATTTGCAGTGGTGCCCCGCACGAAAGAGCACATACAAAACAATATAATCATAATTATCAACACGTTCAGGCCCAGTTCCCGCTTCACTCTGCGAAAATATGTGCACGCTCGTTCACCGACGCGTACCCACCTGCAGCCGCCTGTTGATAACACCGACGGTTAGTTTACACATCATTAGTGCGTGATAAAAGTCACATGAGACTAAATGGTTATTGCTGATGGAAAAAAAGTCGCGGCGCAACAAACCCAGCGTAATTGCTGCGGAATCGTACGGCAAAAGAGCGCGGCAGGACGATATGACGCATAAAGAATATTTATGCTTTCACATCAATTATGCATGTTTAACACAAAGTGCGGAAAGCAAAACCGGTACGGCATTACCCGGTTTGCTGCTTCACGAAATAATTAAAGGATGATGTTCAAGAACAATGAAATATCAGGACCATTCGCCGGCGACAAGTTTATGAACATCAAAAGCATCGTTCATTGACTGCCCGGTAGACTGTGAGCCCGGCGCTATGTTGGAGCCTGCTTCGACATCGGTAGCTTTGGCGATACCAACTTGGGTATGCTCGTTATTACCCGGCTGCGGTGCGGGAGCGGCGGCAAATGCGCCAAAAGACAGCGTGCACAGCATCACGGCCGCGAGTGCGATTTTGCTATTTCTCATGATAGTCATTCTCTTATTTGTTTCAGATAAATAGAACGGCGTCGTTATCGCCGCCTGTGTGCAACAGTATAGATCCAGATCACATTTTTGTCCGACCCAATATTTATCTTTTCGTGTCAAATTAACTGCATATTTGTCAGCAAAATAGCAATTGTGGGGAAATTATGAAGACGATTTCTTTTTATAAAAAACAAAACGAGAGACCAAAAATAATAATGTCACTTATTGCCAAATTTAAAACAATCAGGCCAGAATATCTGGCCTGAAATATTACATTTTATAACCGAGAGATAGCGTGGTACGGCGATCGGTGTGTTCCGGCGCCGATGACGGCGGCTCAGAGTTCCACGTCAAGTTATAGGCGACCTTGAGGGCAAAGTGAGCATTAATGGCAACGTTCAGCGCGCTTTCGGAGTTCAGCGTCGTATCTTCAGCGCCGAATACCGAAACACCTTGCGTAAATTTGGCGTTATCAGTCATCTGCCAGGCGTAAGTGCCGGAAGCATAGCCCAACGGCTGAGTATCAGTATCGCCGTCGGTATACTCGTCGTAGCGTACGCCAGGACCAAATTCAAAACGCAGACTGTGCACCGGTCCGTTCATAATCTGTCGACCATAACCTGCGGTAAACACATCCCGCTGCTGATAACCATTGTAACGATCCGTCAGCCAGCTGGCCTGGCCAAATATATAGTTCTGGTCAGTCAGGTTGTAACGGCTACGTCCCCCCACCGCGTACCTTTCCGAAGAGCGCTGATCGTTTGACGACGTATTGCTGGCATTCCCCCACAGCGACCATGCGGTGGTATTGCCATACCAGGTCAACGTGGAGTCGGCGGTCATTGAGGAACTTTTCGTATTGCCGGACTGCGCCAGATAACCGGCGTTAACAGTACCTTCGAAAGGTTTTTTAGCAGAAGATGGGTCATCCATGACAGTAAAAACGGAATCATCGGCCATTGCGCACGCAGACGCAAAAAGCCCTCCCGCGAGCAACGCCGCTGCGGGTACTGTCTTCAAAAGCTTCATTTAATTTTAAGTCCGTACAACCTATAAGGAGACCTGGAGGGTCCCGGGAGCTTTCGCGAGGATCGCGGATAGCCGGTCCTAAGAAAGGGAGTAAATTATAAAAAAGCACGGTTAACTTAGCAATCAATTACTCTTTCATTTTTTGTATAAGACGCTTCTCAAAACAATTTTTATTTCATAAAGATAAAAAGAGGTTGCGTTGTATAAGTGGCGCGTCGCTTCCCCTTCCCTCCTTTAAGTGCCATGCTTAAAACCAGAGCAGCTAAATTCGTATTATGGAGGAAACTGGATGACCAAAATCTATACGCTCACGTTAGCCCCCTCGCTCGATAGCGCAACCCAGACCCCGCAAATTTACCCGGAAGGCAAACTGCGCTGTAGCGCTCCCGTGTTTGAACCCGGCGGCGGCGGAATTAACGTTGCGCGAGCCATCACTTTTCTTGGCGGCAGCGCCACAGCCATCTTTCCCGTCGGCGGGGCGACAGGCGAACACCTGACGGCGCTGCTGACGGATGAACATGTTCCCGTCGATACGGTAGAGACCCATGACTGGACGCGGCAGAATCTTCACGTGCATGTGAACGCCAGCGGCGAGCAATATCGTTTCGTGATGCCGGGCGCAGCGTTAACTAAGGAGGAGCTCCGGCTCCTTGAGGAAAAGGTCCTCGCCATCGCCCCGGGTTCCCTGCTGGTGATTAGCGGAAGTCTCCCGCCCGGCATCAGCGTCGATAACCTGACGCAGCTGGTCAAAAACGCTCAGCAGCATGGATTGCGCTGTATTGTTGATAGTTCCGGTGACGCGCTCGCCGCAGCGCTTGATGTCGGCAATATCGAGCTGGTTAAGCCGAACCAGAAAGAGCTTAGCGCGCTGGTACAGCGCGATCTGAGCCAGCCGGATGATGTGCGTCTTGCGGCGCAGGAGCTCATTCGGTCGGGCAAAGTCCAGCGCGTCGTCGTCTCCCTCGGCGCCCAGGGTGCGCTCGGCGTTGATGCCCAGGGTAGCGTTCAGGTGGTACCGCCGCCGATGAAAAGCCAGAGCACCGTCGGCGCCGGTGACAGTATGGTCGGCGCAATGACCTTAAGGCTGGCGGAAAACGCCTCGCTTGAAGATATGGTTCGCTTTGGCGTTGCGGCGGGTAGTGCGGCAACCATCAATCAGGGCACCCGCCTTTGCTCGCTGGATAATACGCAAAAAATCTACAACTATCTGCGCGGTTGATAACGCCTTCGCTCCCTCTGGGAAGACAGAGGGAGTCGCCAAATCAGCATGATGGTCTATGCTAAAAATGCCATGGATAACAACGGGGTGAAAAATGAGTAGCGAAATTATTGCCTGGGTCGTCACGGTTCGTTTTCACGAAGAGACGTTAACGGAAATTAACGAACTCAGTAATCACCTCACCCGCGCCGGATTTACCCTCGTCTTAAACGATGATGAAGGGAACGTCCACGAGCTCGGCACCAACACCTTCGGCCTGCTTTCTATGCAGAATGCCGAGGAAGTCAACGCCTTAAGCGCAGGTTTAGCCGAAACCGCGCTGGGAAGACCCGTCGACGTCACCGTGGTCACATTCAGCGAGTGGTTAAAAGCTCAATAAGTGCGATTGACGCAACGGAAAACGTCCAGTTGTGCGTCAGTTCGAGTTTTACGCCGGGTTTATGCGCTAACCTTATGAAATGTTGGAAAACATGGGGAGAGACGGCATGTGGCAAGCTATCAGCAATTTGTTACGCGATTTGCATACCGAAGCAGCTGAAATCGAACTGCGAAACGAACTACCCGGTGGAGAGATACACGCTGCCTGGCATTTACGCTATGGCGGGCGAGATTACTTCGTAAAATGCGACGAACGCGAGCTGTTACCCATCTTCACGGCCGAGGCAGACCAGCTTGAACTGCTGTCGCGCAGTAAAACGGTGAACGTACCGCAGGTTTTTGCCGTGGGCAGCGATCGAGATTACAGCTTTCTGGTGATGGAATACCTCCCTCCTCGCCCGCTGGATGCGCACAACGCTTTCCTGTTAGGCCAGCAAATCGCCCATTTACATCAATGGAGCGATCAACCGCAGTTTGGTCTGGATTTTGATAACGATCTCTCCACCACTCCCCAGCCGAACGCCTGGCAGCGTCGCTGGTCCACGTTCTTTGCCGAACAGCGCATCGGCTGGCAGCTAGAACTCGCCGCCGAGAAAGGCCTGCATTTTGGTGATATCGATCATCTTGTTGATATTGTTCAGCAACGGCTGAGCAGTCATCAGCCGCAGCCATCGCTGCTTCACGGTGACTTATGGTCCGGTAACTGCGCGCTCGGGCCAAACGGGCCCTATATTTTCGACCCCGCCTGCTACTGGGGCGATCGCGAATGCGATTTGGCAATGCTCCCGCTGCATCCGGAACAGCCGCCGCAAATCTATGACGGCTATCAGTCCGTATCGCCGCTGCCGTCCGGCTTTCTCGAGCGGCAGCCCATCTACCAGCTCTATACGCTGCTGAATCGGGCGATTCTGTTTGGCGGACAGCATCTGGTGACGGCGCAGAAAGCGCTTGATGAGGTGTTCATGGATAAGGCCCCTTAAGGGGCCTTGTTTTTGAGGATTAGCTAATTTGTACGCCTTTCAGACGGAACTGAATGGTCATGGTAATGCCGGTTCCCGGTTTACCCGGTTCATAGCGCCATTTACGTAAAGCGTTTTTCACTTCACGCTCAAACATATTGGCAGGCTGGGCGGAGAGGATCTGCACGTTGTCCACGCGCCCGTCCGGCGTGACGTCAAACTTAACCCGCACGTTTCCTTCAATACGCAGCGCCTGGGCACGAGCCGGATAGCTCGGCTCTCCGCGGCTTAGCGCCCGCGGCCCGGAAGGCGCCGTCACGGTGGGTTTAGCGGTCGCGGCTGAGGTGCTCGGCGCGGTGCGCGCCGGCGCCGTATTTGTATTTTCAAACGGCGAGGCCGGGCGCGTTTCCGCCGGTTTTACATCACGCTTCGGTTGTTCGACCTTTTTTTCCGGCTTCGGTTTAGGCTTTGGCTTCGGTTTAGGCTTTGGTTTATGGATAACAACCGGCGCCTCTTTTGGCGGTTCAGGCATCACTTCCGGTTCCGGTTCTGGCTCCGGTTCAACAACGGGCTCAACGACCGGCTGAGCCGCCTGAGGCGGTTCCAGATCTGCCGGGGCCACCATAGTGATTTCAATGGGCTGTGAGGGTGCCGGCCGTTCAATAACCTGATGTACCGAAGTATAGAGCAACCCCGCGATAACACTGCCGTGGATAACCACAGACAGTAGCGTAGGCCACGGAAAGCGGCGAGGTAAATCAAAGGTCATTGCGCTCATAGTCGTTTCTGTTGAAAAATGATGCCCCGATTTTAAATGCAAATAGCAATCATATTCAACTAGGGTTGTTGGCTTGTATCAAAATTTGCCCTGTTTTCTGACAAAAAGCCCCCGGGACGTGGCATTCTGGGGATCGTGATCATCTTTGCATTGCAGTCAACGACGGTTTCACTTAACGTGATTCGCCAATTTATTGATAAGGAGCCATGCCGTGCTTTACGTTATCTACGCTGAAGATATCGCCGACTCTCTGGAAAAACGGACATCGGTACGTCCCGCCCATCTGGCGCGTTTGCAATTATTACATGATGAAGGTCGTTTACTGACCGCCGGCCCAATGCCTGCCGTAGACAGTAATGAACCCGGCGCGGCGGGCTTCACCGGCTCAACGGTCATTGCGGAATTTGAATCGCTGGAAGCGGCGCAATCATGGGCCAATGACGATCCCTATATCGCCGCAGGGGTTTATCAGAAAGTCTCGGTGAAACCGTATAAAAAGGTGTTTTAGCCTATAAAATGCTTAAGCAATAAGAATGCGGTTAAAATTTAATCTATGGCGATCGTTCATTAGAGGACGTTTCTAAGTACGCGAGTACGGAATGGTCGCCATCCTTATGTCTCTCCACTTCCCCGGTTCTGCATTCCGTTCTCTTTAGGACGCGCCCTGATGATAGCCATTTGCCGGCAGTGCATCAGCACCGCCGACTTTCTATGGTTAATTACCTGTTGGACTTCAGCGTTCCCTTAAGACCATGCGGCTCTGAGCGAAGATACTGCGGCGGAACGCTCACCTGAGCGCCCAGCGCTGCCGCGGCATGCCATGGCCAGTGCGGATTGTAGAGCACGGCGCGGGCAATGGCGATGAGGTCGGCGTCGCCATTTTGTAGCGCCTCTTCCGCCTGCTGCGCTTCCGTCACCAGACCCACACCGATCACCGGGATATTCACCTTCTCGCGGATTTCACGCGCGAACGGCAGCTGATAGCCGGGCCCCACCTGAATTGCCTGATGAGGCGACAGCCCGCCGCTGGAAACATGAATATAGTCGCAGCCAAGCGCCTCAAGCTGCTGGCTGAAGATAATCGATTGTGCGTTATCCCAGCCGCCATCCACCCAGTCTGTTGCTGAAAGTCGGACGCCCACCGCGATGTCCTGACTGACAGCCTCACGGATGGCCCGGAATATCTCGAGCGGAAAACGCAAACGGTTCTCCAGCGAGCCGCCGTATTCGTCGGTACGCGGGTTACTGAGCGGTGAAAGGAACTGGTGCAACAGGTAACCATGCGCGGCATGCAGTTCAATCAATTCAATACCCATCCGCTCAGCGCGTCTGGCGCTGTCTACGAATGACTGCTTGATGCGTTTCATGTGGTCCTGAGTAAGTTCAACCGGAGGTCGTTCACCTTCACCATAGGCCAGCGCTGATGGCGCAACCGTGTCCCATCCGCCAGAATCATGCGCCAGCTGGTGTCCCCCCAGCCAGGGGGCTGCGGAAGAGGCTTTTCGTCCGGCATGGCCCAGCTGGATACCGATGGGGATTGAAGCGTACTGGCGGATATCGTTCAGCACGGTGCGTAATGCGGCTTCCGTTTCGTCATTCCATAAGCCCAGATCAGCCGGGGTAATGCGTCCGGCGGGCTCTACAGCGCTGGCTTCGATAATCAGTAAGCCCGCGCCGGAAAAGGCCAGTTGTCCGAGATGGATACGATGCCATGCCGTGGCCTTGCCATTGTCGGCGGAGTACTGGCACATTGGCGCAATGACAATACGGTTCTCAAGTTCCAGCTTACCGATTCGCACCGGACTAAAAAGTTGACTCATAGATACCTCTCAATAATAGAAGCCTTACGGACATTATAAGTAGCATGTGTTGATGCATGGCACTTCCCGTTTTTTGCGTTTATACGCGTTGGGCCAGTCTTATGAGGTATGGCGCGATGCGACTTCCTGCCCGCCGCTGCTGATGCAAACAATAACGCAGGAGCCTGTGAGAAACCGGGTTTCGCCGGCAGAAGAAAGAGAGATGACAGTCTAAGAATGTATGCTAAGAACGAAACGCTGATAAAACAGAGGCACCGCGAGCGGTGCCTTTTGTTTCGACTCTCAACATTCAGAGAAGGTGAACAGCAGAGAGTGACGTTGCCGTTTAACCAGCTCCTTTCTGATGGAGAGGATGCGCATATTACGACGTGACTGGCCTTCCAGCCAGCGTGCTTTACGGCGACTCACCTGCCGAAGCATGCGCCAGCGCCCTACTTCCGTTCTACTACGCTTCATTGCAACTACTCTACAAGTAAAAACAGCCTGCATTATAGACCGATGAATCTGGCTAACCAACGCTTTCGCTGCGTTTTTATTTGCCAGATGGATGATGATGCGTAAACTCATGTCATCAAGTCATTCAAAAGGATTTTTCATCTATGACAACCTTTTACACGGTGGTGAACTGGCTGGTTATACTCGGTTACTGGCTACTTATCGCCGGTGTAACATTACGGATATTAATGAAAAGGCGCGCGGTCCCGTCAGCGATGGCATGGCTGCTTGTCATTTATATTCTTCCCCTGGTGGGCATTATCGCCTATCTCTCGTTTGGCGAACTGCATCTGGGTAAACGCCGCGCCGAACGCGCGCGGGCCATGTGGCCCTCAACGGCCAAGTGGTTAAAAGACCTCAAAGCCTGCAAGCATATCTTTGCCGAGGAGAATAGTCCGGTCGCGGAATCCTTGTTCAAGCTCTGCGAACGTCGGCAGGGCATTGGCGGCGTCAAAGGCAATCAGCTCCAGCTGCTCACCGAATCCGACGACGTCATGCAGGCGCTCATCCGCGATATCCAGCTCGCTCGTCACAATATTGAGATGGTGTTCTATATCTGGCAGCCCGGCGGCATGGCCGATCAGGTCGCCGAGTCATTGATGGCGGCGGCAAGGCGCGGCGTACACTGCCGGCTGATGCTCGACTCCGCGGGGAGCGTGGCGTTTTTCCGTAGTCCCTGGGCCGCCATGATGCGTAATGCCGGCATTGAAGTCGTCGAAGCCCTGAAGGTCAACCTGATGCGCGTCTTTCTGCGCCGTATGGACCTGCGTCAGCATCGTAAAATGGTCATGATCGATAACTATATTGCCTATACCGGCAGTATGAATCTGGTCGACCCGCGTTTCTTTAAGCAGGACTCCGGCGTTGGCCAGTGGATCGATCTGATGGCGCGAATGGAAGGTCCGGTAGCGACAGCGATGGGCATTGTCTACTCCTGCGACTGGGAGATTGAAACCGGCAAACGTATCTTACCGCCGCCGCCGGATGCGAACATTATGCCGTTCGAAGAGGCCAGCGGGCACACAATTCACACTATCGCCTCGGGTCCGGGTTTTCCGGAAGATTTGATCCATCAGGCTCTGCTCACTGCCGCCTACGCGGCCAAAGAGCATTTGATCATGACGACCCCCTACTTTGTGCCCAGCGACGACCTTTTGCATGCCATCTGTACCGCCGCCCAGCGCGGCGTCGATGTCAGCATCATCCTGCCGCGCAAAAACGATTCTCTGCTGGTGGGCTGGGCCAGTCGCGCCTTCTTTACCGAGCTGCTGGCTGCCGGGGTAAAGATTTACCAGTTTGAAGGCGGTCTGCTGCATACTAAGAGCGTGCTGGTTGACGGCGAACTTAGCCTTGTGGGCACCGTTAACCTCGATATGCGCAGCCTGTGGCTCAACTTCGAGATTACGCTGGTGATTGACGATGCCGGATTTGGCAGCGATCTGGCTGCGGTGCAGGACGATTACATCTCCCGCTCGCGCCTGCTGGACGCCAGGCTGTGGTTAAAACGTCCGCTGTGGCAGCGGATCGCCGAGCGACTGTTTTACTTCTTCAGTCCGTTGCTGTAAAACGTGCCAATCAGATGTTTAATGGGTAGCAATCATGGATATGGATTTAAACAATCGCCTGACCGAAGACGAAACGCTTGAACAGGCTTACGACATTTTCCTCGAACTCGCCGTCGACAACCTCGATCCGGCGGATGTCATTCTGTTCAACCTGCAGTTTGAAGAACGCGGCGGCGCCGAGCTCTTCGATCCGGCGCCTGACTGGGAAGAGCACGTCGATTTTGATCTCAACCCTGACTTCTTCGCTGAAGTGGTCATTGGTCTGGCCGATGAAGATGGCGGCGAAATTAACGATATTTTTGCGCGCGTGCTGCTGTGTCGTGAAAAAGACCACAAGCTCTGTCATATCCTGTGGCGCGAATAAGCTCTTTCTTAAGCAAATAGCTTATATAAAAGAAGAGCCTGCCTGAGTTAACCTGGGCAGGCTTTTTTAGTTATTCAGGCAGTTCGCTGCCGCAGGCGTTGCAGTAGCGAGCGTCTTTTTCATGAACGTTATGCTGGCAATGCGGGCACTGGCGCTGAGTCCGGCGACTCTGAAATGCGGTGGTCATATGGCTGGTAATTAAGCCGGTGGGGATCGCAATAATCGAGTAGCCAATTAAGATAAGAATGGAGGCTAAAATTCGCCCCAGCGGCGTATGCGGCGTAATATCGCCATACCCTACCGTGGTTATCGTCACTATCGCCCAGTAAACCGACGCGTTCAGCGTAGTAAAACCGTATCTCGGCCCCTCAACCAGATACATCAGGGAGCCAAAGATCACCATGACGATGGCAACAAAAGAATAGAACAGGATCAGCTGGTGGCGAGCGCTGACGATAGCGGCCCAGAAAATATTCAACGACGGCATAAAGCGCAGCAGCTTAAGGATACGCAACGCGCGAATAGCGCGCATGGCCCGCCAGGCAAACACGTACTCAATACTGATCTCGGGCCACAGCCACATAACGTAAAGCGGTAAAATGGTGGCCAGGTCAATAATGCCCCAGAAGCTGAAAATATACTTTAGCGGATTCGGCCAGCTGATAATGCGCAGAAAATACTCAAAGGTAAAAACCGCCGTCACGACAAGTTCGAGCCAGACGAAAATATGCCATTCGTCTAAGGTCAGATGATATTGCGTTCCGAGCCCGGACTCGATAAATATCACCAGCACGCTAAGCAGGGCAAATACGCCGCAAAGTCCCTCGAAATGCCGACCGGATCGTCGGTTTTGATCGAAGAGTAAATGATACAGCCGCAGACGAGCGGCATGAATATGAAAAGCCACGTTAACCTCGCTAAAAAAAGGGCTGACTAACGTCAGCCCCTGAGATTATAACGGGTCCACCTTCAGGCAGGAAACCGCATGGCGGAAACTGCCCTCCAGCACCGGTCGCGTCTTAGCGCACTCCGGCCCGGCAATCGGGCATCTGGTGCGGAATACGCATCCCGACGGCGGGTTAATCGGCGATGGCAATTCCCCCTCCAGAAGCTGGATCGTTTTATTCTTTTCCTTATCAGGGTCCGGAACCGGCACCGCCGACATCAGCGCTTTGGTATAGGGATGCAGCGGATTATGATACACCTCATCATAGGTGCCGAGCTCCACGGCATGGCCAAGATACATCACCAGCACGCGATCGGAGATATGCTTCACGACCGCCAGATCGTGGGCGATAAAAATCAGCGACAGTCCCATTTCCCGCTGCAGCTGCTGCAGCAGATTCACTACCTGCGCCTGAATCGACACGTCCAGCGCTGACACCGGCTCATCGCAGATAATGAGCTTCGGTTCAAGAATTAGCGCACGGGCAATACCGATACGCTGGCACTGGCCGCCGGAGAATTCATGCGGATAGCGGTTAATCAGGTTCGGCAGCAGCCCCACTTTCATCATCATCGCCTTAACGCGATCGCGAACTTCCTGACGCGGCATTTTGGGATGATAGGTGCGCAGCGGCTCGGCGATGATTTCCCCGATAGTCATGCGCGGATTTAGCGACGCCAGCGGATCCTGAAAGATCATCTGAATATCGCTGCGCACGTCGCGCCATTCGTCGGCCTTCATCCCCAGCAAATCTCTACCTAACCAGGCGACTTTACCATCGGTGGCCTTCACCAGACCGATGATAGCGCGCGCGAAGGTTGATTTTCCGCATCCGGACTCCCCGACCACGCCCAGCGTTTCCCCTTCATACAGACGCAGCGTTACGCCATCTACCGCTTTCAGCGTTTTCGACGGCTGCCAGAACCACTGTTTGCCGTCTTTAATATCAAAGTGCACTTTCAGATCGGCGATTTCGAGCAGGACTTTTCTTTGTTCCGTTACGGCGTTCATAGCAAATCCCCCACCGGTTGAAAGCAGGCGCGCAGGCGGCCCGGCGCAAACTCCTCCAGAGGCGGAGCGCTGTTGCAAATCTCCATCGCGTGCGGGCAACGCGGCTGGAATGGACAGCCTTTCGGCAGACGCAGCAGGTTCGGCGGATTGCCCGGAATCGTTAACAGGGCGTCGCCTTCCGCATCCAGGCGCGGGACCGCATTGAGCAGGCCAATAGAATAAGGATGAGAGGGATGGTAAAAGACGTCGCGCGCCTGACCATATTCCATCGTGCGTCCGGCGTACATCACCAGCACCTTATCGCAGATCCCGGCGACGACGCCGAGATCGTGGGTAATCATAATGATCGCTGTATTGAACTCGCGCTTGAGCTCATTAAGCAATGTCATTATTTGCGCCTGCACGGTCACGTCCAGCGCCGTTGTCGGCTCATCGGCAATCAGCAGCTTAGGCCGGCACAGCAGCGCCATCGCAATCATGACGCGCTGGCGCATCCCGCCGGAAAACTCGTGCGGATACATTTTCATCCGTTTGCGCGCCTCGGGCATTTTGACCGCATCCAGCATTTTCACCGACTCTTCAAAGGCTTCGGCTTTGCTCAGCGCTTTATGCAGCATCAGGACTTCCATCAGCTGTTCGCCTACCCGCATATACGGATTAAGCGACGTCATCGGATCCTGAAAAATCATTGAGATCTGCTCGGCGCGCAGCTTATTCAGCTCGCGCTCCGGGAGGTTAAGGATCTGCTTCCCGTTAAAGGTCGCTGACCCCCCGATACGGCCGTTGGCGGCCAGCAGGCCCATCAGCGCAAAAGCGGTTTGCGACTTACCGGAACCGGACTCGCCTACGATGCCTAAGGTTTCCCCCGCCCGTAGATTAAAATTGAGATCGTTGACCGCAGTCACATCACCATCGGGAGTTGCAAAGGTGACGCGGAGATCTTTCACATCCAGAAGCAATCCGGATTGTTGTGCTGCCTGCGGCGCTTTCGCCGTTTCCATCGTACTCATGTCGGCGCTCCTTAGCGGTCTTTCGGGTCGAGGGCATCACGCAGGCCATCGCCGATAAAGTTAAAACAAAACAGCGTTACCACCAGAAAACCGGCAGGAAACAGCAGCAGCCACGGCGATACTTCCATTGAGTTCGCGCCATCGCTGAGCAGCGCGCCCCAGCTACTTAACGGCTCCTGGGTACCCAGGCCGAGGAAGCTTAAGAAGGATTCAAACAGAATCATGCTCGGGACCAGCAGGGAGGCGTACACCACGACCACGCCAAGCACGTTAGGCACGATATGGCGGATAACGATATTGCCGGTTGAAACGCCGCCGACCTGCGCGGCTTCAATAAACTCTTTTCGCTTCAGGCTTAGGGTCTGACCGCGAACGATACGCGCCATATCCAGCCAGGAGACCATCCCAATGGCAACGAAAATCAGCAGGATATTCTGGCCAAAGAAGGTCACCAGCAGGATGACGAAGAACATAAACGGAAAGGAGTTGAGGATTTCCAGCAGGCGCATCATCACTGAATCCACCTTGCCGCCCAGATAGCCGGAAAGCGACCCGTAAAGCGTCCCCAGAATCACCGCCACCAGCGCTGCAGCCACGCCGACCATCAGCGAGATACGTCCGCCGATCGCCACCCGCACCAGCAGGTCGCGGCCCGAAGAGTCGGTCCCAAAGTAGTGTCCGGACTCCATATCGGGGGCGCTGGACATCATGCCCCAGTCGGTATCGTAATAGGAAAACTGCGATACCATCGGCGCGATGGTGACAAAGAGCGCGATGATCACCAGCACAATCAGGCTGGCAACCGCAGCGCGGTTATGCATAAAGCGGCGGCGGGCGTCCTGCCAGAGGCTGCGCCCCTCGACTTCCAGCTTTTCACTGAAGTTTTCCAGCGCCTCGTTGTTTTTCTTACTTAACATCATGGCGAACCCCAGCGTTAGTAACGGATCTTCGGATCGATAACGGCATACAGCACGTCAACGATCGCATTAAAAAGAATGGTCAATGCGCCAACCAGAATGGTCAGACTGAGTACCAGCGAGTAGTCGCGGTTCAGCGCGCCGTTGACGAACAGTTGACCAATTCCCGGCAGGCCATAAATGGTTTCAATGACCATCGAGCCGGTAATAATGCCGACAAACGCGGGTCCCATATAGGAAAGCACCGGCAGCAGCGCGGGCTTTAACGCGTGACGCAGAATAATGCGGCGCATCGGTAAGCCTTTTGCCCGGGCGGTGCGAATGAAGTTAGAGTGCAGCACTTCGATCATCGAGCCGCGGGTAATACGCGCGATACTGGCGATATAGGCCAGGGACAGAGCCACCATAGGCAAAATCATATATTGCAGCGCCCCACCGTTCCATCCGCCGCCCGGCAGCCAGTGCAGCGTAATGGCAAATATCATGACCAGTAAGGGCGCGACCACGAAACTCGGTATCACAACCCCGGTCATTGCCACCCCCATTACGGCAAAGTCCCATTTCGTATTTTGCTTCAATGCCGCAATCACCCCGGCACTCACGCCAAGCACCACCGCGAGAAAAAATGCGGCGAAGCCTAATTTAGCGGACACCGGGAAGCTGGACGCCACCAGATCGTTGACCGAGTAATCTTTATATTTAAAGGAAGGACCGAAATCACCGTGCGCCAGCTGCTTCAGATAATTGAAGTACTGGGTCATGATGGGGTCATTTAAATGGTATTTTGCTTCAATATTCGCCATGACTTCTGGCGGCAGCGTGCGTTCACCGGTAAAGGGGCTTCCCGGCGCAAGACGCATCATGAAGAAAGAGATAGTAATAAGAATAAATAGCGTCGGAATCGCTTCCAGACAGCGACGTAAGATAAATTTTAACATTGCCCGTACCTTCTGGCGTGTGCCTTCAATAGTGCGATGAAATAAGACACTGTGAGGCAAGCGGTAACGCCTGCCCCACGTATTGCCATTAGTGCTTCACAATGTACATATTTCTTGTATACGTATTATCCAGCGGATCTTTGCCGGTATAGCCACCGACCCACGGTTTAACCAAACGGGCGTTGACATAATAGAAGACCGGTACGATGACGGAGTCTTTATCCAGCTGCTGCTCAGATTGCGCGTAAAGGTCCGCGCGTTTCGCGTCATCGCTGGTTTTCAGCGTTTCAGCGATAATCTTGTCGAAAGCCGGGCTCTTATAATGCGAGGTATTGTTTGAGCTGTCGCTCAGCATCGTATTAAGGAAGGAGGTCGGTTCGTTGTAGTCCGCACACCAGCCGGCGCGCGCAACATCAAAGGTGCCCTGATGGCGATTATCGAGGAAGGTTTTCCATTCCTGATTTTCCAGCTTCACGTTTACGCCGAGGTTTTTCTTCCAGATAGACGCCACCGCGATAGCCAGTTTTTTGTGCAGATCGGACGTGTTATAGAGCAGATTGAAAGTAAGCGGCTTATCAGCGCTATAGCCAGCTTCGGTCAGCAATTTTTTCGCTTCTTCATTACGTTTTTCCTGCGACCACTTGAACCATTCAGGCTCAATCAGCTTCATGCCATCGGTGTACGGCGGCGTATAGCTGTAGGCTGGCAGGTCGCCCTGATTCTTCACTTTATTGACAATAATGTCGCGATCCAGCGCCATCTTCAGCGCAGTACGCACGCGAACGTCGGTAAACGGCGCCTTCTGGTTATTGATTTCGTAATAATAAGTGCACAGATACGGATCGACGTGAACTTCTTTCGGGATCTCTTTTTTCAGTTTCTGGAACAGTTCGATCGGCATGTTGTTATAGGTCATATCGATTTCGCCGCTGCGGTAGCGGTTGACGTCGGTGACTTCAGAAGAAATCGGCAGGAAGGTGACCTGATTAATCACGGTTTTGGCGTTATCCCAGTAGTTGGTATTACGCTCCAGAACAATGCGTTCGTTAACAACCCAATCTTTTAATTTATACGCACCATTGCTGACGATATTGGCCGGCTGGGTCCATTTGTCACCAAATTTCTCAATAGCGGATTTAGGTACGGGTGAAACGGATGGGTGAACGAGCAGTTTGTAGAAATACGGCACCGGCTCGCTGAGGGTCACTTCAAAGGTATGATCGTCCAGCGCTTTTACGCCCAGATCGGTCGCGGGTTTTTTCCCGGCGATAATGTCATCAACGTTGGCTAAATGGCCATACTGCAGATAGCTTGCATAAGGAGACGCGGTTTTCGGATCCGCCAGACGCTGCCAGCTATAAACGAAATCTTGTGCCGTGACCGGCGTGCCGTCGGACCACTTTGCATCTTTACGCAGATGGAAGGTCCAGACTTTAAAATCTTTGTTGTCCCATTTTTCCGCAACGCCCGCGACCGGATGGCCGTCGAGGTCGCTCACCAGCAGCCCTTCAAACAAATCGCGGTTAATATTGGACTCCGGCACGCCTTCAATTTTGTGCGGATCGAGAGACTGCACTTCGGAGCCATTGTTACGTACCAGCGTTTGTTTGTCCGCCAGCTGTACCCCTGCCGGTACATCTGCCGCAACGGCGGCGTTGATGGTCATTAACGCAGAGAGGACTCCTGCGGCAACCAGGCTTTTTTTCGTGATGATGGTCATGTGTTTGTTACTCCAATCATTATAATTACTGGCTATTTAACCAGCCTGTTTTCTCTTTTCTGGATTCTGAACAGTGCAGGAGTTTATGCTGCTGTCAGAGAGTACTGCTTGCTATCACCGACTTATTTATTACGACCGCTCAAACGGCAGTCTTGACGTCGATTCTTGCCCCCCTGTCCGGGGGCGATCTAGTCCCGATGGGCTATATAATAAAAATTCTCATTTGCGTACATATTCCGCTAAAGATCACGCCGGAAAGTACCAAAACGCTTTATTGTCCGCCAATGCAATTTGCAAATATGTTACCGGATTCTCTTTTGTGGCCTTCTGGCGGCGAAGATTTATCACCCCTCGCGCATGCCAAAAATGATTAATATTCTATTTATCAATCAATTAGTATAAATGTCTCGCGCTATGTGCCCTGCATCGCCGAATAGATGCTTTTTTGTACGAAAAATTAACAATCGCTTATTATTTAGCACATTCATCTGCTTCATGAGTGAAATTACTAATATCATTTCGATTATCAGACGGCAAGCACCAGAGAATGGTGTGAGGAAAATAACAGTGATTAATGTGGGTAAAAGGCCGCGCTCGTGGCAAATGAAATGGATAACTTATTGATAATAAATAACAATATCAAAACATTAGAAAATAGTATTGCAGGTCGATAAATCACTTTTTTTGATATGTTTTGCTGATAATGCGCAAACGCGGAACACGTTGTTCCGCGCGGCAACACAGGTTAATTCACAAGGCCAGGAAAGAGCGCCTTTATTCCGGTAACGATGAACTCGATGCCGAGAGCCATCAGCAACAGCCCCATAATACGGGTAATCACGTTAATGCCTGTTTGCCCAAGCAGGCGAACCAGCCAGGGGGCCATACGGAAAATGCCCCAGCAGCACAGCGCGAAAAGCGCAATCGCAACTGAAAATCCCACAAAATGGGCGATGCTATGGTAACGCGTGCCCCAGACAATGGTTGAACTGATGGCCCCGGGTCCCGCCATCAGGGGCAGCGCCAGCGGCACGACGCCGATACTTTCACGAATGGCCGTTTCTGATTTTTCTTGCTTGTTCTGTTTATCCTCGCCGAGCTTGCCGCTGATCATCGACATGGCGATGGTGACCACCAGAATCCCACCCGCAATACGGAAGGAGTCAATGGAAATACCGAAGATCTGGAGGATCGCATCGCCTAAAAACAGCGACGTGAGCAAGATGATGGCGACCGACAGGTTGGCTGTCAGATTGGTTTTATTACGCACCGCCGCCGTCTGGTAGCTGGTCATACTGATAAAAACCGGGATAATGCCAACCGGGTTTACCAGCGCAAATAGCCCAATGAAAAATTTAAAGTAGGCTGAAAAATCAAACAATGATTGAATCACAGGGTGCTCCGCAGCATCATTAAAAATGGCTGTTGACAGTTACCAGCATAAAATATCCGCGAGAAGATACGCTGTTTGAAAGCATAATTCATCCCTGTTGACGCATAAGTGCATAATTTAAGCTCGGATGTTAGTTATTTGTTTCTGCAATGCTATTTAAGTCCTTAATTAGCATACCGTATCATTACACTTGATCAAACAGGTCAAAAAATGAACTGCTGAAAGGTATCAGCTTGGCTGATTATTGATTTAGATCACATAAATTGTACTCAGAAGTGAGTAACCTTGTTTACACACAGAAGAGGAGGCAAAGCAGCGGTACCTGAAAGAAAAAACAAAAGCTTTTTTAGTCAATCGGTGAAGTCAGAAGCACAAAATTCTTTACGTTAACATTTAAATGCAAGCCGTTAACACACTGTCTATACTGTCGAATCGAGCTACTGATTCACTAAAAAAGTTTAACATTATCAGGAGAGCATTATGGCTGTTACTAATGTCGCTGAACTTAACGCACTCGTCGAGCGCGTAAAAAAAGCCCAGCGTGAATATGCCAGTTTCACTCAAGAACAAGTAGACAAAATCTTCCGCGCCGCCGCTCTGGCCGCTGCAGATGCTCGAATCCCTCTCGCCAAGATGGCCGTTGCCGAATCCGGCATGGGCATCGTCGAAGATAAAGTGATCAAAAACCACTTTGCTTCCGAATACATTTATAACGCCTATAAAGATGAAAAGACCTGCGGTGTCCTGTCTGAAGATGACACCTTCGGTACCATCACCATCGCTGAGCCGATTGGTATTATCTGCGGTATCGTCCCGACCACTAACCCAACTTCAACCGCTATCTTTAAATCTCTGATTAGCCTGAAGACCCGTAACGCCATCATCTTCTCTCCGCATCCGCGTGCTAAAGATGCGACCAACAAAGCGGCTGATATCGTACTGCAGGCAGCTATCGCAGCCGGTGCGCCGAAAGATCTGATTGGTTGGATTGACCAGCCTTCCGTTGAACTGTCAAATGCGCTGATGCACCATCCGGATATCAACCTGATCCTTGCGACCGGCGGTCCGGGCATGGTTAAAGCGGCGTACAGCTCCGGTAAACCTGCCATCGGCGTAGGCGCAGGTAACACGCCTGTTGTTATCGACGAAACGGCTGATATCAAGCGTGCCGTTGCTTCCGTCCTGATGTCTAAAACCTTCGATAACGGCGTTATCTGTGCTTCTGAGCAATCCGTTGTGGTTGTGGATTCCGTATACGATGCCGTTCGCGAACGTTTCTCCAGCCACGGCGGCTATCTGCTGCAGGGCCAGGAGCTGAAGGCTGTTCAGAATATCATCCTGAAAAACGGCGCCCTGAACGCCGCGATCGTAGGTCAACCGGCGTATAAAATCGCTGAACTGGCTGGCTTCACCGTCCCTGTTTCCACCAAAATTCTGATTGGTGAAGTCACCGACGTTGATGAAAGCGAACCGTTTGCCCACGAAAAACTGTCTCCGACGCTGGCAATGTACCGTGCGAAGAACTTCGAAGACGCGGTTGATAAAGCTGAAAAACTGGTGGCAATGGGCGGTATCGGTCATACCTCTTGCCTGTATACCGACCAGGACAACCAGCCAGAACGCGTTGCTTACTTCGGTCAGCTGATGAAAACCGCACGTATCCTGATCAACACCCCTGCTTCTCAGGGTGGTATCGGTGACCTGTATAACTTCAAACTCGCACCTTCCCTGACTCTGGGTTGTGGTTCATGGGGTGGTAACTCCATCTCTGAAAACGTTGGTCCTAAGCACCTGATCAACAAGAAAACCGTTGCTAAGCGAGCTGAAAACATGTTGTGGCACAAACTTCCGAAATCTATCTACTTCCGTCGTGGCTCACTGCCAATCGCGCTGGATGAAGTGATTACTGATGGTCACAAACGCGCGCTGATCGTGACCGACCGCTTCCTGTTCAACAACGGCTATGCTGACCAGATCACCTCTGTGCTGAAAGCGGCTGGCGTTGAAACTGAAGTTTTCTTTGAAGTAGAAGCTGACCCGACGCTGACCATCGTCCGTAAAGGCGCTGAGCTGGCGAACTCCTTCAAACCAGACGTGATTATCGCGCTGGGCGGCGGTTCCCCGATGGATGCGGCGAAAATCATGTGGGTTATGTACGAGCACCCGGAAACCCACTTCGAAGAACTGGCGCTGCGCTTTATGGATATCCGTAAACGTATCTACAAGTTCCCGAAAATGGGCGTGAAAGCCAAGATGGTCGCCATCACCACGACTTCCGGTACCGGTTCTGAAGTTACGCCGTTCGCCGTTGTTACTGATGACGCAACCGGTCAGAAATACCCGCTGGCAGACTATGCCCTGACTCCGGATATGGCGATTGTTGATGCCAACCTGGTCATGGAAATGCCGAAGTCACTGTGTGCTTTCGGTGGTCTGGATGCGGTGACTCATGCCCTGGAAGCTTACGTTTCCGTACTGGCTTCCGAGTTCTCTGACGGCCAGGCGCTGCAGGCTCTGAAACTGCTGAAAGAAAACCTGCCAGCGTCCTACCACGAAGGTTCTAAGAACCCGGTAGCGCGTGAGCGTGTGCACAGTGCTGCGACCATCGCCGGTATCGCGTTTGCGAACGCCTTCCTCGGGGTATGTCACTCAATGGCGCACAAGCTGGGCTCTCAGTTCCACATTCCTCACGGTCTGGCGAACGCCCTGCTGATCAGCAACGTTATTCGCTATAACGCGAACGACAACCCGACTAAACAGACAGCATTCAGCCAGTACGACCGCCCGCAGGCACGTCGTCGCTACGCTGAAATCGCGGACCATCTGGGTCTGACTGCACCGGGTGACCGCACCGCAGCGAAAATCGAAAAACTGCTTGGCTGGTTGGACGAAATCAAAGCTGAGCTGGGTATTCCTAAGTCTATCCGCGAAGCTGGCGTGCAGGAAGCCGACTTCCTGGCCCATGTTGACAAGCTGTCTGAAGACGCATTTGACGACCAGTGCACCGGCGCTAACCCGCGCTACCCGCTGATCGCCGAGCTGAAGCAGATTCTGCTGGATACCTTCTACGGACGTAATTACGTTGAAGGCGGCGTGGAAGAGAAAAAAGAAGCCGCGCCGGCTAAAGCTGAGAAGAAAGCGAAAAAATCCGCTTAATTCCACAGCCGTAAAGTCAGTGACGCTGAGCCCCATCTTTTGATGGGGCTTTTTGTCTCTGTCGTTCAGCAGCCGACAAAACGCCTCAGACAGCCGAAACGTATCATCAAGGGCCAAAGGCTTAGCAAATGAAAAAAGGCGCTGTAAAAGCGCCTGAGACGATTTAAAGGGTGGGTATTAGCAGCTGCGCTGTTTGTTCTGCACAGCGGTCAGAGAGCCTTCGCTCAGCGCCTCTTTATAATGTTTACGGCATACGGATACATAGCGCTCATTACCGCCAATCACCACCTGTTCCCCCTCATTGTACGGCCGCCCTTCCTGATCGAGACGCAAAACCATACTCGCCTTACGGCCGCAGAAACAGATAGTTTTTAATTCAACCAGCTTATCGGACCACGCGAGCAAATATTGACTGCCCGTAAATAGTTCGCCGCGAAAATCTGTCCGCAATCCATAGCACAATACGGGAATATCGAGCTGGTCCACCACCTCAGACAGCTCGCGCACCTGTTCCCGCGTTAAGAACTGGCTCTCATCAACTAATACGCAGTGGATGGGTTGACGCTTATGTTCGTCTGCAATGTCGGCAAATAAGGCAGTTTGGGTATTATACAACCGCGCCGGCGATGAGAGACCGATCCTTGAACTCACTTTCCCGGAACCAAAGCGGTCATCAATCTCTGCCGTATAAACCACCGTGCGCATCCCTCGCTCCTGGTAATTGTATGATGACTGCAACAGAGCGGTGGACTTGCCTGCATTCATTGCTGAATAGTAGAAATAAAGTTGTGCCATCGGCCGCGTAACCCCAATCAATGTGTTTTTTAGCAGTAAAATTGTATCATATATTCACGCGCTATCAGCCCTCGCCGTGTGGGTATTGTCGGGAACGCTCACTCGGCGGAGACCTGAAAGATTAAGCCTGTTAATTGAATGGTAATGCCTGCTATTCGTACGACCCAGGCGGCCACGCAGGCGCCACTATTGCCCTTTTGTGCTTATCTGCCATTTTTCGGATAGCTATAACCACCCTGGACAAGTGTTTTATATTAAACATCATCGTCGCTGCTGCGCTAATACCCACAATGATATTTATCCATGCAAAGTATAATTTTTCCCACCGCGCATCGGAAAAAGCATACTATCTCAGGGTTTTAGCTTATCCTCTCCATCATCCTATAAGCGAAAAAGATGTGAACCCGCACATAAAATTTAAGTTAAATGAATTAATTCCCGAGACAAATAACAAGTTATTTTGACTTCCTTACATTCTCCCCTATTGCACATCTGAATTTATCGCTCTATTATTAGTCCAACAAACCACCCCACAATATAAGTTTGAGATTACTACAATGAGCGAAGCACTTAAAATTTTGAACAACATCCGTACTCTTCGTGCGCAGGCAAGAGAATGCACCCTTGAAACGCTCGAAGAAATGCTGGAAAAATTAGAAGTTGTCGTTAACGAACGTCGTGAAGAAGAAAGCGCTGCGGCTGCGGAAATTGAAGAACGCACTCGTAAACTGCAGCAATACCGTGAAATGCTGATCGCTGACGGTATTGATCCTAATGAACTGCTGAGCACCATGGCGGCAGTTAAAGCGGGAACTAAAACCAAGCGCGCTGCACGTCCGGCTAAATACAGCTACGTTGACGAAAATGGCGAAACTAAAACCTGGACTGGTCAGGGTCGTACTCCGGCAGTGATCAAGAAAGCGATGGATGAGCAAGGTAAATCTCTGGACGATTTCCTGCTGTAATAAGCTATCGTGTCCGTTTAAAAATCCCGCTGCGGCGGGATTTTTTTTATCCGTTATTCGGGACCGGTTCCGGGCGGGCATAAAAAAACCGGGAAACGAATCTCGCTCCCGGTTTCGCATTCTACCGCGTACGATTACTTCGCTACGGCTTTATCCAGCCAGGCTTTAAATTCAGCGCCCAGGGACTTGTGGCGTACGCCATATTCAACAAAAGCCTGCATATAACCCAGCTTATTACCGCAATCGTGGCTCTTGCCTTTCATATGATAGGCTTCTACCGTTTCTTTTTCGATCAGCATATCGATGGCGTCGGTCAGCTGAATCTCATCGCCGGCTCCCGGAGGGGTTTTCGCCAGCAGTGGCCAAATATCCGCGCTCAGCACGTAACGACCGACAACCGCCAGATTAGAAGGCGCTACGTCCGCTTTCGGTTTCTCGACGACACCAACCATCGGTACGCTCTCACCCGGCTGCAGGGCCAGGCCTTTGCAATCGACAACGCCGTATGCGGTAACGTCAGCAACCGGTTCAACCATGATCTGGCTTGCGCCGGTCTCATCGAAACGAGCGATCATTTCGGCCAGGTTGTCGCGAGACAGATCGGATTCATATTCATCAAGGATAACGTCCGGTAAAATAACCGCGACCGGCTCATCACCCACTACCGGGTGCGCGCACAGCACAGCGTGGCCCAGACCTTTAGCCAGCCCCTGACGGACCTGCATAATAGTCACGTGCGGCGGACAAATAGATTGGACTTCTTCCAGCAGCTGGCGTTTTACGCGTTTTTCCAGCATCGCTTCCAGTTCAAAACTGGTATCGAAATGGTTTTCAATCGAGTTTTTCGAAGAGTGCGTAACCAGAACAATTTCAGTAATCCCGGCGGCAATACATTCGTTAACAACATATTGAATTAATGGCTTATCTACCAGCGGCAGCATTTCTTTCGGAATAGCCTTAGTAGCGGGCAACATCCTGGTGCCTAATCCCGCAACCGGGATGACAGCTTTTCTTACTTTTGAATTAAGCGCAGCCATTGAAATCTCCTGGACTGTTCGTTTTTTAAACTTCTCGTTAATAATATGGTATCGAGTATATCAGCCTGCTCAGTCAAAGCTGTTCCGAAAAGGATTAGATATCTTCGAATTAGGAATTTTACGCATTAAACCCGGCGATAGTACCACCACAAAAGATCGCGTGGTAATCCCACGAGCCTAAAAATAAGCACGATTGTTCACTCCGTGGTCAACATCAGGCGTAAACGTCCGCCAGCCCCCCAAATTTGGCACTGCCATGATGCGCAGCGTTGACTAATTTGGTTGAGGTATGCATTACCTAAAGTGCCTAACGGAACGCCATTACTAATCTGAATTTGATGTTCTCCCGTATTCAAGGTGCCATTCAAACCCGCGGAGACTAAAATTAAATTTTTCAAACCGCTGTGGTAATACCCTACCAATAATGGGAATTGCCCGGGTAAGTTTGCCTGCCGCAGCAATTGGTTAACCTGTTTTAGCAGACTGCCCATCTCCGGCAAACGCTGCCCCTGATGAGCGAGCTGCTCCTGCAGTAACCCATTAAACAGCGCGCGCAGCAATAGGGCCGCCAGAACGCCATTATCACCTGCTCGTGTGACATCCAGACAATAAAACGCCAGATCGTTTTCTGATAGCGGCGCAATATCGAGCACGAGCCCTGGCTTATCGACAGAGACAAGCTGGCGATAGTGAATACGGCAACGCGACATCTCCTGCTGCACCGGCGGCTGGAGCTCCTGAAGCAGCCTCGACGCCGCGCTAGGATCGCTTACCAGCGCATCCCAGTCCTCAAACAGGCGCTCTTCTTCTTCGACACGCGAATTAAACATATTGGGATAGAGGCAGGCATACACGGTTTCTCGCAGGCGATCGAAATCTTTAACCGGTTTGAGCAGGATATCCTGAACGCCCAGGCGCAACGCTTTGGCGATGTCCGCCATGTTTTCCGTCGCTGAAATCATCAGAATCGGCAACTGCTCGCCCTGGTTACGTACATGTTCTACCAGCTGCAGTCCGTTCATTCGCGGCATGGAGATATCGCAAATCATCAAATCAGGTTTTGACTCCGCCATTTTTTGCAGTGCATCTATACCATCTTCCGCCTGTACGATGGTCGCACCAAGTGAAGCTAACCAGGTGTGCATAAGAGAGCGGAAAACGGGTTCGTCTTCAACTATCAGAATCTGTTTTCCCGCCAATGGCTGCGTCATGATCTCTCCCCTGACTGACGATAATTTAATAGTGGCATGATATTCACGCTACCGCCTGTCAGAATTTACTTAAGTATGCATCAAATGCGCTCCACGGGGGTACGCACTAAAGGTAATAGTTCATCCATTTTCTTTTCCACTGCCAGATGTCCGGCGGCGATAGCTTCGCCGGCCCGGTGGAAATCAAGCGTGGAGATTTGTGGGCAAAAGGGCTGAATCAGGATATCAGGCGGGTCGCCCGCCATACGATTTCGCTTGAGGCGATTTTCCAGAACCTGAATTGACGTCGACATGATTTCCATCGCCGTTGGCGCCCTCGTCGCCCGACGTGACGTCATACGCGCCAGGCGCGTGCGCAGCCGTGAATGCCACGAAAAATCTTCCTCGCTCTCCGGACGAGGCACCTCCATTGACAGCAAATCCTGCTGCATCAGATGCGCATCGTGCTGCAAATCAACGGCAATGACGATATCCGCGCCCATGGCGCGAGCCAGAGACACCGGCACGGGGTTAACCACCGCGCCATCCACCAGCCAGTAGCCATTATGCATCACCGGCGCCATCAAACCGGGCATACTGCAGGACGCACGGATCGCCAGATGCAGATCCCCTTCCGTAAACCACAGTTCACGACCGGTGCTTAAATTCGTTGTGACCGCCGCGAAAGGACGTTCGCAGCGCTCGATCTCGCTGACGGGCATGAGTTTGCGGTATTGACTAAACACGCGCTCGCCCCGCAGCAGGCCACCCCGTTGCCAGGAGAGATCCATTAACTTCAGTACGTCCCAGTTGCTAAAGGAGCATACCCATTTCTCCAGGGCCGGAAGCCGATTGCAGGCGTACGCCGCTCCGACCAGCGAGCCAATGGAGCACCCTGCGATAACATCGACGTCGATACCCGTCCGCCGTAAGGCATTAATCACACCGATATGCGACCAGCCGCGAGCGGCGCCAGCCCCTAACGCCAGGCCAATTTTAAGCTTTCTCATGAGTACCGAAACATATCCTTCCACTCCGGGCATGGCATCATCGCCATACCTCAGTTAACATAATGCGCTTTGGCGGCGTAGCGCCGTCTTTCTTTTTCCTGTGGAGGCCGTTTTGTCGCCATTATGCCCCTGTGGCAGCGCTCTGGAGTATAGCTCATGTTGTCAGCCTTATCTGGCTGGCGCGCAGCTGGCGCCAGATCCGTCACAGCTGATGCGCTCCCGCTATAGCGCGTTTGTTATGAAAGACGCCGACTATCTGATTAAAACCTGGCACCCCTCCTGTCAAGCGCAGCAGTTTCGCGCAGACCTGGAAAACGGTTTTACCCGCACACAGTGGCAGGGTCTCACCGTCTTTGCCGCCGAGACGGGCAAGAACCCGGATGAAGGCTTTGTCAGCTTTATCGCTCGTTACGCTGACGATAACCGCTCCGGAGCCATTATTGAACGATCCCGATTCTTAAAAGAAAACGGACAGTGGTATTATATTGACGGCACGCGACCGCTAATCGGTCGTAACGATCCCTGCCCTTGCGGTTCAGGTAAAAAATTTAAAAAATGCTGCGGTCAGTAAACCAGCAGCAGAAATAGCAAACACTACAGGATTTTCCCCGCGATGCATTCACAACAACGTAAAGTACTGCGCACTATTTGCCCTGATCAGAAAGGCCTCATCGCGCGTATCACTAATATCTGCTACAAGCACGAACTGAATATCGTGCAGAACAATGAGTTTGTTGACCACCGAACCGGCCGCTTCTTTATGCGCACCGAGCTCGAGGGTATTTTCAATGATTCAATCCTGCTGGCAGACCTCGACAGCGCGCTGCCGGAAGGTTCAATTCGTGAACTCAATCCAGCAGGGCGCCGCAGGGTCGTCATTCTGGTCACCAAAGAGGCGCACTGCCTCGGCGATCTGCTGATGAAAGCTAACTACGGCGGCCTGGACGTAGAAATCGCCGCCGTCATCGGCAATCACGAAACGCTGCGCTCGCTGGTTGAACGGTTTGATATCCCCTTCCAGCTGGTGAGCCATGAGGGTTTAACTCGCGAAGAGCATGATAAACAGATGGGCGACGCGATCGCCGCCCTTGAGCCGGATTACGTTGTGCTGGCGAAATACATGCGGGTGTTGACCCCAGAGTTTGTCTCTCGTTTCCCGAATAAAATTATTAATATTCATCACTCATTCCTGCCGGCTTTTATCGGCGCGCGTCCGTATCACCAGGCCTATGACCGCGGGGTGAAGATTATTGGCGCCACCGCACACTACGTGAACGATAATCTGGATGAAGGCCCAATCATTATGCAGGACGTCATTCACGTCGATCATACCTACACCGCGGAAGATATGATGCGCGCTGGCCGCGACGTCGAAAAAAACGTTCTGAGCCGTGCGCTGTATCAGGTTCTTGCTCAGCGGGTATTTGTTTACGGTAACCGGACGATTATTCTTTAATCTCAGGGAAATGAATTGATTAGCTTTGCACCTTTACGGATAAAAAGCAGGCAAACAGCTTCATTTCCCTAAAGGAATGCTTTACAGGGGCGTCTCATTTGATATGATGCGCCCCGCTTCCAGCAGGAAGCAGGCCAGTAAATAGCATTACCCCGTGGTGGGGTTCCCGAGCGGCCAAAGGGAGCAGACTGTAAATCTGCCGTCATCGACTTCGAAGGTTCGAATCCTTCCCCCACCACCATCTCTCAGCTTGACCTCAAAATTTGAATTACCCCTGGTGGGGTTCCCGAGCGGCCAAAGGGAGCAGACTGTAAATCTGCCGTCATCGACTTCGAAGGTTCGAATCCTTCCCCCACCACCATCACTTCCAGAACACACCGACTCTCATATAGGTACATTGCCTTATATTCTTCCGATGCAGGGAAGGATGAGAAGCTTCGACTAAGGTTCGATTCGAGCGGAGCGAGAAAGCGTTGCCGCAGGCAACGACCCGAAGGGCGAGGCGCAACGCGCCGAGTAATCCTTCCCCCACCACCATCACTTCCCTGCAGTACCTCAGCAAAATCAAATTATCAAAACCGTCTTAGTTAGCTCTTTTATTTCTCCAGAACTGATTCTGTATTTCTGCCATATGTGCCCCGGCGGCGCTACGCTTGGCCGGGCTACAAGGGCATGCAGTCTGTAGCCCGGCCAAGCGTAGCGCCGCCGGGAGCAGACCGCACAAATGAAAAACCCTGCCGCAGCAGGGTTTAGCTTTACTCGAAATAGAATTAGCGACGGGCGCGAACAATCTGGTATTTGCGCGTCAGGTACTCCACCGGCGCGCTCCAGATATGCACCAGACGGGAGAACGGGAACAGTACAAACAGCGTCATCCCCAGCACCAGGTGCACGCGGAAAATAAACGCCACGCCGTCCAGGTGCGAAGATGCTCCGCCGTGGAAGGTCACCACCGACTGCGCCCAGCCGACCAGCTTCATCATTTCGCTACCGTCCATATGCTGAGCGGAGAACGGAATAGTCAGCAGGCCCAGGGCGCACTGCACCATCAGCAGGGAGAGGATCAGAATATCCGCTCCGGTGGTGGTGGCGCGCACGCGCGGGCTCAGCAGACGACGTTTCAGCAGCAGCAGACCGCCCACCAGCGTCATCACGCCGCAGGCGCCGCCCGCAATCATCGCCATCTTCTGCTTCACGTCGACCGGCAGGAAGGATTCGTACATCCAGTGCGGCGTCAGCATACCGAGAAAGTGACCGGCAAAGATCCCCAGAATCCCGATATGAAACAGGTTCGAAGCCAGATTCATCCCTTTACGGTCCAGCATCTGGCTGGAGGCCGCACGCCAGGTATACTGCCCGTAGTCATAACGCAGCCAGCTTCCCACCAGGAACACCGTACCGGCGATATACGGATAGATGTCAAAGAAGAACATATTCAGGAAGTGCATTATTGCTGTCCTCCGTTAGAGATATTCAAATATTGCGGGGCAACGGCTCCGGCAAAACGACGCTGGTGAGCGGAGATCTCCGACTCGCCGCAGCCCTGATCGGCAAAGAATTTCACCTGTTCTTCTTCCCAGACGGCGTCCAGCGCCTGCGGCGTATCGTCGCGGGCTTCATCGGCGATTTTTTCCGCCACTTTCTGGCTATCGACCTGCGCGTTAGCCAGCTTGAGCAGCAGCTCAAACAGCGCCGCGTAGCCGCTCTCGCGCTGCTGCAGGCGAGCGCTGAGCAGGCCGAGAATCGGCGCGACGTCCTGCAATCCGCCGAGCGCTTCCGCTTCCGGCAGCTGCGCCAGATACTCCAGGTACAGCGGGAGATGATCCGGCAATTCGCGGCTATCCAGCTGCAGACCGTGGCGCTCATACTGCGCCATCAGGTCAACCATTGCCTGGCCGCGATCGCGGGATTCGCCGTGCACGTGCTCAAACAGCAGCAGCGAGGTCGCGCGGCCGCGATCGAACAGTTCGCTATAGCGAGACTGCGCGTCCAGCACATCCTGAGCGGTCAGGTCACGCAGGAAAACGCTCAGCTTATGGGCATCCTCCGGCGCGAGCTTTTCCGAAGCGGCGATAGCGTCAAACAGCTCCTGCTGATGCTGCCATAAGGCAGCGTCAGGGTACTCGAGAAGGCGCGACACAATGACGAGTTCAATCATGGGTGCGGCTCCGTTTTGCTGGTGACGTCGATAGCATCGATACGGCGGCTGTTAAACAGATTGAACTGGCTGTCAGAACCGTGGCAGCCGTCGCCGAAGGTAAAGCCGCAACCGTTTTTCTCCGGGAAGGCGTCGCGGGCCTGCTCGCGGTGGCTGCTCGGCACCACGAAACGGTCTTCGTAGTTAGCGATAGCCAGATAGCGATACATCTCCTGCGCCTGGGCTTCAGTGAGGCCTACCTCTTCCAGCGCCCGGGTATCCAGTACGCCGTCGACGGTTTCCGCGCGTTTGAAGTGGCGCATCGCCAGCATGCGTTTCAGCGCCAGCAGCACCGGCTGGGTATCGCCCGCGGTCAGCAGGTTGGCCAGATACTGAACCGGGATACGCAGGCTTTCCACGTCCGGCAGAATACCGTTGCTGCCCAGTTCCCCCGCGTCGGCGGCCGACTGAATCGGCGACAGCGGCGGCACATACCAGACCATCGGTAAGGTGCGATATTCCGGATGCAGCGGCAGCGCCAGCTTCCAGTCCATCGCCATTTTGTACACCGGCGACTGCTGGGCAGCGTCGATAACGCCCTGCGGCACGCCGTCTTTCAGCGCTTGCTCAATCACTTTCGGGTCGTTCGGGTTGAGGAACACGTCCAGCTGACGCTGATACAGGTCTTTCTCATTCTCCGTGCTGGCGGCATTTTCAATGGCGTCCGCGTCGTACAGCAGCACGCCGAGGTAGCGAATACGCCCCACGCAGGTTTCCGAGCAAACGGTCGGCATCCCGGATTCGATACGCGGGTAGCAGAAGATGCACTTCTCCGATTTCCCGCTCTTCCAGTTGAAGTAGATTTTCTTGTACGGACAGCCGGTGATGCACATACGCCAGCCGCGGCACTTGTCCTGGTCGATCAGTACGATGCCGTCTTCTTCACGTTTGTAGATGGCGCCGCTCGGGCAGGTCGCCACGCACGCCGGGTTCAGGCAGTGCTCGCACAGGCGCGGCAGATACATCATGAAGGTGTTTTCGAACTGGCCGTACATCGCCTTCTGCATGTTCTCAAAGTTCTGGTCTTTGGCGCGTTTCTCGAACTCGCCGCCCAGAATTTCTTCCCAGTTTGGACCGCTGGTGATTTTATCCATCCGCTGGCCGGTGATCAGCGAGCGCGGGCGGGCGATCGGCTGGTGTTTGCTTTCCGGCGCGTTGTGCAGGTTCTGGTAGTCGTAGTCAAACGGCTCGTAGTAGTCGTCGATGCCCGGCAGATGCGGGTTAGCAAAGATTTTACCGAGCAGCATCGCGCGGTTGCCCATGCGCGGCTGTAGCTTGCCGTTGATCTTACGGATCCAGCCGCCCTTCCACTTCTCCTGATTCTCCCAGTCGTTCGGGAAACCGACGCCCGGCTTACTTTCAACGTTGTTGAACCACGCGTACTCCATACCCTCGCGGCTGGTCCAGACGTTTTTACAGGTGACCGAGCAGGTATGACAGCCGATGCACTTATCGAGATTCAGCACCATGCCGACTTGTGAACGAATTTTCATTTTACGCTCTCCTGTACCTGGTCGTTACCTTCGCCATCTAACCAGTTAATATTCTTCATCTTACGTACCACCACGAACTCATCGCGGTTAGACCCTACCGTGCCGTAGTAGTTAAAGCCGTAGGCCAGCTGGGCATAGCCGCCGATCATATGGGTCGGCTTCGGAGTAATACGGGTCACGGAGTTGTGGATCCCGCCGCGCTGCTCGGTGATCTCGGAACCCGGCAGGTTTACGATACGCTCCTGGGCGTGGTACATCATGGTCATCCCGGCCGGCACGCGCTGGCTGACCACCGCGCGGGCGGTCAGCGCGCCGTTGCTGTTGAACACCTCGATCCAGTCGTTATCCTCAATCCCCAGATCTTTGGCGTCCGCTTCGCTCATCCACACAATCGGCCCGCCGCGCGACAGCGTCAGCATCAGCAGGTTGTCGCTGTAGGTGGAGTGGATACCCCACTTCTGGTGCGGCGTCAGGAAGTTCAACGCCTTCTCCGGGTTGCCGTTGGATTTCGCCCCCATCACCGTTTTCACCGAACGGGTATCAATTGGCGGACGATAGACCAGCAGGCTTTCGCCGAAATCGCGCATCCACTGGTGATCCTGATACAGCTGCTGGCGGCCGGAAAGCGTACGCCACGGGATCAGTTCGTGAACGTTGGTATAGCCGGCGTTATAGGAAACGTGCTCATCTTCGAGTCCGGACCAGGTCGGGCTGGAGATAATTTTGCGCGGCTGGGCCTGAATATCGCGGAAGCGGATTTTTTCCTCTTCTTTATTCGTCGCCAGGTGCGTATGGTCGCGACCGGTAAATTCGCTGAGCGCCGCCCAGGCTTTCACCGCCACGTGGCCGTTGGTCTCCGGTGCCAGGGTCAGGATCATCTCTGCCGCATCAATCGCGGTGTTAAGCATCGGCTGGCCTTTCGCCGGGCCGTCCGCTTTGGTGTAGTTGAGCTTGCGCAGCAGATCCATTTCGCTCTGGGTATTCCAGGCGATGCCTTTACCGCCGTTGCCGATTTTCTCCATCAGCGGGCCGATAGAAGTGAAGCGTTCGTATGTCGCCGGATAATCGCGCTCGACGGTCAGAATATGCGGCGCGGTTTTCCCAGGAATCAGGTCACATTCGCCTTTTTTCCAGTCCTTAACGTCCAGCGGCTGCGCCAGTTCGGCGGCGGAGTCGTGCTGGATAGGCAGCGTCACCACGTCGGTCTCTTTGCCGAGGTGCCCCACGCAGACTTCAGAGAATTTCTTCGCGATATCTTTGTAGATATCCCAGTCGCTTTTCGATTCCCAGGCCGGGTCGACGGCGGCTGATAGCGGATGAATAAACGGATGCATATCCGAGGTATTCATGTCGTCTTTTTCATACCAGGTGGCGGTCGGCAGCACGATGTCGGAATAGAGGCAGGTGCTCGACAGACGGAAATCGAGTGTCACCACCAGATCCAGCTTGCCGTCGAGACCGTTGTCTTTCCACTCCACTTCTTCCGGCTTCACGCCGCCCTGCTTACCGAGATCTTTGCCCTGAATACCGTTTTCCGTACCCAGCAGGTACTTCAGCATGTACTCGTGGCCCTTACCGGAGGAGCCCAGCAGGTTAGAACGCCAGATAAACAGGTTGCGCGGATGGTTTTTACCGTTTTCCGGCTGCTCTGCGGCAAAGCGAATGGAACCCTCTTTCAGGGATTTGACGGTGTAATCGACCGGCGTCATGCCCGCTTTCTTCGCCTCTTCCGCGATGCGCAGCGGGTTGGTGCCCAGCTGCGGCGCCGACGGCAGCCAGCCCATACGTTCAGCGCGCACGTTGAAGTCAATCAGGTGGCCGCTGTAGCGGGATTTATCCGCTAACGGCGACAGCAGCTCCTGCGCGGTCACGGTTTCGTAGCGCCACTGGCTGGAGTGGTTATAGAAGTACGACGTGCTGTTCATATGACGCGCCGGACGCTGCCAGTCGAGAGCAAACGCCAGCGGCTGCCATCCGGTCTGCGGACGCAGTTTTTCCTGGCCGACATAGTGCGCCCAGCCGCCGCCGCTCTGACCGACGCAGCCGCAGAAGATCAGCATATTGATAAGACCGCGATAGTTCATATCGAGGTGGAACCAGTGGTTCAGACCGGCGCCGACGATAATCATCGAACGGCCGTGGGTCTTATCGGCGTTATCGGCAAACTCCCGCGCGGTACGGATAATGTGCGCCCGGGAAACGCCGGTGATTTTCTCCGCCCACGCTGGGGTATACGCTTTGACGTCATCGTAGCTGCTGGCGCAGTTTTCATCGCCAAGACCGCGATCCAGACCGTAGTTCGCCATGGTCAGGTCGTAGACGGTGGTGACCAGCACGCTAGAGCCATCGGCCTTCTGCAGGCGTTTGACCGGCAGTTTGTGCAGCAGCACGTTTTCCAGCTCGACTTTATTAAAGTGCTCGGTGCCTTCGCCGCCAAAATACGGGAAGCCGACGTTGGCGATATCGTCGTGGCCGCCCAGCAGGCTCAGGCGCAGCTCAACGTCTTCGCCGGTTTTGCCGTCGCGCTGTTCCAGGTTCCACTTGCCTTTGTCGCCCCAGCGGAAGCCGATAGAGCCGTTCGGTACGGTGATTTCGCCCTTCTCATCAAAAGCGACGGTTTTCCATTCCGGGTTCGTTTCCTGACCTAATGCATCCACCAGGTCAGCCGCGCGCAGCATGCGGCCCGCCGCGTAATAGCCGTCGCGCTCTTCAAGCATCACCAGCATCGGCATGTCGGTGTAGCGGCGCACGTAATCGGTGAAATACTGGCTCGGTTTGTCGAGATGGAACTCGCGCAGCATGACGTGGCCCATCGCCAGCGCCATCGCCGCATCGGTACCCTGCTTCGGCGCCAGCCACAGATCGCAGAGCTTGGCGATTTCGGCGTAGTCAGGGGTGATGGCAACGGTTTTGGTACCTTTGTAGCGCACTTCGGTAAAGAAGTGGGCATCCGGGGTACGGGTCTGCGGAACGTTGGAACCCCAGGCGATAATATAGCTGGAGTTATACCAGTCGGCAGATTCCGGCACGTCGGTCTGCTCGCCCCAGGTCTGCGGTGACGCAGGCGGCAGGTCGCAGTACCAGTCGTAGAAGCTCAGGCAGGTGCCGCCGATCAGCGACAGATAGCGCGCGCCGGAGGCATAGGAGACCATCGACATCGCCGGAATAGGCGAGAAGCCCGCCACGCGGTCCGGGCCGTAGGTTTTGACGGTGTAGACGTTAGAGGCGGCAATCAGCTCGTTCACTTCCTGCCAGGACGAACGCACGAAACCGCCGCGGCCGCGCGCCTGCTTAAAGCTTTTCGCTTTGTCGGCGTCTTCAATAATAGAGGCCCAGGCATCCACCGGATCGCTGTGCTGAACTTTCGCTTCACGCCACATTTTCATCAGGCGTTTGCGCATCAGCGGATACTTCAGGCGGTTGGCGCTGTAAAGATACCAGGAGTAGCTGGCACCGCGCGGGCAGCCGCGAGGCTCGTGGTTTGGCATATCCGGACGGGTGCGCGGATAGTCGGTCTGCTGGGTTTCCCAGGTAACCAGGCCATTTTTGACATAAATCTTCCAGCTGCACGAACCGGTGCAGTTGACACCGTGGGTGGAGCGCACAACTTTATCGTGCTGCCAACGTTGACGGTATCCATCCTCCCAGTCCCGGTTGGTTTTTAGAAGCTGGCCGTGCCCATCGGCAAAGGTTTCACCCTTCTGTTTGAAGTAGCGAAACCGGTCCAGGAATTTACTCATCGGGTCTCTCCTGTGTGGAGCCTGACGGCTCTCTGATAAATCGACATTGCTGGATTTGCAGCGAAGGTAACGCTATGAAAGAGGGAGAGAATTGATAACGATCAAGACGATATGGCTTATAAAAACGGGTTAACACAGTAATTACCACCAAAGTAGTATTTATTTCTATTTTTTATTTTATTGATTAACAAAGATATTTTTCATAAAAGCCTGCAGAAAATAAGGATTAGCGATCCGCCATGGTATTAAGGGGTAGATACCCCTGAAGTCATTTTTTCTGTGACTTCAGGGGGCTTTTAAAATTACCCTATACCATTAGTATGTTGTAACTAAAAAATAAACGCTAAAAAGGGCGCAAATACCGTTGCGCCCTTTGCAGAAACTCAGAAAGAAATATTATTTCTGCTTGCGTCCGTAGACTGCCCAGGTAATCACCACGCAGGCGATATAGAACACCAGGAAGACCTTCATAGCGCCGGCCGGTGAGCCGGTTAAATCCAGCGAAATACCAAACGCTTTTGGAATAAAGAAGCCGCCAATCGCGCCAATCGCCGAAATAAAGCCCAGCGCCGCCGCCGTATCGGTCGCCGCTTCACGCATGGCCTGCGCTTCGCTGCCGCCCTGCGCCTTAACGCGATCCATGGTCATTTTGCGGAAGATAACCGAGATCATCTGGAAGGTAGACGCGCTGCCCAGACCGGCGGTCAGGAACAGCACCATAAATACCGCGAAGAAGGCAATAAAGTTGCCGCCCTCGCCGTGGGTCGGCAGCGTCAGGAACAGCAGGCCGCAGAAGATAGCCATAACCACGAAGTTCACCAGCGTCACGCGAGTCCCGCCGAGGCGGTCGGAGATCGCCCCGCCGGTCGAGCGCGCCAGGGCGCCGATAAACGGCCCGAAGAACGCGTAATGCAGAATCTGCACATCCGGAAACTGGGTCTTCGACAGCATGGCGAAGCCCGCCGAGAAGCCGATAAACGAGCCGAAGGTGGCAAGATAGAGCAGCGCCATAATCCACAGATGGGCGCGCTTCAGTACCGGTAGCTGCTCGCTCAGCGACGCCTTCGACGCCGACAGATCGTTCATAAAGAACCACGCCGCCAGGGTGAAGATAATCAGGAACGGCACCCAGATCCACGCCGCGTTTTCCAGATACAGCATGGAGCCGTCCGGCTGCTCGCTGCCGGTACCACCAAAGACGGCGAAGATCGACAGCGAAATCACCAGAGGGGCAACCAGCTGCATTACGCTGACGCCCATGTTCCCGAGGCCGCCGTTGATGCCCAGCGCGCCGCCCTGCTTCTGTTTCGGAAAGAAGAAGCTGATGTTAGCCATACTGGAAGCAAAGTTCGCCCCCGCAAAACCGCAGAGCAGAGAAATAATCACGAAAACGCTGAAGGGCGTAGAGGTATCCTGTACCGCGAAGCCTAACCAGACGCAGGGCACGATCATGATCCCGGTACTGAACGCGGTCCAGCGACGTCCGCCGAACAGCGGCACCATAAACGCGTAAGGCACGCGCAGCAGCGCGCCGGAGAGCGCCGGGAGCGCGGTCAGCATAAACAACTGGTCGGTGGTAAACTGAAAGCCGACTTTATTCAGGTTGACGGCAACGGCGCTGAACAACATCCAGACGCAGAATGCCAGCAAAAGACACGGGACGGAGATCCACAGATTGCGGCTGGCGACGCGATGACCGCGCTGCTGCCAGAATTCAGGATCTTCGGGACGCCAGTCGCTAATGACTGAACTGTTAGTCTTCTCCGGGATTGAAGAGTGACTCATAGACACCTCTAATAATTCATATTAACCCTGGCTACCTTATGGGTTACAGGCGGCGGTAAGTTGATATAAATCAAAGGAAAAGTTGGCGCTAATTTGGCTAAAAAAAACGCATCACCCGAAGTGAGTAGCTATTTCTGCGTAAAAAAGTGTGGTTTTTCACGCCAGTGCTGGCATTGTCCGAACGTCTGCCACCAGCCCATCACACCCTGACAATTAAGGGGTAATCCTTTGGGGGTATGGGTATACTCCAGGGGATGTCCGAGAATAAGCGCCACTCCCGGATGATTTGCCGGTCAGGAGCCTCATACCCCATGTTGAAACGTCTTTTTACGCCGCTAACGCTGGTTAATCAACTCGCGTTAATCGTTCTGTTAGCCACGGTCATCGGCGTCGCCGGAATGGCGATCTCTTCTCGCCTGGTGCACGGCGTTCAGGGCAGCGCGCATGCGATTAACAAAGCCGGCTCGCTGCGCATGCAGAGCTACCGCCTGCTGGCGGCAGTACCGCTGGGCGAAAGCGATCAAAAGCTGCTTGATGAAATGACGGCCACCGTTTTTAGCCCGGAACTGCAGTACGCCGCTCGCCATGACGATCAGCAGCGCCAGCTTCAGGCGTTACAGCACTACTGGCAGCTGGAGCTGGCGCCGGGGATGCGCAGGGCGCAAAATCAGGCCTCGGTCGCGACGGATGTCGCCGGCTTTGTCGATCGCATCGACCAGCTGGTGACCGCTTTCGATCACACCACCGAGGAGCGGATTAAACACGTGGTCTGGATCCAGCGCATCATGGCCGTGGGGATGGCGCTGCTGCTGGTGTTTACCATCGTCTGGCTGCGCGCCCGTCTGCTACGCCCGTGGAAACAGCTGCTCGGCATGGCCCGAGCGGTGAGCCGACGCGATTTTACCCAGCGCGCGCAGATTAGCGGGCGCAACGAGATGGCGACGCTCGGTATGGCGCTGAACAATATGTCTGAAGAGCTGGCGGAGAGCTATTCGGTGCTTGAACGCCGGGTGCAGGAAAAAACCGCCGGTCTGGAGCAGAAAAACGAGATCCTCGCCTTCCTGTGGCAGGCCAACCGCCGACTGCACTCGAACGCGCCGCTCTGCGAGCGCATTTCGCCCGTTCTTAACGGGTTACAGGGGCTAACCCTGCTGCGCGATATTGAAGTTCGCGTTTACGATATGGAAGATGAAGACAACCATCAGGAGTTTTCCTGCCACTCCGATATTCAGTGCGACGACAGAGGCTGCTATCTGTGTCCGCGCGATCTGCCGCCGCTGCCGGATACCGGCACCACCTTAAAATGGCGGCTGTCGGATGCCCATAATCAGTACGGTATTTTGCTGGCCACCCTGCCCGCCGGGCGGCATCTGAGCCACGATCAGCAGCAGCTGGTGGATACGCTGGTTGAACAACTCACCGGCACCCTCGCCCTCGATCGCCATCAGGAGCGCCAGCAGCAGCTTATCGTGATGGAGGAGCGCGCCACTATCGCCCGCGAGCTCCACGACTCCATCGCCCAGTCGCTCTCCTGTATGAAAATGCAGGTTAGCTGCCTGCAGATGCAGGGCGACGATCTGCCGGAAGCGAGCCGCCAGCTGCTGGGGCAAATCCGTAATGAACTCAATACCTCCTGGGCCCAGCTGCGCGAACTGCTGACGACCTTCCGGCTACAGCTCACCGAACCGGGGCTGCGCCCGGCGCTGGAGGCCAGCTGCCGGGAATACAGCGCCCACTTCGGTTTCACGGTACGCCTGGATTATCAGCTGCCGCCGCGTTTTGTTCCATCGCATCAGGCCATTCATCTGCTGCAAATCGCCCGGGAAGCGCTCAGCAACGCGCTGAAGCACGCCAATGCCACCGATGTCAGCGTTACCGTGGCGTTGCGGGACAATCAGGTCCGGCTGACGGTGGCCGATAACGGTCGCGGCGTGCCGGATCACGCGGAGCGCAGCAACCACTACGGCCTGATTATCATGCGCGATCGCGCGCAGAGCCTGCGCGGGGACTGTCAGGTTCGGCGTCGGGAAACCGGCGGTACCGAAGTGGTGGTCACTTTTATCCCTGAAAAATCGTTTTCAATCCAATAAGGAGAACTTCATGAGTCAACAGGAACGGGCAACCATCCTTCTCATCGACGATCACCCGATGCTGCGCACCGGCGTCAAACAGCTGATCAGCATGGCCCCGGACATCCAGGTTATCGGCGAAGCCAGCAACGGCGAGCAAGGGATTGCGATGGCGGAATCATTAGATCCCGATTTGATTCTGCTGGATCTCAATATGCCGGGCATGAACGGTCTGGAAACCCTCGACAAGCTGCGCGAAAAGTCGCTTTCCGGCCGCGTGGTGGTATTTAGCGTTTCCAATCATGAAGAAGATGTGGTGACCGCTCTGAAACGCGGCGCCGACGGCTATCTGCTGAAGGATATGGAACCGGAAGATCTGCTGAAGGCGCTGCAGCAGGCCGCGGCAGGCGAAATGGTGCTCAGCGAAGCGTTAACCCCGGTGCTGGCTGCCAGCCTGCGCGCTAATCGCGCCACCTCGGACCGCGACATCAGCCAGCTGACCCCGCGCGAGCGCGATATTCTCAAGCTGATTGCCCAGGGCCTGCCGAACAAAATGATCGCCCGCCGTCTGGACATCACCGAAAGCACGGTCAAAGTCCACGTCAAGCATATGCTCAAGAAAATGAAGCTGAAATCGCGCGTGGAAGCGGCGGTTTGGGTCCATCAGGAGCGCGTATTCTAGGGCAGATGCTGCCACGACACGCCCTCGGCCGGTACCCGTACCAACGGCTCAGTCAGCGCCAGTGCGATCTCATTGGATGAGACGCGCTGACCCGTTTTATCCTCCACCACCAGCGAAAGATGCCAGCGGTTGCTCGCCCCGGCTTCGCTGCTCCAGCGCGGCATAATCACGGTCCAGCCGTCCGTACTGTTCGCCTCAATTGGCGAAGTCAGGCTTAGCGCCTGGGTGTCCCCCTGCCAGCTCAGCGACTTAATGCCGTGCAGGCTGCGAATCTGCAGTTTCAGCTGCACCGTCTCCCCCGGCTGAAGATCCCAGGGCGGCGTCGCCAGATAAACCGACAGCGTTTTACGCTGGCGATATTCAACGACCGGCAGGTTATCCCGTTCCGGGCTGTCGTAGCGGCTGCCGCGAAGCGATCGGCTAACGGCGACTTCATCGGCCGCCAGCTGCTGCTTCAGCGGGACGCCGAAACGATAGTTCAGCTTCAGCCCGACATCATTTTGGCTGACGCCGCTCTCGCCCTGCTTATGCTTAGCCGTGACCGTCACCAGCGGAACGGGAGTGTAATTCAGCCCCACCGACACCGCGACCGGGTTATGGTAGCCGGTACCCGAATGGAACAGATCGACGCTATCGCCAAAATACTGCTCCACGCTGACGCTGGTATTAATGTGCTGATAAAACGGCAGCCGCGCCTGGGCGGTGACATCGTAGCCGCTCGCCATACGCTGCTGCTGGGTCAGGCTACTCCCCTGCTGCCAGCCGCCGAGCGGCTGGTAGTAGTTCGCCGACAGGCGCAGCGACTCGCCCCAGGCTTCGGCCCCGACGCTGCCGCGCGCCATCCGATCGTCCAGGGCTTTATCGTAGAAAGAGTTGTAGCCCAGCAGCCAGGAGCCCATCCGCCAGCGCTGGCCGAGACCAATATTGCCGACCAGACCCGTATCCCGCTGGGTGACCGAGTACTGATTCCAGGTAAGGTAGTCACCGTTATCCTGCAGAGGGACAAACCAGCTCCCTTTGCTGCCGGTAAAATTGCCCTCTTTATCCACCAGCAGATCGACGTTGGCGTTGCCCCACGGCGAAAGCCAGTTCTCCAGCTGGTGGCTGACCTCGTTCCCCAGTTTACCGATGGCAAATACTCGCGCCTGTTCGCTGGTTGTCAGCCCGTTATCGCTCATACTGGCTTCGCCAAATTTCTTCGCCATCTCGGCAAAGTGCTTTGCGTCGTCGTCGACCTGCGGCGCCAGGCCGAGGTCGGGTAAGCTCTCAGGCGCGCCGGAGAACGCCTGATTATCCTGCAGCGCGCGGGCGGGCGCGCCTGCCAGCAGCAGAAGAAGCGGTAAATACGGGGTTATGCGGAACGACAAGGAGCTCAAATCGGTTACGTCTACTCACGAAGTGGTGGCGGCAAAACCTAAGTTTATCGTTTTTTGCCCGCCCTCGCAGCCTCTGGCGCGATTCCAGGAATATGCTGAATCTCAGGCCTGAACCCGCTTCGCCGCCAGCAGCGCCTTAAGCTCCGGGAGACAGGAACCGCAGCTGGTGCCGCATTTGAGCTTCGCCCCCAGCGCGGCAGGCGTACGGCAGCCGCTGGCAATCGCTTCGCCTATCGCCCGTTCGCCCACGCTAAAGCAGCTGCAGATAATGCGCCCGCGCGGCATCTCATCGCCGCCTTTTCTGCCGCTCAATAGTGCGTGGCGCCGGGCGGCGTTCTGCGGCGGGGTGCGAAACGCGGCGTGAATCCACTCGGCATCAATAGCCGGCTCGCTGGCGTCGCTCCACCAGCCGAGCATCAGCTCTCCCCCCTGCCACGCCAGAAGGTTCCAGACGTTGCCGCCTTCGGCTACCTGCATCTGCCATCCCTGCCGCTGACACCAGCCCACAAGCCAGTCGCGGGAGCGGATATCCCCCGCCAGCGAAAGATGGATAACGCCCTGCGCCGCCCGCCGCCGCCAGTGCAGCGAGGCGGGGAGCGGAACCGGCTGGCGAGCAAAAAGCTCGCCTTTCCACGCCGGCAGCCAGGCGGCTATCGCTACCGCCGCCTGTTTACTCTCCGGCTGCCCGGAGTGCGGGTCGGTGACCGCCCTCAGCAGGTTATTCACCCGTCCCTGGCGAGCATACTGATCATTCCAGTGCATCGGCACAAACAGCGACCCGGGACGCTGGCCAGCGCTGATTGTCACTTTTGCTACCATCACCCCATTCGGTGAGCGGACCCGCGCCAGTTCACCTTCCAGCAGCTGATAGCGCGTCGCGTCCGCTGGCGCGACTTCCACCACCGGTTCGCTAATATGCTGCATCAGACGCGGCACCGCGCCGGTGCGGGTCATGGTGTGCCACTGATCGCGGATCCGCCCGCTGTTGAGGATCAGCGGATAGAACGCATCGGTGACCGCCCGAGTGGGCTGTGGTGTCACCGGGACCATGCGCAGTTTGCCGCTGCGGTGCCACCCCTTGAGCAAACCCCAGCTTGCATGGCTGCGGCTCACCGGCCAGCGCACCGGTTCCAGCGCATCCCACGCTTCGCGGCTGAGATCCGCCAGTCCGCCGATGTCAAACGCCCGCTGGCCATCGTTTTCATATCCTGAAAGCGCGGCGTGTTCGCTGAACACCTCGTGCGGATGCTGCCAGGCAAAGGCGGAGCCGAAGCCCAGCGCCTGGGCCACGCGGGCGACGATCCACCAGTCGGCTCTGGCCTCCCCCGGCGGCGGCATGAAAGCGCGCTGGCGTGAGATCCGCCGTTCGGAGTTGGTTACCGTGCCGCTCTTCTCCCCCCACGCCAGCGCGGGAAAGCGGATATGGGCAAAGCGTCCGGTATCGGTAGCGGCGGCGACGTCGGAAACGATGACCAGCGGGCAGGCCGCCAGCGCTTCGCTTACCGCATGGCTGTCCGGCAGCGACACCACCGGATTGGTGCCCATAATCCACACCGCTTTCACCTCGCCGCGGCCAATGGCGGCGAACAGATCCACCGCCGTCAGCCCCGGCGTTTGCGCCAGACGTTCGGTCCCCCAGAAGCGCGCCAGACGCCGTAAATCATCGGTTTCAAAATTCATATGCGCCGCCAGCATGGTCGCCAGCCCGCCCACCTCGCGCCCGCCCATGGCGTTAGGTTGTCCGGTCAGCGAAAAAGGCCCGCAGCCCGGGCGTCCAAATTTCCCGCTCGCCAGGTGAACGTTGATGATAGCGTTGCATTTATCGCTGCCGCTGGCGGACTGGTTAATCCCCATGGTATAGAGCGTGATGGCGCGCGGAGCGGCGATAAACTCGCTGTAGAAATCGGCGACCTGCTGTCGCGGCAGGCCGCAGAACTGCGCTACTTTGTCGAGGTCCCAGTTCCGGGCGATAGCCAGCGCCTGCGGCGCATCGCTGAAATCACCGCTGATGGCGCCGCTGGCGGCAATGGCGTTCAGCAGGCCGACAAACAGCCCGCCGTCGCTGCCGGGAGCCAGCGCCAGATGCCGGTCCGCGATATCGCAGGTGGCGGTCCGACGCGGATCAATGACCACCACCCGCATCTGCGGATTGTCGCGCTTCGCCTGCGCCAGCCGCTGATAGAGTACCGGATGCGCCCAGGCGGCGTTCGACCCGACCAGCACCACCAGATCGCTGTTTTCCACGTCCTCATAGCTGCACGGCACCACATCAGCGCCCAGCGCCCGTTTGTAGCCGGTAACCGCTGAAGACATGCACAGCCGCGAATTGGTATCGATATTTGCCGCGCCGATAAACCCCTTCATCAGCTTATTCGCCGCGTAGTAGTCTTCGGTCAGCAGCTGGCCGGAGGCATAAAACGCCACCGCCTGCGGCCCGTGACGGTCGATGACCTCCCGCAGGCGCGAACCCGCCGCCGCCAGCGCCTGGGTCCAGGTTGCGCGCTCGCCGTCGACTTCCGGGAAGAGCAATCTTCCCGCCAGGCCGACGGTTTCGCCCAGCGCCGCCCCCTTCACGCACAGGCGTCCAACGTTTGCCGGGTGCTGCTCATCCCCGCGTACGGTAACCTGGCCATCGGCATTCAGGCTGGCGATAACGCCGCAGCCGACTCCGCAATAGGGACACGTGGTCCTGGTTTCCGTCATCAGGAGGCCTCCGCGCGCGCCAGCAGCTGCTGGTTGCCAACCCACACTTTACCGTTCTCCACTTTAACCGGCCAGGCGCGTACCGCCAGTTCGCCGCCGTCGCACTGGCGGCCATCGCGCAGGCGGATACGCTGCTTATACAGAGGCGAAATCACGATCGGTTCGCCGCCCGCATCGCCAAGCAGGCCGCGCGACAAAACGTTGGCCTCGCTGCCCGGTTCAAGGTTATCGAGGGCATACACCTGGTCGCCGAAGCGGAACAGCGCAATCTGCCGCTCGCCGAGCCGCGCGCCAATCCCCGCCTGCTGTGGAATAGCATCGAGTTCGCAAATGGCCTGCCACGGGCGGGACGGCAGCGCCGGTTCGGCCTGCGCCGCGAACGGGGCCAGCTGTGGCTGGCCGCGCAGGGTTTGCCGCTGTACGCTTTCGTCCGGCTCATCGCTGTTCACGTAGGAGCGGAACAGCGCCAGCCGCTGCGGATCGTTAAGGGTGGTTTGCCATTCGCACTGGTAGCTCTCGACCACCCGCGCCATCTCCTGCTCCAGCTCTTCGCCGATGCCGAGGCTGTCTTCGAGGATCACGTCGCGCAGATAGTCGACCCCGCCTTCAAGGTTGTCCATCCAGGTACTGGTGCGCTGCAGGCGATCCGCGGTACGAATGTAGAACATCAGCAGCCGATCAATACTGCGAATAAGGGTGGCCTCATCAAGATCGCTGGCGAACAGGTCGGCATGGCGTGGCTTCATGCCGCCGTTGCCGCAAACGTACAGGTTCCAGCCCTTCTCCGTGGCGATAACCCCAATATCTTTCCCCTGGGCTTCCGCGCATTCGCGGGTACAGCCGGAGACGGCCATTTTAATTTTGTGCGGCGCGCGCAGCCCCTTGTAGCGATGTTCGAGGGTGACCGCCAGGCCGGTGGAATCCTGGACGCCGTAGCGGCACCAGGTCGAACCGACGCAGGATTTCACCGTCCGCAGGGATTTGCCGTAGGCGTGGCCGGTTTCAAATCCCGCCTCTGCCAGCTCGCGCCAAATTGCCGGGAGCTGCTCCAGGCGCGCGCCGAAAAGGTCGATACGCTGGCCGCCGGTCACTTTACTGTATAGCTGATAGCGTTTGGCGATCTGGCCGATCGCAATCAGCCCGTCCGGCGTCACCTCTCCCGCCGCCATGCGCGGCACCACCGAATAGGTACCGTCTTTCTGAATATTGGCGAAGTAGCGATCGTTGGTGTCCTGAAGCGGCAGATGCGCCGGCTTCAGCAGATATTCATTCCAGCAGGAGGCCAGCACCGAGGCCACCAGAGGTTTACAGACTTCACAGCCGTGGCCGCGTCCATAGCGGGCAATCAGCTGTTCGAAGGTGCGGATATGGTTGACGCGTACCAGGTGATAGATCTCCTGCCGCGACCACGGAAAGTGCTCGCAGATATCCTTTTTAACTTCGACGCCCTGCTCGGCAAGCTGGTACTCCATCACCTGTTTCACCAGTGCGCTACAGCCGCCGCAGCCGGTCGCCGCTTTAGTGCAGCTTTTTATCGCCGCCATATCGCCCGCGCCGCCGCTCACCGCCTGGCAGATATCGCCTTTGCTGACGTTGTGACAGGAGCAAATCTGCGCGCTGTCCGGCAGCGCCGCTACCCCGAGCGCTTTTGGCGCGCTGCCCTCCCGCGCCGGCAGGATCAGGCTTTCCGGGTGTTTGGGTAAAGCCATCCCGTTAAGCATCATCTGTAGCAGCGTGGCATAGTCGCTGGCATCCCCGACCAGCACCCCGCCGAGCAGTTTTTTGCCCTCCGCGCTGACCACGATTTTTTTGTAGATCTGCTGCGGCCCATCAGTCCACTGATAGCTCTGACAGCCCGGCGTGCGCCCCTGGGCGTCGCCGAACGAGGCGACATCGACGCCCAGCAGCTTCAGCTTAGTGCTCATATCCGCGCCGCTAAAGCAGCCTGCCTCGCCCGCCAGGGTGGCCGCCGCGGCGCGCGCCATCTGATAGCCGGGCGCCACCAGACCATAAATTTTGTTCTCCCACAGGGCGCATTCGCCGATCGCCAGTACGTCCGGGTCGGAGGTACGGCACTGGTTGTCGATGCAAATGCCGCCGCGTTCGCCTACGTTCAGTCCGCCGCTGCGCGCCAGCGCGTCCTGGGGGCGAATACCGGCGGAGAATACCAGCATATCGGTCGCCAGCGAGGTGCCGTCGGCGAAGTTCAGCTGCAGCCCCTGCTCATTGCGCACAATTTCCGTCGTCGCCTTGCTGGTATGCACCCCGACGCCCAGTTGGCTGATTTTTTCCCGCAGCATCGCCGCGCCGCCGTTGTCCAGCTGCACCGCCATCAGGTTCGGCGCAAACTCGACAACGTGAGTTTCCAGCCCCAGCTGCTTCAGCGCGTTGGCCGCTTCCAGCCCGAGCAGGCCGCCGCCGATAACCACACCCCGTCGGGCGGTTGCGGCGCGGGCGGCAATCTGGTCGAGGTCGTCTAGCGTACGATAAACAAAACAGCCCTCGAGATTATGACCCGGCACCGGCGGAACAAACGGGTAAGACCCCGTCGCCAGCACCAGCTTATCCCAGTGGGTTTCGTGGCCGAAGGCATCGCGCACCACCCGCGCTTCGCGGTCGATGCTGGCGACCGATTCGCTCAGGCGCAGCTCAATACCGTGCTGAGCGAAAAAATCGCCCTCAACCAGCGACAGCGATTCCGCGCTGCGTCCGGCGAAATATTCAGTCAGATGAACCCGGTCGTAAGCGGCATAGCGCTCCTCGCAGAACACCACAATCCGGTACTGTTGATGAAGGTGACGGTCGACGCATTGCTCAAGAAAATGGTGGCCGACCATACCGTGTCCGACCAGCACTAATACAGGTTTTGTCATCGTAGTTTGTCCCGCAGCGCGCGGCTGCATCGTTGAAGAGGGATCGAAGAGCCAATCTGCCGGCGCCGGCGCATGCGCCCCCAGCAGAGCGGTGAGGGGCGCGGCGCTGCTGCAATCGCCCAGCAGCAGTACGCCGCGCAGCTTGCCGTCGCGCAGCAGCAGGCGACGGTAGTGGCGATCCAGCGGATCCCAGCTGGTATATACGTCATCCTGTTCGGCGGCCCGCAGCTCGCCGGCGCTGAAGAGCTCAATGCCGGTGACCTTCAGGCGGGTGCCGCTGTCCTGCCAGCTGAAATCCTCGCCAGGGGTCGCGCACAGGCGGTCCGCCAGCACCTCCGCCTGGCGCAGACACGGTGCCACCAGCCCCCAGGTCTGACCGTCGATTTCACAGCACTCGCCGATGGCGCTGACGCCCGGCTGCGCGGTTGCCAGCTGGCGGTCAACGAGGATTCCGCGGGCGCAGGCCAGCCCGCTGCGCTCGGCCAGCCGTTTGTTCGGCTGCACGCCGGTCGCCAGCACCACCCGCGAGGCGGCAAACGCGCGGCCGTCCTCCAGCCGCACCTGATGTTCATCAATAGCGGCGATACGGCTCTCCATCACGCAGCGAATCCCGCGCTCGGCAAGCAGCATTTGCAGCTGCTCGCTGGCAAAAGCATCGATTTGCTGCTCCATCAGCCCGCTTCCGCGATGGAGTAAAGTGACACCGTCACCATGACGCCGCAGCGCCGCGGCGGCCTCTACGCCGAGTACGCCGCCGCCAATGACCACCGCCGGGCCGTCGATGGCCAGGATGCCCTCAACGTCCGCCAGGGTGCGGAAAGCAAAAACGTGCGGCTGGGTGATGCCCGGCAGCGGCGGCAGAAACGGCAGCGAGCCGGTGGCGAACACCAGCTCATCCCAGCCCAGTTCGCCTGCGGTGGTTTGCAGCGTACGGGCCGCAATATCCACCGCCGTAACCGTTTCACCGGCGCGTACCGTCACGTTATGCCGCGGATACCATGACGCGGGCAGCAGCAGCGTCTCGCTTGCCGCTTTCTCGGCGCCAAGCACCGGCGACAGCTGAATGCGGTTATAGGCCTGGCGCGGCTCATCGCCGATGAGGGTGATGCTAAACCGCTGCGCATCGCGCTCTACCAGCGCCTGCGCCAGGCGCGTGGCCGCCATACCGTTGCCAATAATCACCAGTTGCCGCCTCATCGCCGCCCCCCTACGCCGCTTTTGGCTGTTTTTCATAGAGGAAGTGCAGGATCTGCTGGCGCAGATGGTGATAGCGGCTATCGTCCGCCAGCTGCACGCGATGACGCGGTCGCGGCAGATTGACGTCGAGGATCTCCCCGACCGTCGCCGCCGGGCCGTTGGTCATCATCAGCACCCGGTCGGAAAGCAGCACCGCTTCATCAACGTCATGGGTAATCATGACGATGGTGGTATTCAGCGACTGCTGGATCTGCATCACCGCGTCCTGTAAATGCGCCCGCGTCAGGGCATCAAGGGCGCCAAAGGGTTCATCCAGCAGCAGCACTTTCGGTTTCATCGCCAGCGCCCGGGCAATGCCAACGCGCTGCTTCATGCCGCCGGAGATTTCTCCCGGGCGCTTGTGCAGGGCGTGTCCCATCTGTACCCGCTCGAGGTTGTGCTCAATCCACTCTTTGCGCTCGCCTTTGCTCATGCTGCGGCGAAAGACCTGATCCACCGCCAGCGCCACGTTGTCAAAGCAGGTCAGCCACGGCAGCAGGGAGTGGTTCTGAAACACCACCGCGCGTTCCGGCCCCGGCCCGGCGATTTCACGGTTGTCGCACAGCAGGCCGCCTTCCGTCGGCAGGGCTATCCCGGCTATCAGATTCAGCAGGGTTGATTTACCGCAGCCGGAGTGGCCGATCAGGCTGATGGTTTCCCCTTCGTAGATGTCGAAGGAGACGTTCTGCAATGCCAGGAATTCGCCGCTGGCGGTGTTAAAACGCTGGCTGACGCCCTGGACCTGAATTAATGGTTTCATCTGCGACTCCCTATTTTTCCTGCCAGCTAAAACGACGGGCGAGCAGCATCAGCCCCTGTTCCAGCAGCAGCCCGACCACGCCGATAATGACGATGGCGATGATGATGTTTTCGACGTTGAGGTTGTTCCACTCGTTCCAGATCCAGAAGCCGATCCCTAAGCCGCCGGTGAGCATTTCGGCGGCGACAATCACCAGCCAGGCGATACCGATGGAGAGACGAACCCCGGTCAGCACCGCGGGCAATACCGCCGGAAAGAGGATCTTGCGCATCACCGTCCACTCCGACAGCTGCAGCACCCGGGCGACGTTGAGGTAATCTTCCGGAATACGCCGCACGCCCTCGGCGGTGTTAATGACCATCGGCCAGATCGAGCAGATAAAAATGGTCCAGCTGGAGGCGGGTTCCGCTTTCTGGAACAGCAGCAGGCCGATGGGCAGCCAGGCCAGCGGGCTGACCGGGCGCAGCAGCGCGATCAGCGGGTTAAACATGCGGGCGAAAAACAGCGAGCGGCCAATCAGGAAGCCGAGCGGAATTCCCGCCAGCGCGGCAAGACCAAATCCCACCGCCACCCGCTGCAGCGACGCCAGCACGTTCCAGCCGATGCCCATATCGTTCGGCCCGTCCTGATAAAACGGGTCGGCGAAAAGGGTTAGCGCGGAATCCAGCGTGCTGAGCGGCGTCGGAAAGCCTTTGCTGTTCATCGCCGCCAGCTGCCAGCCCAGCAGCAGCAATCCCAGCCCGAGCAGCGGCGGCAGAAGACGTTGGGTGACATCCCGCAGCCAGCGGCTGAGCGGAGGCGTGGTTTTGCGCACCTGCAACGGCGGCAGGGTAATGACTTCGCCGGGCGCGCTGTCGGCGCCGGCCTGCGGTTGCGGTTTATATGCGTGTTTCATCTCATGCCCCCTTACGTTGAATCGCGAAACTGCGGGCGTAGCCTTCCGGATCGGCCCCATTCCAGACCTTGCCATCGATCAGCGTGCTGCTGCGCATCGCCTGCGTCGGCGCGCTGATGCCGCCGACCGCCTGCGCGGCCTCTTTCCAGACGTCAATCCGGTTAATGCGCTGGGCCACCGCCAGATAATCCGGCGCCAACTTCAGCAATCCCCAACGGCGGAACTGGGTCAAAAACCACATGCCGTCCGAGAGCCACGGAAAACTCACTTCTCCCCGTTCGTAGAAGCGCATCGGGTGCGCGTCCTGCCAGCGGCGGCCGATACCGTTGTCGTATTCGCCGAGCATGCGCCCGCTGAGGTACTGCTCTTTGGTGTTCAGCCACGCGCGTCTGGCGAGAAGGCGCGCCGTTTCGCGGGTGTTCTCGGCGGATGCGTCAATCCAGCGCTGGGCCTCCATCAGCGCCGCCACCAGCGCGCGCGCGGTGTTGGGATGACGCTCAACCCATTCGCTGCGGGTGCCGAGAATTTTTTCCGGATGCTCCGGCCAGATATCCTGCGAAGTGGCGGCGGTGAAGCCGATACGATCGTTAATCGCGCGCGCGTTCCACGGTTCGCCAACGCAAAAGCCGCTCATATTGCCGATGCGCATGTTCATTACCATCTGCGGCGGCGGCACAACGACGGTGCGAATATCGTCAAAGGGATTAATTCCACCGCTCGCCAGCCAGTAGTAGAGCCACATCGCGTGGGTGCCGGTTGGGAAGGTGTGGGCGAAGGTGTAGCTGCCCGGCGCCTGCTGGCCGATCAGTTTTTTCAGCCCGCCCAGATCGGTGACGCCCTTCTCCTGCAGCTCGCTGGAGAGCGTTATCGCCTGACCGTTGCGGTTAAGGGTCATCAGATTGGCCATCGCCTGCGGTTTACTGGCGATCCCCAGCTCAAGGCCGTAGAGCATGCCGTACAGAATGTGCGCGGCGTCCAGCTCCCCGGCAACCAGCTTATCGCGCACCGCCGCCCAGCTGGCCTCCTTGCTCGGGACGAGGGTGATGCCGTACTTTTTATCGAATCCCTTCAGGGAAGCGATGGCTAAAGGAGCGCAGTCGGTTAGCGGAATAAACCCCACCCGCACGGTGGTCTGTTCCGGCTTATCCGACCCAGCCGCCCACGCCGCCTGCATTATGCCGGGGAGCAGCATCGCGCCGCCCAGCGCCGCCCCCGCCTGTAATAAACGCCGCCGTGAAATTGAAAACGTATCGCCCATACCCGCTCCAGAAACGCGCAAAAAAAAAGCGCCCGGCGGTGCTTACGCACCGCTGGACGCCTTTATCCTTAGACATACGTGCCGCCGTTGGCCCGCTGCCCTAAACCTTTATTCACTCGTTTTATTTAATGCAAAGCCAATGCCAGATTTGCGGAGGCCCGGTTCACGCGCGTTGGCTCACTTGCCGGGGGCGTTTGAGGCAAAAACTGCACCGTCGGCTGGCAATATATGCCCGCTGATTGTGCATCTACTCCTTTGGAGGTACTTGCCATAGCGACTTCACCGTCAGCAGCGCGCGGGCTATCTCAACCATGCGCTGATTTTTGTCCATCGCCATTTTACGCAGCGCCTGCCAGGCCTGCTCCTCCTGCATTCCCTGGTGGGTCATCAGCACGCTTTTGGCTTTTTCAATCAGCTTGCGCTCTTCAAGCGCATCTTTTAACGACGCGAGCTGGGCGGAGAGCTGCTGTAGCTCATGGGCCTGCTGGCGCACCAGCGGCAACAGCTGCTTATCCAGCCGCAGGGCTATACCGTCCTCCTGCCAGTCGGCGGGCGGCATCTGGACCTCCCGATCGTCTCCCTCCAGCAGCGCATCGGCCGCGTTAAGCAGGTCTGCGATCAGCCGCTCTTCCACGCCGCGCAGCTGCTCAAGACGCAGGGTCTGAACGCAAAACCAGCGTAGCGCCGTTTCTCCCTCGTCCGGCGGCGGCTGGCGGGTGCAGGCGACCCGCCGCAGCTGTTCAATTTCCAGGCCGGCCTGGCATTGCTCAACAAACAGAACGGTTTGCGGCGAACTGGCTAAAGCCTGAAAAGTGTCAAAACAGGGCTGCTGGCCGTCAATGCGGTCCACCAGCTGCTGGCGCAGCTCATCGCTGAACTGTCCGCGGGCAAAGCCCAGCGCGCCCAGCGCGCGCTCCTGTCCGACCAGCTCTTTCCCCTGCATAAAGCTGTAAAGCGCGACCATCCGCCCGGCGATTTGCGGATCGTCGATACTGTCGTTGAGCTGCGGAACGATATTCAACAGGTGGCGGATAATGCGGCTAAACTGCCCGGTGGCCTCTTCGGCGGCAATCTCCAGGCCGCGCACGCGTTTACGCAACGCGACAAGCTGCGTCAGATACCACACCGCGCAGGCAATGCGCCAGCAGAGCGCGCTGCTGGCGGCATCGCGGGCAGGTTCCAGCGCCGCATAAAACCGCGTGAGCTGCTCATCAACCAGCGCCGCGCCCGCCCGGCACTCCGCCGCGTATAGTCTGCCGCCCGAGCATAGCCAGATATTTGACGCGCCGCGCTCGCACTGCAGCATATGCACCAGCGCGCTTATCTGGCCTGCCAGCGCCCCCTGCTGCGCCAGCTGGTGCAGCTGCCGCTTCTGTAAGCGACGCGCGCGCGCAAACCAGTCGACCACCTCAGGCGTATTACCCGCCACATTATTCATACCCTTCCCCCGGGTTAACGCTTTATACTTCAGCCAAGCAATAACCGTGCCTTATAGAAGGAGTCCTTATGCAACGTATTGTGATTATCGCTAACGGTGCCGCCTACGGCAGCGAATCTCTGTTCAATAGCCTGCGTCTGGCTATCGCCCTGCGCGAGCAGCAGTCTGACCTCGAACTGAAATTATTTTTAATGTCTGATGCGGTGACCGCCGGCCTGCGCGGACAGAAGCCAGCGGAAGGCTACAACATTCAGCAGATGCTGGAGATCCTCACCGCGCAAAACGTGCCGGTGAAGCTGTGTAAAACCTGCGCTGACGGCCGGGGAATCGGCGCGCTGCCGCTGATTGATGGCGTGGAGATTGGCACCCTCGTCGAGCTGGCGCAGTGGACGCTGGCGGCGGATAAAGTCCTGACCTTCTAAAAACCCGCCATTCAACGGGATTAAATATTAAGCTGGCGGCGTTTGTTAACCGAAAACAATGTCAGCTTAATGCTTTCAGGCACAACGTCATTTTTGTTTAATCTTTATTCCTTTTTTTGATCAAAATCAGCATCTGCCCCCCTCCCCTTTGGTGTTATGCACAGAGCAAAGTGTGAACAATATCACGCGGGTTAATGGGCTGGCAGGATGCTGTAGACAGAAACGGGGTCGAGATTAAATGGCAATGGTAAAAGCAAGTTTAACGTTGTTTGGCGGTGATACGTTGGTGGTGCGTTGTTCCGAACGCTGCCACATTCACCTGATGAGCGCCAAAGTGCCTGGCGATAGTCATGCGGATATTCTGAGTGTGCAGGACAGAGATAGCGCGTATCTGACCGTGCCTTACAGCGGCACCTGGAACGTTCTCATCGACAGCCACAGCCAGTCGCTGGAGCACTCCATCAGCTACGTTCCCGCCTGATAGCAAACGCCCGGGGAAACCCGGGCGATATACTCTTAAGCCAGCCCGGGCTGGCTGCTTTCCCCCAGCAGATGACGCACCTTGCCGACTAAATCGTCGAGGCAGGCATCGTACATCCCGAGTTTCCGCAGCTCCTGATCGAGCGAGAACAGATACTGAGCGTTGGTGCCAAGCGGGCCGCTGGCGTGCGCTATCAGCGGCGCTATCACCTGCGCGCTGGTGTCCGCCTCAAACAGCGGATGACGCGGGTCCATAATAAAAACTAATGCATTGACGGTGCGGCCATCGTCCAGATCCAGCTTACACCAGGTCGGCAGGTAGCAGCCGGTGATCATCTCCCGCTTCCACAGCAGGGTCAGCTCTTCTTCGAGAGTGTCATCAGGCAGGCGATAGGCAACGCCGGTGGTGCGCCCGCCCTCTTTCAACGCCAGCATTCGACCCGGCTGAGTGGCGCTACCGCGCCCGGCGGTGAGCCGCAGGCAAAACGCGCGGTGCCAGCCCGGTAGCGTACCGGTACAGGATTCGCGATACTCCAGCGCCGGATTCCACATCAGCGAACCGTAGCCAAAGATCCACACCGAGCCATCGTCCGGACGACAGGCCAGGGTCGCCGCCAAAGAGGCTGCCCGCTGCTCTGCCGACCAAAGAAGCGATTCCTCAATAGCGCCAAACGCCGTTTTACAATCCGCATTCAGTAAGAAATCACGCGTTAACACTTTCTACTACCTCCGCCACTGCCCGCTTCCCGGCGATTATCTGGTGCCATCCGTGAAGTATTGCCGAATTATTATCCAGCTTTATTTGACAATAAGCAATGAACGAGCCGCGGGCAAGGGCTCAGGCAGCACATGAGGTAGCAAAAGCGATTACTTCTTCTTATGCCACTTATCATCATCGCCTTTTTGGTACTCATTTTTCACCGCCGCCCAGGCGACTTTGTGCGCCGTCTCTTCACGGCTGGCGTCATCGCGTCGGTCTTCTTTATGCTTATACTGGTCCCAGGCGCTGTTAAAGGCCTCTTTGTAAATCTCCTGGGCATGCGCAGGCAGAACGTGCTGAACGCTGTCGGGTAATTCACTTTTGTTGCTATAGGGCATGGCGACCTCCAGATTTAGGGTGAATAGTCAGTCTGTCAGGCAATTTACCGGCTGGCAAGGCGATGGATAAATGAGAAAGATGTTTTAGTAATTATCTGAATAATAAATACAAAACGATATTAACCGCAGTTTATGGCAATCTACCACTTTTCCATGGTCAGAGTGGTAAATTTAAGTAAAAAAACAAAGTAGTTCGATCAATGTCTGTTATTTTATTAACTTACAGTATCTATAATTATAACACCTGCACACCTGGAGATAATTCATGACCGATGCACATGAGGCGGTGAAAACCCGCCACAAGGAGACCTCCCTCGCCTTTCCGGTTCTGGCGCTGGCGGTGCTGTTTTTCTGGGGAAGCAGCCAGTCACTGCCAGTGGTCGTTGCCATTAATATCCTGGCGCTGGTCGGGATTCTGAGCAGCGCGTTCAGCGTTGTTCGCCACGCCGACGTTCTGGCGCACCGCCTTGGCGAACCCTATGGTTCGTTAATTTTAAGCCTTTCAGTGGTTATTCTCGAAGTCAGCCTGATTTCCGCATTAATGGCCACCGGCGACGCCGCGCCGACCCTGATGCGAGATACGCTTTATTCAATCATCATGATTGTTACCGGCGGGCTGGTAGGTTTTTCTTTATTGTTGGGCGGGCGCAAATTCGCCACCCAGTATATGAATCTGTTCGGCCTTAAACAGTACCTCATTGCCCTCTTTCCGCTGGCGATCATCGTCCTGGTCTTTCCCATGGCGCTGCCCGGGGCTAATTTCACCACCGGCCAGGCGCTGCTGGTTGCGCTGATCTCCGCCGCCATGTACGGCGTGTTCCTGCTGATTCAAACGAAAACGCACCAGAGCCTGTTTGTTTACGAACACGAGGATGACGGCGACGACGATGACCCGCATCACGGCAAACCGTCGGCCCATAGCAGCAAGTGGCACACCGCCTGGCTGCTGGTACACCTGGTTGCGGTTATCGCCGTGACTAAAATGAACGCCAATCCGCTGGAGACGCTGCTGACCAGCATGAATGCCCCCGTCGCCTTTACCGGCTTCCTGGTCGCGCTGCTGATCCTCTCTCCGGAAGGCCTTGGCGCGCTGAAAGCGGTCCTGAACAATCAGGTCCAGCGGGCGATGAACCTGTTCTTCGGCTCCGTGCTGGCCACCATTTCCCTGACGGTACCGGTGGTGACGCTTATCGCCTTCCTCACCGGCAACGAACTGCGCTTTGGCCTTGGCGCGCCGGAAATGGTGGTGATGGTCGCCTCGCTGCTGCTGTGCCAGATATCGTTCTCTACCGGGCGTACCAACGTGCTGAACGGCGCGGCGCACCTGGCGCTGTTCGCCGCCTACCTGATGACCATTTTTGCCTGAACCTTCCCCGGCGGCGTCCGCCTGTCGGGGAGATAAAAAAAGCCTGCCGGTTTTGCAACGGGCAGGCTTTTGTCATTTCAGCGACGGTTACTTGCTGGTATCGAGCTCATCGAAGCCTTTAACCAGATCGTCGATGGCTTTCATCTGCTTGAGGAACGGCTCCAGTTTATCCAGCGGCAGCGCGGACGGACCGTCGCATTTCGCGTGCTCCGGATCCGGATGCGCTTCAATAAACAGGCCGGCGATACCCACCGCCATCCCGGCACGCGCCAGTTCGGCAACCTGCGCGCGGCGTCCGCCGGAAGCGGCGCCAAACGGGTCGCGGCACTGCAGAGCGTGAGTAACGTCGAAGATAACCGGTGAGTTATTGGAGGCTTTCTTCATCACGCCAAAGCCCAGCATGTCGACGACCAGGTTATCGTAGCCGAAGTTCGCGCCGCGATCGCAAAGGATCACTTTGTCGTTGCCGCCTTCGATAAACTTATCGACGATATTGCCCATCTGGCCCGGGCTCACGAACTGCGGTTTTTTCACGTTGATCACCGCGCCGGTTTTCGCCATCGCTTCAACCAGATCGGTCTGACGGGCGAGGAACGCAGGCAGCTGAATAACGTCCACCACGTCAGCGACCGGCTGAGCCTGGCTGGCTTCGTGAACGTCGGTGATGATTTTCACGCCGAACGTTTGTTTCAGCTCCTGGAAAATCTTCATCCCTTCTTCCAGCCCCGGCCCGCGATAGGAGTGGATGGAAGAACGGTTAGCTTTATCAAAAGAGGCTTTAAACACATAAGGAATACCCAGCTTCTGCGTGACGGTCACGTAGTGTTCGCAGATACGCATCGCCAGATCGCGGGATTCCAGCACGTTCATGCCACCAAACAGCACGAATGGCAGGTCGTTTGCTACGTTGATATCACCAATGCTAACCACTTTTTGTTTCATAAGTTCGCCTTATCAGGGTGTAACCGGAATGGTTTCAGACTAATGCAATGTAATTTGTTTGTGCGAAATGGTGTTGATCTGCGCGCGGATCATCTCGCTGATGGGATCCTCCGGGCACTGTTCAACGAAGTAACTGAGGTCCTGCAGCGCCACGTGATCGCAATCCAGCTGGGCGTATATCAGTCCCCGGTCGCGAATTTCGTACGGGTCTTCCGGATTGAACTGCAGCAGCGCTTCGCTGGTCCGTAACGCCAGCTCCATCTGCCGCTCTTCCATCAGCGCCGATTTGAGCGTGTCGAGCAGCTTGCGGATCACTTCCGCGTTGTCGGCTTCATCGAGGTCTTCGTTAAACAGCTCGGCGACCGGACTAATATTGCCCTTCAGCCACACTTCCAGCGTATGCTCGTTAAGCGTTTCGCCGTTAAATGGATTAATGAGCCACATCTCTTCGCTCTCTTCAGGGTCGGCGCGCAGCAGCATCTGGGTCGGAAAAATCACCGGCACCACCGGCAGCGCCAGACGCTGAGCAATCCACAGCAGGATTGCGCCTAGCGATACCGCGCTACCCTGACGATTGTTCAGGACTTTATCAAGCCAGAGCACGTCGGACAGGCGGTAAACGCCGCGCGAATCGCTAAAGCCCCAGTCATGATAGAAAAGCTCCAGCAGACGTTCTATCTGGCGCTCCTGGTCCCACGAAGCGGCAATCTCCTCACGCGCCAGGCCCAGCAGCCGCTCCAGCTCATCCTGCACATAGTGCGTCGGAAAATCGTCGCGGATTAATTCAGAAATGAGGACCATGCCGTCGCATAACGGCGCTTTATTAAATTCGAAATCAGCTAACGACCTCATGCCTTACCCCAGTAACGGTGTTCTTGTGATGGCGAGTTGAATAATGATAAACAACACCACCAGGGCCAGCAGAAAGGCGACAAACCGGCTCTGCTGACTGCGCTGGCGACGACGGCCCAGCGCGATAAATCCCAATGCGATATAAATGATAACGCCAAACAGCTTCTCAGTCAGCCATGTACCCTCTTCGGTAAACGGCAGATAGTGCGTTATTGCCATTAATCCGGCGCCGCTGAGAAACAGCAGCGTATCGCTACAGTGCGGCGCGATACGAACCCAGCGCTGGTCGAGCAGACGGTTTCCGCTCCAGCTCCACCAGTAGCGCAGCACGAACAGGCTCACCGAAACCACCACGCAGGCGATATGCAGATACAGTACCGCGTTAAACAGATTCATACGCCTCCCTGATATTGCCCGAGCGTCAGACGCTCGTTGTCTCCGTAGTCGCGACAGGTGGCAATATTGCCATAACCCGCCGCGCGAAAGATTGCGCGCACCGCTTCCCCCTGCGTCCAGCCGTGTTCCAGCAGCATCACGCCGCCGGCAGCCAGATAGCGGCGGCCTTCGCGGATGATATGCGCCAGATCGGCCAGACCGCCATCGGCGGCGACCAGCGCCGTTTTCGGCTCAAAGCGCACATCGCCCTGCGCAAGATGCGGGTCGGTTTCATCGATATAGGGCGGATTGCTGACGATGATGTCGAACTGCTGCCCGGCGAGCGCGCTAAACCAGTGGCTTTGCAGTACCCTGACGTTAGGGATAGCGAGATGTTCAGCGTTACGCGCCGCCAGCGCCACCGCGTCGGGCATTACGTCAACGGCGGTGACGTGGCAATCGGGGCGTTCGCTGGCCAGCGCCAGAGCGATCGCGCCGGTGCCGGTGCCGAGATCGAGAATGCGGCACGGCTTGTCGGATAACCGCGCCAGCGTCTGTTCAACCAGGCATTCGGTATCCGGACGCGGGATCAGCGTGGCGGGAGAAACGAACAGCGGCAGCGACCAGAATTCGCGCTGGCCCACCAGATGAGCCACCGGCTCGCCCCGGGCGCGACGGCTGAGCAGCGTTTCCAGCTCGGCGGCCTGCGCCGCCGTCAGCGCCGTTTCGCCAAAGGCGAGAATATAGGTCCGCGCCCTGCCGGTCACGTGACCCAGCAGGATTTCGGCATCCCGGCGCGGGCTTTCACTTTGGCTCAGGCGGACGATGGCCTGCGTCAGCCACTGCTGAAAAGTCATCATTCCTGCTCGGAAAGGGCGGCCAGCTGATCGGCCTGATATTCCTGAACGATCGGCTCAATCAGCATATCCAGCTTGCCTTCCATCGCTTCGTCCAGACGGTAAAGCGTCAGGTTGATGCGGTGATCGGTCACGCGGCCCTGCGGAAAGTTATAGGTACGGTTACGATCGCTGCGATCGCCGCTGCCCAGCAGGTTACGGCGCTCTGAAGCTTCCGCCTGCTGGCGCCTTGAGACTTCCGCGGCGCGAATACGCGCGCCAAGCACCGACAGCGCTTTGGCTTTGTTTTTGTGCTGAGAACGTTCGTCCTGACACTCGACGACGATGCCGGTCGGCAGGTGGGTAATACGGATCGCCGAGTCGGTGGTGTTAACGTGCTGACCACCCGCGCCGGAGGAGCGGAAGGTATCGATGCGCAGATCGCTCGGGTTGATATCCGGCATTTCGGCTTCCGGCAGCTCCGGCATGACCGCCACGGTGCAGGCGGAGGTATGGATACGCCCCTGGGATTCGGTGGCCGGTACGCGCTGTACGCGATGGCCGCCGGATTCGAACTTCAGTCGCCCATAGACGCCGTCGCCGCTGATTTTGGCAATCACTTCTTTAAAGCCGCCGTGCTCGCCTTCGTTGGCGCTCATGATTTCCACGCGCCAGCGGCGTGATTCCGCGTAACGGCTGTACATACGGAACAGATCGCCCGCGAACAGCGCCGCTTCATCGCCGCCGGTACCGGCGCGAACTTCAACAAACGCGTTACGCTCGTCGTCCGGGTCTTTTGGCAGCAGCAGAACCTGCAGCTGCTGCTCCATCTGCTCACCCTTTTCTTTCGCTTCGCGCAGCTCTTCCTGCGCCATTTCGCGCATTTCCGGGTCGTCGAGCATCATCTGCGCGGCTTCGATATCATCCTGCAGCTGACGCCAGTCGGTGTAGCAGCGGGCGACGTCGCTCAGCTGTGCGTATTCGCGCGACAATGCGCGAAATTTATCCTGATCGGCGATGGTTGCGGCATCGCCGAGTAGCGCCTGAACTTCCTCATGGCGTTCGTAAAGGGCTTCCAGTTTGGCAACAATAGAAGGCTTCATAGGCGTGAATTCACCCTGTCCTAAAAAAGAGAGAAAGGTGCGCTATTCCAGCCCGAGGCTGTTGCGCAGAATATGCAGGCGTTCATCATCCCCGTCACGGGCGGCCTGCTGAAGAGATTTGGTTGGCGAGTGGATCAGGCGGTTAGTCAGCTTACGCGCCAGATCCTGCATGATTTCCTGCGCATCGCCGCCCTGATTGAGCGCAGCCAGCGCTTTTGCCGTCAGCTCCTCGCGGACCTGCTCGGCCTGGGAGCGATATTCGCGGATAGTCTCGCTGGCGCTCTGAGCGCGCAGCCAGGCCATAAATTCACTGGCTTCCTGCTCGACAATGGTTTCCGCCTGCACCGCCGCGGCTTTACGCTGCGCCAGATTGTGCTGAATGATGTTTTGCAGATCGTCCACGCTGTAGAGATAGGCGTTCGCCAGCTTGCCAACCTCCGGTTCGACATCGCGCGGAACGGCGATATCCACCAGCAGCATCGGCTGATTGCGGCGCGCCTTTAGCGCGCGCTCCACCATCCCTTTGCCAATAATCGGCAGCGGGCTGGCGGTAGAACTAATAATGATATCCGCTTCTTTTAGCCGTTCGTCGATGTCGCTCAGGGCGATTACCTCCGCGCCGACTTCATCGGCCAGCGCCTGAGCGCGCTCGCGGGTGCGGTTAGCAATCACCATCTTGCGCACCTTATGCTCGCGCAGATGGCGGGCCACCAGCTCGATAGTCTCACCGGCGCCAACCAGCAGCACGGTCACGCTGGAGAGTGATTCGAAGATTTGTCGCGCCAGGGTACAGGCGGCAAACGCCACGGAGACCGCGCTGGCGCCGATATCGGTTTCGGTACGCACGCGTTTGGCCACCGAGAACGACTTCTGGAACATGCGCTCCAGCTCGCTAACGTTCAGGTGACCACGGCTGGAGTCGGCAAAGGCTTTTTTCACCTGCCCGAGGATCTGCGGCTCGCCCAGCACCAGCGAATCCAGGCCGCTGGCGACGCGCATCAGATGGCTAACCGCCTCGTTGTCCTGATGCCAGTAGAGGCTTTTGCGCAGGTCGTCTTCATTTAAACCGTGGTAGTCGCACAGCCAGCGGATAAGCACTTCCTGAAGGTTATCCTGCTCTTCGACGCTGAGATAGAGTTCCGTGCGGTTACAGGTCGACAGCACCACCCCGCCCTGCACCATTGGCTGGGCCAGCAAGCTCTCCAGCGCCTGATCGAGCGTATCCGGCGAAAACGTTACGCGTTCTCGCAGCGCTACAGGAGCTGTTTTGTGGTTAATGCCAAGAGCTAAAAGCGTCATTGTGAGGGAGTAGTACCAGCGTTGCTAAGGTTAGTCTGCAGGCATCATACAGGATGCGCGTAATCAATAAAAGAGAGGCTCCCCTTTTGGAGTAATAGCTAATCTGTAATAGCCATTAACGGTAATTTTTTGATTTCAGACAACTTGAACGTAGACGCTACCGTCCGGCAACGCTAGCATTAATGGTTATAATTGTAACCCGCTACACAAATCGGCCGCCTGTTTCTCCCATTCGCCGCATTTCACTGTAGACATCAAGGATTTGTCATCATTATGAATCGACTGTTCCGCCTGTTGCCGCTGGCAAGCCTCGTTCTGACCGCCTGTGCGATTAATGCTCCGAAAGGGCCGGGTAAAAGCCCGGATTCTCCACAGTGGCGTCAGCACCAGCAAGATGTCCGCAATCTTAATCAGTTCCAGACGCGCGGCGCTTTTGCTTATCTTTCTGATGAGCAAAAAGTCTATGCCCGCTTCTTCTGGCAGCAAACCGGCCAGGACCGCTACCGCCTGCTGCTGACTAACCCCCTCGGCAGCACCGAGCTGTCGTTAACCGCCCAGCCGGGCAGCGTGCAGCTGATTGACAATAAAGGCCAGACCTACACGGCGACCGACGCCGAAGAGATGATTGGCCGCCTGACCGGCATGCCGATTCCGCTCAACAGCCTGCGCCAGTGGATTATTGGCCTGCCGGGCGAGGCCACCGACTACTCGCTTGACGATCAGTACCGCCTGCGCGAGCTGAACTACACGCAAAACGGCAAAACCTGGCACGTCACCTACGGTGGCTACACCTCGGACACCAAACCTTCGCTACCGGCCAATATGGAGCTTAACGACGGCAGTCAGCGCATCAAGCTGAAAATGGATAACTGGATTGTGAAATGATGACCCGCTGGCCTTCTCCCGCAAAGCTGAATCTGTTTTTGTATATTACCGGGCAGCGCGCCGACGGTTACCACACCCTGCAGACGCTGTTTCAGTTTCTGGATTATGGCGACACGCTGACGATTGAACCGCGCGACGATGGCCAGCTGCGTCTGCTGACGCCGGTTGACGGCGTGCCGGATGAAGAGAACCTGATTATTCGCGCGGCCAGGCTTTTAATGCAGGCCGCAGCCCAGGCCGGGAAGCTTCCTGCGGGCAGCGGCGCCGATATCAGCATCGACAAGGTTCTTCCGATGGGCGGCGGCCTCGGCGGCGGTTCGTCCAACGCCGCGACCGTACTGGTGGCGCTGAATCACTTATGGGGCTGCCATCTCTCGGAAGATGAGCTGGCGGCGTTGGGTCTGCAGCTGGGCGCCGACGTGCCGGTGTTCGTGCGCGGCCATGCGGCCTTTGCTGAAGGCGTCGGGGAAATTCTCACCCCGGCCGAACCGGAGGAAAAATGGTATCTGGTGGCCCATCCGGGAGTGAGCATTCCCACGCCGATCATTTTTCGCGATCCGGAACTCCCGCGCAATACCCCGTCAAGGTCAATTAATACGTTATTAAAATGTAAATTCGGCAATGATTGCGAGGTTATCGCAAGAAAACGTTTTCGTGAGGTTGATGCAGCGCTTTCCTGGCTGTTAGAATATGCGCCGTCGCGCCTGACTGGCACCGGTGCATGTGTTTTTGCTGAATTTGACACTGAATCCGCCGCTCGTCAGGTGCTTGAAAAAGCCCCGGCATGGCTGCATGGCTTCGTAGCGCGAGGTGTTAATATCTCTCCGCTCAAGCAGGCGCTGCGCTAAGTTCTGCTCATTATAGCAAATTTGGTGAAAACGCCGGGGAAACTGAGTTACGGTGACAACGTCACCCTGTTCCAGACGTTGCATCGGGCTCTTTAAATACACCGCCTGGATGAAATCGTGCCCACCCGCACCGTTTTTGGCCCATTTCATCCACCACTGGACGCATGCCTGAGGTTCTTCTCGTGCCTGATATGAAGCTTTTTGCTGGTAACGCCACCCCGGAACTAGCACAACGTATTGCCAACCGCCTGTACACTTCTCTTGGCGACGCCGCTGTAGGTCGTTTTAGCGACGGCGAAGTCAGCGTACAAATCAATGAAAACGTACGCGGTGGTGATATTTTCATCATCCAGTCCACTTGTGCTCCCACCAACGACAACCTGATGGAACTGGTTGTTATGGTTGATGCTCTGCGTCGTGCTTCGGCAGGTCGTATCACCGCTGTTATCCCCTACTTCGGTTATGCTCGCCAGGACCGTCGTGTTCGTTCTGCTCGTGTGCCTATCACCGCGAAAGTGGTTGCTGACTTCCTGTCCAGCGTCGGCGTTGACCGCGTTCTGACCGTTGACCTGCACGCAGAACAAATTCAGGGCTTCTTTGACGTTCCGGTGGATAACGTATTCGGCAGCCCGATCCTGCTGGAAGATATGCTGCAGCTGAACCTGGATAACCCTATCGTGGTTTCTCCGGACATCGGCGGCGTGGTTCGCGCTCGCGCTATCGCCAAGCTGCTGAACGATACCGATATGGCTATCATCGACAAACGCCGTCCGCGCGCTAACGTTTCTCAGGTGATGCACATCATCGGTGACGTCGCCGGCCGTGACTGCGTAATGGTTGACGATATGATCGATACCGGCGGTACCCTGTGTAAAGCTGCGGAAGCGCTGAAAGAGCGCGGCGCGAAACGCGTATTCGCCTACGCCACGCACCCGATCTTCTCCGGCAACGCCATCCAGAACATCAAAAACTCTGTGATTGACGAATTCGTCGTCTGCGATACTATTCCGCTGACGCCGGAAATCAAAGCGCTGGAAAAGGTACGTACTCTGACGCTGTCTGGTATGCTGGCCGAAGCGATTCGTCGTATCAGCAACGAAGAATCTATCTCTGCTATGTTCGAACATTAATCGAGCCCGGCTCAAAAACCCGCTGCGGCGGGTTTTTTTGTCTCTGAACCTTTTATTCTCCACAAAATCATTCGGCATGCGTCAAGGCGGCAAGTGAATGAATCTCCGGCAGCGTACAGGCAGTACGAGACCGGGGTAAATGAACGCAGCCAACACAGAGGCATCCCGAAGGATGACGTGGAAATGACCGATGCCTCCTTCACCTGCCATTTAGTTGACAGATGATGCGCTCATGGATGAAACATTATTGTGAACAGATTATTTTCCTCACATGTGATGCCTTTCCGCGCCCTCATCGACGCTTGTTGGAAAGAAAAATATACCGCTTCGCGGTTTACTCGTGATGTGATTGCCGGGATTACCGTCGGGATTATCGCTATCCCGCTGGCGATGGCGCTGGCAATTGGCAGCGGGGTGGCGCCGCAGTACGGTCTCTATACCTCCGCGGTGGCGGGGATCGTAATTGCTTTAACCGGCGGCTCGCGCTTCAGCGTGTCCGGGCCAACCGCCGCTTTCGTGGTGATCCTCTACCCGGTCTCGCAGCAGTTCGGGCTCGCCGGGCTGCTGGTCGCCACCTTGATGTCGGGGATCTTCCTGATTCTTTTCGGCCTGGCGCGCTTTGGCCGCCTGATTGAGTATATTCCGCTATCGGTCACCCTCGGCTTCACCTCCGGGATCGGTATCACCATCGGTACCATGCAAATTAAAGATTTTCTCGGTCTGCAGATGGCCCACGTGCCTGAACATTATCTGCAGAAAGTCGGCGCGCTGGCGATGGCGCTGCCGACCATTAACCCCGGCGATGCCGCCATCGGCGTTGTCACGCTGGGCACGCTGATTATCTGGCCGCGTCTGGGGATTCGTCTGCCGGGCCACCTGCCGGCCCTGCTGGCGGGCTGCGCGGTGATGGGCGTGGTCAACCTGCTTGGCGGGCACGTCGCCACCATCGGCTCTCAGTTCCACTATATTCTCGCCGACGGCAGCCAGGGCAACGGTATTCCGCAGCTGCTGCCGCAGCTGGTGCTGCCGTGGGATATGCCCGGTTCAGACTTCCCCCTCAGCTGGTCCTCGCTGCAGGCGCTGCTGCCGGCGGCGTTTTCCATGGCCATGCTCGGGGCGATTGAGTCCCTGCTGTGCGCCGTGGTGCTGGACGGCATGACCGGCACCAAACACAAGGCCAATAGCGAGCTGATTGGCCAGGGGCTCGGCAATATCGTCGCACCGTTCTTCGGCGGCATTACCGCCACCGCCGCTATCGCCCGCTCGGCGGCCAACGTTCGCGCCGGGGCGACCTCGCCGGTTTCCGCCGTGATCCACGCGCTGCTGGTGATCATGGCGCTGCTGGTGCTTGCCCCTCTGCTCTCCTGGCTGCCGCTTTCCGCGATGGCGGCGCTGCTGCTGATGGTGGCATGGAATATGAGCGAAGCGCACAAGGTCGTTAACCTGCTGCGCTATGCGCCAAAAGACGACATTATCGTCATGCTGATGTGTATGTCGCTGACCGTCCTGTTTGATATGGTCATCGCTATTAGCGTCGGTATTGTGCTGGCTTCCCTGCTGTTTATGCGCCGGATCGCGCGGATGACCCGCCTCGCGCCGGTCAATGTCGAGGTTCCCGATGACGTACTGGTGCTGCGCGTCATTGGTCCGCTGTTTTTCGCCGCCGCGGAAGGGTTGTTTACCGATCTGGAAACGCGGATTGCTGGCAAGCGTATCGTCGTGCTGAAGTGGGATGCGGTGCCGGTGCTGGATGCCGGCGGACTGGATGCCTTCCAGCGCTTCGTGAATAAGCTGCCGGAAGGCTGTGAGCTACGCGTGTCGAACCTGGAATTTCAGCCGCTGCGTACCCTGGCGCGGGCAGGCGTTAAACCGATTCCGGGCCGCCTGAGCTTCTACCCGGACCGCAGCGCCGCGCTGGCGGATATTTAATTACCCGGCGGCAGGCCCCGGCGCCTGCCGCATCATTACGCCAATCGCCTGCTGAAGCCAGCCAAGCACCTCCGGCGTCATCCACGTTCCCTTCATCAAATGCGGCTCCCGCTCCATGGCATAACGAAACTTCTGCTGCGTGTGCGGATCCTTTCCCGCGTAAGACTGGAACAGCGCCAGCCAGCGCTGCGCCAGCTGCTGACCTTCCGCGGAGGCAGGCTCCCGCTTCTCACGACAGGCCCGATGCAGCTCGGCCACCAGCGCCGGCCACTCCATCAGGCGATCGAAATAGTGCTGCCGTGTAAAAGCCAGCTCTTCGGCGTTCAGATAGCGCGCCCAGATGGCCAGCTTGCTTTCGGCAAAAGCACGGGTAATGAAATCAATCATCTCCGGCGTCACCCCGGTTTGTTCGCGCATCTGCGGTTCGGCGGCGTGCATCTCATTCAGGCGAGTCAGAAACTCCGGCCTGCCGGCGGTATCCTGCTCCAGCTGCGCCATCCAGCGGGTGGCCAGCGCAATCGCCCGAGGCTCATCGGCCGGACAGCGTTCGCCCATAAGCTGCTGCGCTTCACCTACCAGCTTCAGCCATATCTGGTTACGTTGCGCATCCTGCTCTGCGAACGGCAGCACCTGTAATTCCTGTTGACTAAACCAGCGATCGTACATTTTCATCAGCTCCAGCGTTTGTAGCCAGGACTCCAGGTCGGGCTCGTCTCCGCTGTCCAGCTCTTCACGCAGCAGCGCCAGGCGCTGGCGCAGCGTGGAGAGGGTTTGCAGCTGCCGGTCGAGGGTGGCGATCTGCTTGACCAGCAGGTCGGACAGCGAGAAGGCGTCCCGGTCGAGATAGTCCTTGATAGTGGCGAGCTCCAGCCCGGCCTGCGCCAGCGCTTTGATCATATGCAGTCGCTGAACGGCCGCCAGATTATAGAGCCGGTAACCCGCCGCGCTTCTGGCCGAAGGCGTCAGCAGTCCCGTTTGTTCATAGTGATGTAGCGTGCGGACGGTTATGCCGGCGCGCTTCGCCAGTTCACCCACCTGAATTAACATGACTGCTCCTTTCGTTTACCAGTGGCGCCACTCTGCTGCCTGACGTGACGTCAGGGTCAAGCGTTCTGTACAGGAATTGTATTAGGCAGACGGTGGCGAAGAAAGACGAAGAGAGAAAGGAGAATTTGAGACACCAACAGGCGGGCAGCCTGAACGGGCGGCATGAAAGCGCACCAGCCGTTCACAACGGCTGGCGGTCTGGAATTCACTCAGCTGTGGCGATGCTGATCGCGGCGGCAGCGTTTATCGTAGTGGCGAACCCACCAGTATCTGTCGCTAACCTGTTCATGACCGCCGATACGGGCGCCGGCCAGCCACAGTACCGCGCCGACAAAGATACTCAAGATCGCGCCGTGTGCGAAAAACTGCGGCAGGTCAAGCTGCGGAAGCTGGTTTAAAATAGAATAACCAACGCCGACAACCATGACGACCAACCCCAACCCCATCAGCACATTACCGAGTAACGAAGCGTTTCTGCGTTTCATATGTCACCTCCGGAACCTTGGGTTGCATGGGAATATCCCCAAATCTTATAGGTGTAGTATAGACAATGGCCAATATAGCGATTGCGTGGACGATCACAGAAGCGAACATCTTGCCAACAAAAGTTTACAAATAACCCACTGAACAACATCAAATTCTAATTATTCAAACCCGTGATTATCTGTGGCGGGTGCGTTTCGCTGGCAGAATTTTGTCAACCGCGCGCGCAGACAGTACACTACGCGCCAGAGAACGATCCAAGCAGGATAAAAAAGTGAGCATAAAATTAATTGTCGGCCTGGCGAACCCCGGCGCTGAATACGCAGCGACCCGACATAACGCCGGCGCCTGGTACGTGGATTTACTGGCTGAACGCCACCGCGCGCCGCTGCGCGAAGAGAGCAAATTCTTCGGCTACACCTCGCGGATTAACCTTGCCGGCGAGGATGTCCGCCTGCTGGTGCCGACGACCTTTATGAACCTGAGCGGCAAAGCCGTCGGCGCGATGGCGACCTTCTTTCGCATCAACCCGGACGAAATCCTGGTCGCCCACGATGAGCTCGACTTACCGCCAGGCGTGGCTAAGTTTAAGCTGGGCGGCGGCCACGGCGGCCATAATGGCCTGAAAGACATCATCAGCAAGCTGGGCAATAACCCGAACTTTCACCGCTTACGCGTGGGAATCGGCCATCCGGGCGATAAAAATAAAGTTGTCGGTTTTGTGCTGGGCAAGCCCCCCGCCAGCGAACAGAAGCTGATTGATGAGGCCGTTGACGAAGCGGCGCGCTGCACCGAGGTGTGGCTGAAGGATGGCCTGACCAAGGCGACCAACCGTTTACACGCTTTTAAAGCGCAATAACCGGTCGGCGTGCGGAATTTTTGTCACGCACCGTGTATAATAGGCGAAGCTATTTACTTTTCTGCAATCTGTTCACTGTAACAGGTTGATTATCCAAAGATTAAGGTGATTTAAATCATGGGATTCAAATGCGGTATCGTCGGTTTGCCCAACGTCGGCAAATCCACCCTGTTCAATGCGCTCACTAAAGCGGGTATTGAAGCGGCCAACTTCCCCTTCTGTACCATTGAGCCGAACACCGGTGTCGTGCCGATGCCCGATCCGCGTCTGGACAAACTGGCTGAAATCGTCAAACCACAGCGTATTCTGCCAACCACGATGGAATTCGTTGATATCGCAGGCCTCGTTAAAGGCGCGTCGAAAGGTGAAGGCCTGGGCAACCAGTTTCTGACCAACATCCGCGAAACCGAAGCTATCGGTCACGTGGTGCGCTGTTTCGAAAACGACAACATTATCCACGTTAACAATAAAGTGGACCCGGCTGACGATATTGAAGTGATCAATACCGAACTGGCGCTCTCCGACCTGGATACCTGCGAACGCGCCATCCATCGCGTGCAGAAGAAAGCCAAAGGCGGCGATAAAGACGCGAAAGCCGAGCTGGCGGCGCTGGAAAAATGCCTGCCGCACCTTGAGAATGCCGGTATGCTGCGTTCGTTGAAAAATCTGACCGACGAAGACAAAGCGGCGATTAAATATCTGAGCTTCCTGACCCTGAAGCCGACCATGTATATCGCCAACGTCAACGAAGACGGCTTTGAGAACAACCCTTATCTCGATAAAGTCCGCGAAATCGCCGCCGCCGAAGGTTCTGTGGTGGTCGCCGTTTGCGCCGCCGTTGAGTCCGATATCGCCGAGCTGGACGATGCCGACCGCGATGAGTTTATGGCCGAGCTGGGTCTCGAAGAGCCGGGCCTGAACCGCGTTATCCGCGCCGGCTACGAGCTGCTGAACCTGCAGACCTACTTTACCGCAGGGGTGAAGGAAGTGCGCGCCTGGACTATCCCCGTCGGCGCCACTGCCCCGCAGGCCGCGGGTAAAATCCACACCGACTTTGAAAAAGGCTTTATCCGCGCGCAGACCATCGCCTATGAAGACTTTATTGCCTATAAAGGCGAGCAGGGTGCCAAAGAAGCCGGGAAAATGCGCGCTGAAGGAAAGGATTACATCGTGAAAGATGGCGATGTGATGAACTTCCTGTTCAACGTCTAAATAAAATTTGTTGTCTCATGAGGTTTCATTGAACCTCATGAACATCGAAAAAAACCACAAAATCCACGCAATTGCGTGGATTTTTCATTTCAGCAAGCGCGTAAGCAAGTCGCAGATGGAGTTAGCCCGACACAGGCTCGCCAGTTAGATAAGATCCGCAAGGTCAACGACGTCTCCAACACCTTTAAGCTGATCGCTAAAGAGTGGTTGCAGATGAAAGACTGGGCCGAAATTACCAAAACGCGCCGACTGGATATGCTTGAGCGTGTGGTTTTCCCCGCAATAGGTAAGCTCCCAATCAGAGAGGTCACTCCACACCATATCCTTAGAATTCTTCAAGAAACTGCTAAACGAGGAGCACCGACAGTTGCCGCTGAAGCTCGCCGCACCGTTTCATCAGTTTTTGAGTTAGCAGTTGCAACGCTTAGAGCTGATAGCGATCCTGTACGGCCTGTGCGCAAGGCCCTTCCGGCCAATAAGACACAGCACAAACAAGCACTGAATCCTCAGCAAATCGGAAAGTTATTAAACTGTTTTGATAATAGTCGTGGCTCGTACCAGGTTAACTATTGTATGTGGCTTATGTGGTGGACATTGACGCGTCCTGCAGAAGCCACCGAAGCAGAATGGACAGAATTCGATCTTGATAACGCCCTGTGGACAATTCCGGCAGCGCGAATGAAAGCCCGAGAGAACACGTTATTCCCCTACCCTCCCAAGCTATCAAAATGCTCAGAACACTACAGGGATTAACCGGGCATCGGCAGCACCTTTTCCCGGGCAGGGATAATCCGTTAGGTCCAATGACATCGCACTCGCTGCGCCAGCTACGTAAAAGCCTCGGCTGGAGTGGTACATATAGCCCACATGCAACCCGAACCACTGGAAGTACCCGTTTAAACGAGATGGGCTATCGACCTGATGCTATTGAGGCCCAACTTGCGCACGCTGATACCAACAATGTTCGTCGCACATACAACCATGTAACTTATCTTGATGAGCGAAAGGTTATGATGCAGGACTGGGCAAATAAACTTGAAGAATGGGTAGGAAGCGCGCGCAGCACTATTGATGTTTCGTAAACCATGATGTATTGGTCTGTTAATGCTGATTATTAACGATAATTTCCCATCAGATTATAAAAACTATATTTCAGCCTACACTTTTGTAACTGTCTGATTATACGACCATTGTTACTCTCCTCACCCAGCGTTATAATTTCTTAGCACCCATTAGCGCAGGATGTTCCCATGAGCCGATACCGTATCTCTGGCAGTGAAGGACAATATGAGAAAAACTCCGATGAGCAAGTTCTGGCAAATAAGCTGGGGATTGCTGATTCTGGTGAGATGGACGAAGCGGAGCTTGTGCTGTTAGAGAAGCTCTATCACTGCATTTTTGAAGAGCAGTTTCCAGCAGGGCAGATCACCATTGCTTTGCTGAAAAGCTGGCATCGCCGCTGGCTGGGAAACATCTATGAGTGGGCCGGGCAAGAAAGGACTGTCAATATCAGCAAAGGGGGCTTTATGTTCGCGCCCTCTGCACAGTTGCCAAAACTAATACACGATTTCGACGCTAAATACCTTGCCCGATATACACCATGCACTAACATGAGCGAAGAACAGATCATAGAGGCTATTGCTATAACCCATGTAGAGCTGATACTCATCCATCCATTCCGGGAAGGCAATGGACGTTTATCACGACTTTTAGCTGATGTGATGGCGGTTCAGGGGGGACACAGGCCGCTGGATTATCAAAGCTGGGAGCAAAACAAAGCCGAATATATTTCGGCTATCCACGCAGGTATGTCAATGGACTACGGCCCGATGTGTTATTGGGTCGGTACTGCGTTAAGACGTGATTAAACAGCAAGACGAAGATGGGCGAACTTTTTGCGCGTCGCTTCAAGCGAAGCTTCGATCTTCTCAGAAGACTGCCCCGTCTCAACGGCGGTTGACGTTGCTACCGAGCGAACAATGTCAGCGCGAGACGGTTTAACGTAATACACCTGCGTTTTCTTGTCATTGCTCATCGCGATTCCTCAGCTATCGAATGTGTAATCTGTACTCATTATATCAAGGTTTCGACACGACTTCACATCATCTGTAGCCCGACGTCATCAAGGGGCCATCTAGCTCTGATTTAGCACTGCACTGAATTTGGGTCAGGGTCAGTGGTAACTAGCCTCAGATAGCAGCATCAACTAAAGTGAGTACAGACATGAGTATGAAAATAAAAATCAAAAATAAAAACATTAAATATCAATTCAATAAATATCAAATCACGATTCAACGTCTAAGCGTTTCTTCGCCGTGATGCCCTCCACAAAATCCACGCGCTCGCGTGGATTTTTTATTGCCCGCAGTTCCCGTCAGTTCTGACCCGCCGCCAGCGAATATTTCTTTATTTTGCGATACAGCGTGGCGATGCCGATGCCCAGCTCATCCGCCGCCTGCTTTTTATTACTGTAGCGAGAGAGCGCATCGCGGATCATCTGCCGCTCCATCTCCTCCAGCGCCGTCACGTTCTCCTCCTGAGTGAGTGTCGCTGACGCTGAAGCCGACGACGTCGCCTGGCTCGCCGCTTCACCGCTGCTTAACAGATTCGGCGGCAGCAGCGACATATCGATGATTTCTCCCGACGGCACCACGTTAACCAGGTACTCCATCAGGTTGCTGAGTTCACGAATATTGCCCGGCCAGCGATAGCGCTTAAGGAAATCGATCACGTCCTGCGCGACGCCGGGATAAACCAGATTGAGACGACCGGTATGCAGATGCAGGAAATAGTGAATCAGCAGCTCAATGTCCTCCTGACGTTCGCGCAGCGGCGGCAGGCGCAGCGGAATCACGTTCAGACGATAGTAGAGATCTTCGCGGAACTTCCCTTCCGCGATGTACTGTTCCAGGTTTTGATTGGTCGCGGATATGATACGAATATCGACCTGAACCGGATGGCTGGCGCCCACCGGCTGAATCTCACGTGACTCAATGGCCCGCAGCAGCTTGGCCTGCAGAGTGAGCGGCATATCGCCAATTTCGTCAAGAAACAGCGTCCCGCTATTGGCCGCCTGAATCAGGCCGGTCTTACCGTTTGCCGATGCGCCGGTAAACGCCCCCTTCACGTAGCCAAACAGTTCGCTTTCTAACAGCTGCTCGGGTATCGCGGCGCAGTTAATCGCGATAAAGGGCTTCGCGTGGCGATCGCTGAGCTTGTGGATAGCGCGGGCAACCACCTCTTTCCCGGTCCCGCTTTCACCGGCAATCATTACGCTGGAGGGGCTCGGGGCCACGCGGCTGATCAGCTTTTTAAGCTGCCGCATAGGTCGACACTCTCCCACCATCGCCTCAATCTGCGGCCCTTCCTGCCCGCAGCTGAAATCGGCCGAAGAGTGCGACTGATGGAACGCCATTAAAAATAACCACTGATCCTGCACCGCGTGCAGCTGGCCGATAATGAGCTCCTTGCGATCGTCAAAGGAGATAATGTGCTGCATATGGCCGTGCTTGAAATTATCTTCGAAGGTCAACGGCTGAAACTGGATTGACTTACCAATCACCTGTCCCTGAGTGACGCTCATTATTTTCAAAGCGGCCTGGTTGGCAAATTTGACTCTTTGATCGTTGCCCACGACCAGTACGCCCTGATCCATATTTTCGATCATGGTTAAAAATATTTTATGGATATTGTCGCCGACCGCCCGCTCCTGCAAAAATCGGGAAACGAATATGGTTGAGACATGACGAACATAATCAGAAAACTCCTGGATATTCGCATTTATACGTTCCTGCTGCTCGCGCGTCAGCGCAACCAGGCTAATAACGCCGACGCAGCGGTCGTGATACATCACCGGCGTGCCAAGAAAGGCTTTCTCTTCGCATTTCTCCTTATTGTTACAGTCTTTACACAGGGGGTCGAAGCGGGAGTGGGTAACGACCTTCTCGGTCTGTGTTTCAATAATGTAACGCAGAAGCCGTGAATTTGAATTTAATTTATAGCCAATCTGTTTACTATAAGCGCCAGTTCCGGCGACCCGGTATAATTCGTTATCAACAATCTCGACCTCCAGCTGCAGCACGCTGGATAACATCCTTGCAAACTTTTGAATTGTAGGCTGAATCTGCATTAAAATGGAGGGTGCTTTGGACGGTATCATGTCTATCGGCCTTCTATTATTGCTCACCTGTTCGGCGTCAAGCGAAGCGGCTTTATTTATCTGCGGGGAATGATACCACTCCTTTTAGCCACCCGCGTTGATATAGATAGGGCCAATTCCCCCACCTTATCTTAAATATGCAAGAGCTATCACAGTTTCTTATCATTATGATAAATTTGCAGCGGTTTTTATCATATTGGCGCAATGTGAAGATGATAATCGCATTATTTACGGCGGCAACCCGCGCCTGTCCCGCTGAAATGGACGGCGGGGGAAAAATTTCACCTTTCTCTTCCCGGGATAACTCGCCTGAATTCGTGACAGACCTGGCATAATCTTAACTATTCAATCCTCTCCGCCGCCTCTCCCGGAGGATTTGGCACGCTTATTGTTAGTGGTAATACAGCGCTGGCAGTCGCTAATTCGGCAACTCTGCATATCCGACCGCACAGCAATCAATAAGCCGTCATTCACGACCAGGATTGAAACATGAAAACTGTTAACGAACTGATTAAGGATATCAATAAACTTAACTCTCATCTCAGTGAGAAAGACTTTCTGCTGACCTGGGAACAATCGCCGGATGAGCTGAAACAGGTGCTGGACGTCGCCGCCGCGCTAAAAACGCTACGCGCTGAAAATATCGCCACCAAAGTGTTTAACAGCGGATTGGGTATTTCCGTGTTCCGCGATAACTCAACCCGCACCCGCTTCTCCTATGCCTCCGCGCTCAACCTGTTAGGTCTGGCGCAACAGGATCTGGATGAGGGGAAATCGCAAATTGCCCACGGCGAAACGGTCCGTGAAACCGCCAATATGATCTCCTTCTGCGCCGACGCCATCGGCATCCGCGATGACATGTTCCTTGGCGCGGGCAACGCCTACATGCGTGAGGTAGGCGAAGCGCTGGACGACGGCCACAAGCAGGGCGTCCTGCCGCAGCGACCGGCGCTGATCAATCTGCAGTGCGATATCGACCACCCGACGCAATCCATGGCCGATCTCGCCTGGCTGCGCGAGCACTTCGGTTCGCTGGAGAACCTGAAAGGTAAGAAGATCGCCATGACCTGGGCCTACTCGCCGAGCTATGGCAAACCCCTCTCGGTGCCGCAGGGCATTATCGGCCTGATGACCCGCTTCGGTATGGACGTCACCCTCGCCCACCCGGAAGGGTACGACCTGATCCCTGACGTTATCGAAGTGGCAAAAAACAATGCCCAGGCCTCCGGCGGCAGCTTCCGCCAGGTGAACAGCATGGAGGAAGCCTTTAAAGACGCCGATATCGTCTATCCGAAATCCTGGGCGCCGTACAAGGTAATGGAAAAACGCACCGAGCTGCTGCGCGCAAATGACCATGAAGGTCTGAAGGCGCTGGAGAAAGCCTGCCTTGAGCAGAACGCCGGCCATAAAGACTGGCACTGTACGGAAGAGATGATGAAGCACACCCGCGACGGTGACGCGCTGTATATGCACTGCCTGCCGGCGGATATCACCGGCGTCTCCTGCGACGCGGGCGAAGTCACCGAGGGAGTCTTCGAGAAGTACCGGATCCCGACCTACAAAGAGGCCAGCTGGAAGCCGTACATCATCGCCGCGATGATCGTCTGCCGCAAATACGCGAACCCGGGCAAGGTGCTGGAGCAGCTGCTCAAGGAAGCGCAGAAACGCATCAAATAATCCCCAGGCTGGCCTGCGGGCCAGCCCCACGACTTTCGCATTTCAAAAAGGATAAGGATCGAGTATGTCTGCTTTCTCACTGAAAATGGATATTGCCGAAAACCGTTTTTTTAACGGAGAGACTTCACCGCTGTTTTCACGCCAGCAGGCGCAGCAGGCTCGCCGCTTTCATCAAAAGATCGCCGGCTATCAGCCTACGCCGCTGGTGGCGCTGAACGAACTTTCCGCGCTGTTTGGGGTACAAAAAATCCTCGTTAAAGATGAATCCCGGCGCTTTGGCCTCAACGCCTTCAAAATGCTCGGCGGCTCTTATGCTATCGCCCGGCTGCTGTGTGAAAAATATCATTTAGATATCAACGATCTCTCCTTCGAAACGCTCAAATCCAGCATCAAAGAGAAGATGACGTTCGCCACCACCACCGACGGCAACCACGGCCGCGGCGTGGCGTGGGCAGCCCGCCAGTTAGGCCAGAACGCCGTCATCTATATGCCGAAAGGCTCCGCGCAGGAGCGGGTTGACGCCATACTGCGCCTCGGCGCCGAGTGTATCGTCACCGACATGAACTACGACGACACCGTCCGCTTTACCATGCAGACCGCGCAGAAAAACGGCTGGGAGGTGGTGCAGGACACCGCCTGGGAAGGCTACACGAAAATTCCGACCTGGATTATGCAGGGCTATGCCACCCTCGCCGATGAAACGGTAGAACAGCTCTCCTCAATGGGTATCGCCCGTCCGACGCACGTGCTTCTGCAGGGCGGCGTGGGGGCGATGGCGGGCGGCGTGCTGGGCTACCTGGCCGATGTCTACGGCGCGAAGCATCTCCATTCCATTATCGTCGAGCCGGAGCTGGCCGACTGTCTCTACCGCTCTGCGCTGAAGGGCCAGATCGTCAACGTCAGCGGCGATATGGCCACCATTATGGCCGGTCTCGCCTGCGGTGAGCCCAACCCGCTGGGCTGGGAAGTGCTGCGCAACTGCGCCACGCAGTTCGTCTCCTGTCAGGACGCCGTCGCCGCCCTCGGCATGCGGGTGCTGGGAAACCCGGCGGGCCAGGATCCGCGCGTTATTTCCGGCGAATCCGGCGCCGTCGGTCTCGGCCTGCTGGCGGCGATTCATTTCCATCCGCAGCGCGAAGCGCTGATGCACAAGCTCAAGCTGGATAGCGATTCCGTGGTGCTGGTGATTAGCACCGAAGGCGACACCGACGTTAAGCACTATCGCGAAGTCGTCTGGGAAGGCAAACATCCGGCCGCGCAGTAGCCGATTGATCAACATTCCTCCCGCCCGGCGGGACCCCCGTATTCAGAACTGGAGAACATCCTTATGGCTAAGCAAATTCCGTTCAACGCGATCCTGGAAAAATCAAAACAATACGAAAAAGAGATGACCCGCTTCCTGCGCGATATGATCGCCATCCCCAGCGAAAGCAGCGATGAGAAGCGCGTGGTGCACCGTATCAAAGAGGAGATGGAGAAAGTCGGATTCGACAAAGTGGAAATCGATCCGATGGGTAACGTGCTGGGCTACATCGGCCACGGCCCGCGTCTGGTCGCCATGGACGCGCACATTGATACCGTCGGCATTGGCAACATCAAGAACTGGAACTTCGACCCGTACGAAGGTATGGAGACCGATGAGCTGATCGGCGGGCGCGGCGCGTCTGACCAGGAGGGCGGAATGGCCTCCATGGTTTACGCCGGTAAAATCATTAAAGATCTGGGCCTGGAAGGTGAGTATACCCTGCTGGTGACCGGTACCGTTCAGGAAGAGGATTGCGACGGCCTGTGCTGGCAGTACATTATTGAACAATCCGGCATACGTCCGGAATTCGTGGTCAGCACCGAACCTACCGACTGCCAGATTTACCGCGGACAGCGCGGGCGTATGGAGATCCGCGTGGAGGTTCAGGGCGTCAGCTGCCACGGCTCCGCCCCGGAGCGCGGCGATAACGCCATCTTCAAAATGGCGCCCGTTCTCACCGAACTGGAACAGCTTTCGCACAAGCTGGGCGATGACGAGTTCCTCGGCAAAGGCACCCTGACCGTTTCCGAGATTTTCTTCACCTCGCCGAGCCGCTGCGCGGTAGCGGATAGCTGCGCCGTCTCCATTGACCGCCGTCTGACCTGGGGCGAAACCTGGGAAGGCGCGCTGGAAGAGATCCGCGCGCTGCCGGCGGTGAAAAAAGCCGCCGCGGTGGTCTCAATGTACAACTACGAGCGCCCCTCCTGGACCGGCCTGGTCTACCCGACCGAATGCTACTTCCCGACCTGGAAAGTGGAAGAGAACCACTTCACCGTTCGCGCCCTGAGCAACGCCTATGAAGGTCTGTTCGGCAAAGCGCCGGTGGTAGATAAGTGGACCTTCTCCACCAACGGCGTCTCCATTATGGGCCGCCACGGTATTCCGGTTATCGGCTTTGGGCCAGGGAAAGAGCCGGAGGCGCATGCGCCGAACGAGAAAACCTGGAAATCGCATCTGGTCACCTGCGCCGCGATGTATGCCGCTATCCCGCTGAGCTGGCTGGCCACGGAGTAATTGTTCGTCCTGTCTGCCGCCGCGCTCTGCGGCGGTATGTTGAGGTTTCTATGCGCGTACTGATTAAAAATGGCCTCGTCGTCAACGCCGACGGACAGCTAAAGCAGGACCTGCTCATTGAAGATGGCCTCGTCAAGCGCCTTGCCAGTTCTATTGAGGCAGAACAACCCTGCGAAGTGATTGACGCCGAGGGCTGCTACGTGATGCCCGGCGGCGTCGACGTTCATACGCATTTCAATATTGATGTGGGTCTCGCCCGCAGCTGCGATGATTTCTTTACCGGCACCCGGGCCGCGGCCTGCGGCGGTACCACCACCATTGTTGATCATATGGGCTTCGGGCCCGTCGGCTGCCACCTGCGCCACCAGTTCGAGGTCTATCGCGGCTACGCCGCCTATAAAGCCGTTATCGACTACAGTTTTCACGGCGTTATCCAACACGTTAACCACGGCATTCTCGACGAAATCCCGATGATGGTGGATAGCGGCATCAGCAGCTTTAAGCTCTATCTGACCTACCAGTACAAACTCAGCGATGATGAGATATTGCAGGCGATGCGCCACCTGCAGCGCGCCGGCGCGCTGACGACGGTGCATCCGGAAAACGATGCCGCCATCGCCCAGCGCCGGGCGGAATTTATCAACGCCGGTAAAACCGCGCCGCGCTATCACGCCCTGAGCCGCCCGCTGGAGTGCGAGGCGGAAGCCATCGCCCGAACGATCAACCTCGCGCAGCTGGCGGGAAACGCGCCGCTCTATATTGTTCATCTTTCCAACGCTCTGGGCCTGGAGTACCTGCGCCTGGCCAGAAGACGCCACCAGCCGGTGTGGGTGGAGACCTGTCCGCAGTATCTGCTGCTGGACGAGCGCTGCTACGAGCGCGAAGACGCGCTTAACTATCTGCTCAGCCCTCCCCTGCGCAACGCCAGCAACAACGATGCGCTATGGCGCGGTATCCATGATGGAGATATTGACACGGTCGCCACCGACCACTGCGCGTTCTCTGCGCAGCAGCGCAGGCAGATCTCCGGCGGCGACTTTAGCCGCTGCCCGAACGGCCTGCCGGGGGTGGAAAACCGGCTGCTGCTGCTGTTCTCGCACGGCGTGATGACCGGGCGCATCACCCCTGAGCGCTTTGTGGCGCTCACCAGCGCCAACCCGGCGAAGCTGTTTGGCCTGTGGCCGCAGAAGGGGCTGCTGGCGCCCGGCGCCGATGGCGACGTGGTTATCATCGATCCGCAGCGTACCACCACCATCCGTCATGCCATGCTGCACGACAACGCCGACTATTCACCCTATGAAGGCTTTATCTGTCAGGGCGCGATTCGCCAGACGCTCTCCCACGGCAGAGTGATCTTTGATAACGGCACCTTTACCGGCATCGCCGGACAGGGCCGCTTTTTACGCCGACAACCCTTTTCCACCGCTCACCAGGCCGTCAGCGGAACAGAAACGTAATGAGAGGAAGCTATGAGTAAAAAAATTGTTCTCGCTCTCGGCGGGAATGCGCTGGGCGACGATCTCGCCGGACAGATGCAGGCCGTACGACACACCGCCCGGACGATCGTCGATCTTATCGCCCTTGGCCACCAGGTGGTGGTCACTCACGGCAACGGTCCGCAGGTGGGCATGATCAACCAGGCCTTCGAGGCCGCGGCAAAAACCGAGGCCCATACGCCCATGCTGCCGATGTCGGTCTGCGTGGCCCTGAGCCAGGGCTACATCGGCTACGACCTGCAAAACGCGATTCGTGAAGAACTGCTAACGCGCCAGCTGGATATCCCGGTGGCGACCCTGATAACCCAGGTGGAAGTGGATGCTAACGATAAGGCATTTCTTAATCCGACCAAGCCCATCGGCTCGTTCTTCAGCAAAGAAGAGGCTGACAAGCTGAGCCAAAACGGCTACATCATGAAAGAGGACGCCGGGCGCGGCTACCGTCGCGTCGTCGCGTCGCCCATGCCGGTAGATATTATCGAGAAACAAACGGTAAAAGCGCTGATGGATGACTGCCACGTGGTGATCACCGTCGGCGGCGGCGGCATTCCGGTGATTCGCGAGGGTAACCATCTGCGCGGCGCCAGCGCGGTTATCGACAAGGACTGGGCCAGCGCGAAGCTGGCGGAGATGATCGACGCCGACCTGCTGATCATTCTCACCGCCGTAGAAAAGGTGGCGATCAACTTCGGTAAACCTGACGAGCAGTGGCTGGATAACCTCTCCCTGCGCGATGCCGAACGCTTTATCGAAGAGGGGCACTTTGCCAAAGGCTCAATGCTGCCAAAAGTGGAAGCCGCCGCCGCCTTCGCCCGCTCAGGGCCGGGGCGTAAAGCGCTGATCACGATGCTGAGCAAAGCCAAAGAGGGGATTGAAGGAAAAACGGGCACCATTATTAGCCAATAAGCTGTACGCCACGGGTTGCCGGGAACCTCCCGGCAACATTTCCCCTCGCAGAAGCTCAGACCTCAACCGCCTCAGCCAGACAATCCGGCTGGCACGCTTGCCTCACCTGGTTCATCAGCCCCCCCGGCGCGCCGTTTTTCACCTGCAGGATCTCCGCCAGCACGCTGATGGCAATCTCGTTTGGCGTCTCGGCGCCGATGTCATAGCCAATCGGCGCCCGCAGACGGCTGATATCCGCCTCCGTTACGCCGTTTTCCCGCATCTGGCGGACAAAGGCCTGCACTTTCCGCCGGCTGGCCAGCAGCCCCAGCCACGCTACCGGCTGGGTTATCAGCCTGTCCAGCGCCTCCCGATCCTGGTTGTTGGTGGCAATCAGCACGAAATCCTGCGGCCGGACCGCCATCGCCTCCACCACGTCCGTAAAGCTGGCAGCGTGCACCAGCCGCGCCGAAAGCGGAAAAGCGTCGAGGCAAAGGCTGGCGGAATAGATATCGCCGACGCAGATGTCAAAATCCACCCGCGCCGCGGCGTGGGCAACCGCGCGGTTGACGTGCCCGGCGCCGACCAGCAGCAGGCGCGGGCGCAGGCCGTGCACGCTGATGTAAACCGACATCGCGCCGCCGCAGTCGGAGCCCACGGCGTCGCTGCCGGTGCGCGCCATGCGACCGTGAAACATTCGCGACGCCCGTTCGCGCAGCGCTTCCAGCGCCGCATCGATGACTTTACGCTCCACCATCCCGCCGCCAATGGTGCCCACAATCGAACCGTCCTCCCGGATAAGCATCTGAGCGGAGTGTCGGGGGGTAGAGCCCCGGCTTTCGACAATCTGCGCCAGGGCAAAGGGACGGTTCTGCTCCTCAAGTCGTGCAGCTTCTGCAAAAATATTCATACCAACCTCAAAGGCGATGTTTACGGCTCTATTTGATTATCTGCGATATTTCCCCGGGTTCTCAGTTTGAGAGTCTACCCGGCGTTGAAATAGCGTCGCAGCGACCCGTAGCAACTATGCAATATTTATACTTAGCTGCCATTTTTCATCGTAAATTGTGAGTCAGGTCATTTCGTTAGCCCTATTGACGCTGCAACGGGGGTATCTCATCGATTATTTCCTCTGTTACCGCAGCAAAAATAAGCCGCCTGCTAAAATCACCGCCGAATAGCCGACATAAATTATCATTCTGATATTCCGGATCTGATTTTGAGAAATCTCGCCGAATGATAAAGCGTATTGATTTGAGTTCTCATTTACCCGCTATGGAATTATTCGCCCGGCATCGTCGAGTTTCGACCTGGTTCACAAATTAATTATTTCGCCGCCGCGGTTTGAATAACTGGTGTGATTGTTGCTCCTCTTTCGTTATCCGTCGGGATGATTACCACCGGCAATGTCGATCTTACAATGATATCTAAGGAGAGGGTTATGGGAGATATAATGCGTCCCGTGCCGTTTGAGGAGCTTTTAACGCGCATTTTCGACGAGTATCAGAGTCAGCGGACTATTTTTGGCATCCCCGAGCAACAGTTTTATACGCCGCAGGCGCAGCGGTCGATCGGCGTATTCGGCGAAAGCTGCGCGACGCCGCTCGGCCCGGCAGCCGGGCCGCATACCCAGCTGGCGCAGAACATTATTACCGCCTGGCTAACCGGCGGGCGGTTTATCGAGCTGAAAACCGTACAGATCCTTGACCGCCTGGAGCTGGAAAAGCCCTGCATCGATGCCGAAGATGAGTGCTTCAACACCGAGTGGTCCACCGAATTTACCCTCAAAAAAGCCTGGGATGAGTACCTGAAAGCCTGGTTCACGCTGCATCTGCTGGAGCAGGTCTTTCCGCTGGGCACCCATAAAGAGAGCAAGTCGTTTATTTTCAACATGAGCGTCGGCTACAACCTTGACGGTATTAAGCAGCCGCCAATGCAGGAATTTATCGACAACATGATGGACGCCTCCGCCCATCCTAAATTCGCCCAGTACCGCGACACCCTGAACCGCTGGCTGCAAAATAGAACCTTTATCGACAGCCTGCCAACCTGCGCGCGCAAAGACGGGCTGGACAATCTGGCTCAACGCGTGCCGGCCAGGCTGGTTCAGGGCGTCACCCTCTCAACCATGCACGGCTGCCCGCCGGACGAGATCGAAGCCATCTGCCGCTATATGCTGACGGAGAAAAATCTCAATACCTTTGTGAAGCTCAACCCGACCCTGCTCGGCTATCCGCGCGTTCGCCAGATCCTCGACGCCTGCGGCTTCGGCTATATCGGCCTTAGCGAAGCGTCGTTTGACCATGACCTTAAGATCGACCGGGCGCTGGAGATGCTGACGCGCCTGATGGCGCTGGCGAAAGCGCGCAGCCTCGGCTTTGGCGTCAAGCTGACCAACACCCTCGGCACCGTCAACAACAAGGGAGCGCTGCCGGGAGATGAAATGTATATGTCAGGCCGCGCGCTATTCCCGCTATCGATCAACGTAGCCGCCCTGCTCTCGCGGGCGTTTGACGGCAAGCTGCCGATCTCCTACTCCGGCGGCGCCAGCCAGCTCAACATTCGCGAGATTTTCGACACCGGCATTCGCCCTATCACCATGGCCACCGACCTGCTGAAGCCGGGAGGATATCTGCGCCTGAGCGAGTGCATGCGCGAGCTGGAGAAAGCCGACGGCTGGAACATGACGCAGATCGACGTCGAGCGCCTCAACGCGCTGGCGGAAAAAGCGGTGAGCATGGACTACACCCAGAAACAGTGGAAGCCGGAAGAGCGCATTGATACCGGCGAGCCGCTGCCGCTGCTGGACTGTTACGTCGCCCCCTGCGTGACGGCCTGCGCCATCAAGCAGGATATTCCGGAGTATATCCGCCTGCTGGGCGAGCATCGCTACGCCGACGCGCTGGAGCTGATCTATCAGCGCAACGCGTTGCCGGCCATCACCGGTCATATCTGCGACCACCAGTGCCAGTACAACTGTACGCGTCTGGATTACGACAGCGCGCTCAACATCCGTGAGCTGAAAAAAGTGGCGCTGGAGAAAGGCTGGGACGAGTACCGCAGCCGCTGGCATAAGCCCGCGGGATCCGGCTCCCGGCACCCGGTAGCGGTGATCGGCGCGGGCCCTGCCGGTCTCGCCGCCGGATACTTCCTCGCCCGCGCCGGCCATCCGGTCACGGTTTTTGAACGCGAAGCCAGCGCCGGAGGCGTGGTGAAGAATATCATTCCGCAGTTCCGCATTCCCGGCGAGCTTATCCAGCACGATATCGATTTTGTCGTCGCCCACGGCGTCAAAATTGAGTACGGCTGCGACCCGCATCTGAGCGTGGAAAAACTGCAGGCGAAAGGTTTTCGTTACGTGCTGGTCGGCACCGGTACCGATAAAAACAGCGGCGTGAAGCTGGGGGGCGATAACCAGAACGTGCATAAGTCGCTGCAGTTCCTGCGCGAGTTTAACCGCGGCGCCGAGCTGAACCTGGGCAAACGCGTGGCCGTGGTCGGCGCCGGCAACACCGCCATGGACTGCGCCCGCGCGGCGCTGCGCGTACCCGGCGTGCAGAGCGCGACCATCGTCTATCGCCGCTCGCAGCAAGAGATGCCCGCCTGGCGCGAAGAGTACGATGAGGCGCTGCTCGACGGCGTCGACTTCGAGTGGCTATGCAACCCGGAACAGTTTAACGCCGACGGGACGCTCGTCGTACGCGTCATGAAGCTGGGCGAGCCGGATGAGAAAGGCCGCCGCCGCCCGGTGGAAACCGATGAGATTCGCACCCTGCAAGTCGACTCTCTGATTACCGCCATCGGCGAGCAGCAGGACGGCGAAGCGCTGTCGGCAATGGGGATCCCGCTCGACCCGCAGGGCTGGCCGGTGGTCAACGCCGATGGCGAGACCAGCAAACCGAACGTTTTCCTGATCGGCGACGTTCAGCGCGGCCCCTCTTCTATCGTCTCCGCTATCGGCAACGCGCGACGGGCCACGGACGCGATCCTGGCCCGGGAAAATATCGCCAGCAGCTACGGAAACAAAGTCTGGAACAACGTCGATCCGGCGAAGGTGTACCAGCGTAAAGGCGCCATCGCCGTCACGCTGGTGGATAAAAACCAGCGCGAGGCTTTTGTCGAGCAGGAAGCCAGCCGCTGCCTGGAGTGCAACTACGTGTGCAGCAAGTGCGTCGACGTCTGTCCGAACCGCGCCAATATTTCCGTGGCCGTGCCGGGCTTCCAGAATCGCTTCCAGACCCTGCATCTGGACGCTTATTGCAACGAATGCGGCAACTGCGCTCAGTTCTGCCCGTGGCAGGGAAAACCGTATAAAGACAAAATCACCGTGTTCAGCCTGGAGCAGGATTTTGTCAACAGCACCAATCCGGGCTTCTTCGTCGCGGGCGCCAGCGTCAAAGTGCGTCAGGACGACCAGACGTGGCAGCTGGAAATTAACGACCGCGGCCAGTTTAACGAGGTACCGGCCCAGCTGGACGCCATGTGCCGCATCATAAGCCATATTCATCAGCACCAAAGCTATCTTCTGGGAGGCGTTGAAGTATGAGTATCCTGATCCTGAAAAATGCCACCGCCGCGCAGATCTATCCGGCGAAAGTGTGGGAGAACGTCGATATCGCCATTGAGAATGATAAAATTCTCGCTGTCGGCCCCGGCCTGTGCCAGCGCTATCCGCAGGCGCAGGTGAAAGAGATGCGCGGGCAGCTGGTGATGCCCGGCATGGTCTGCTCCCACAATCACTTTTATTCCGGCCTGTCCCGGGGGATTCAGGCCAATATCGCCCCCAGCCCGGACTTTATCTCCACGCTGAAAAACCTGTGGTGGCGCCTTGACCGGGCGCTGGACGAAGAGTCGCTCTACTACAGCGGGCTGATCTGCGCCATGGAGGCCGTGCGCAGCGGCTGCACGGCGGTTGTCGATCATCATGCGTCGCCCCACTATATCGCGGGCTCCCTGAGCCAGCTGCGCAACGCCTTCCTCAAAATCGGGCTGCGCGGGATGACCTGCTTCGAAACCACCGACCGTAACTTTGGCAGCCGCGAGCTGCGCGACAGCGTTGAGGAGAACATTCGCTTCGCCAGAGAGATCGACGCCGCGCGCGAAAAGGGCGACCAGCCTTATCTGGTCGAGGCCCATATCGGCGCCCATGCGCCGTTCACCGTGCCGGATGAGGGTCTGGCGATGCTGCGCGAAGCGCTAAAAGCCACCGGCCGCGGCCTGCATATCCACGCGGCGGAAGACCGCTACGATGTCTCTCACAGCCATCACCTTTACGGTAAGGACCTGCTGGTGCGGCTGGCGGAGTTCGACCTTATCAACAGTAAGACGCTGATTGCCCACGGCCTGTACATCTCCGATGCCGACGTCGAGCTGCTCAACGCGCAGGACGGCTTCCTGGTGCACAACGCCCGCTCCAACATGAACAACCACGTCGGCTACAACCCCCGCCTGCCGCAGATGCGCAATCTGGCGCTCGGCACCGACGGCATCGGTTCCGACATGTTCGAGGAGATGAAGTTTGCCTTCTTTAAACACCGCGACGCCGGCGGGCCGCTGTGGCCGGACAGCTTCGCGAAGGCGCTGAGCAACGGCAATGAACTGTTGAATCGCAACTTCAACGCCCGCCTTGGCCGCCTTGAGGCGGGCTATAAAGCGGACCTCACCATTTGCGACTATATGGCGCCGACGCCGCTTATCGCGGAAAACATCGCCGGACATATCGCCTTCGGCCTGGGGGCAAACAGCGTGCGCAGCGTCATGGTGAACGGCGTGATGATCTACGAGGATCGCCAGTTCAGCTTCGACTGCGGGCCGATATTCCGCGAAGCGCAGAAAGTGGCGAAAAAAATGTGGGCGCGAATGGATGCGCTCCCCGCGTAGCCCGCGTAAAAACGCTAAACCGGCCTGGCAGGCCGGTTTTTTTGCTGACAGAACGCGGGCGTATTAAATTGCCCGGCAGCTTCCGCGCCGCCGGACGCAAGGTTTACAGCGACAGCAGCGCGGCGGTGGCGATATTGCGCTGCTTTTGCAGCGCGCTGAGCTGCTCTTCGGTCATGATACTCAGCGCCGCCGTCGGGCAGACATCAACGCAGGCGGGGCCGCGCTCCCGGGTGCCGCAAAGATCGCACTTAACGATAACCGGCGTCACACCGGCCTCCACCTCAATGGTAATCGCCCCAAACGGGCAGGCGACCACGCAGCTCTGGCAGCCAATGCAGCGCCCGCCGTCGGCCTCCACTTTCTCCGCCCCCATGCTCAGCGCCCCGGTCGGGCAGGCGCCCACGCAGGGCGCATTCTCGCACTGATGACACATCACCGGCACGCTAAGCTCGTCGAGGCGCATCACCTTCAGGCGGGGATGAAACTCCGCCCTCGGCGCCACGTGTTCCAGCGCACAGGCTACCTCACAGGTCCTGCAGCCGATGCAGGCCTGCGAACTGGCAACGATAAAACGAGTCATATCTCCTCCCGGGCCGTGAATTGCATCAACATCTCGCTGGCCGCCTGCCGCCCGGCAACCATGGCGGTGACCACCAGGTCCGCGCCGGTCACGGCATCGCCGCCGGCAAAGATTTTGTCATGGCTGGTTTGCGTCGTTCCGCGCCCTTTGCCGCCGGTCACTATCTGCCCCCAGCGGTCCAGCTTAATCCCGTGGCCGCGCAGCCACGGCATCTCGTGAGCCTGAAAGCCAAACGCCATAATGAGCACATCGGCTCTAAGTTCAAACCCGGAATCCGGGATCGGCTGCGGCCGGCGGCGGCCGTCCGGGCCCGGCTCGCCCATCTTCGTGCGGATCATCTCCACCGCGCAGACCTGCCCCTTGCGGTTGAGCTGAATGCGCTGCGGCTGCACGTTAAACTCAAATTTCACCCCCTCTTCCCGCGCGTTCACCACCTCTTTTTTCGACCCGGGCATGCTCAGCTCATCGCGACGGTAGGCGCAGGTCACGCTCGCTGCGCCGCGGCGAACGGCGGTGCGCAGGCAGTCCATCGCCGTATCTCCCCCGCCAAGCACCACCACCCGTTTCCCCTTAATGTCGGTCAGCGGATACTCGGGGCTCTCTTCGAGCCCCATCACCTCGCGGGTGCTGGCAATCAGGAACGGAAGGGCCTGAATCACGCCGGGGGCGTTCTCTCCCTCCAGGCCAGCGGCCATCAGACCGTAGGTGCCCACGCCAAGGAAGACGGCGTCATAGTTTTTCACCAGATCGGCAAAAGCCACGTCGCGCCCCACCTCCTGGTTGAGATGAAAATTGACGCCCATGGCGCTAAAAACGTCGCGTCGCTTCTCAAGCACGTTTTTATCCAGCTTGAACGGCGGAATACCGAAGGTCAGCAGGCCGCCGATTTCCGGATGGCGATCGAACACGTCAACGTGCACGCCCGCGCGCACGAGAATATCGGCGCAGCCCAATCCGGCGGGCCCGGCGCCAATCACCGCCACCCGCTCCGGGCGCGGGGCCACTGTGCCGATTGTCGGTCGCCAGCCCATCGCCAGCGCGGTATCGGTGATATAGCGCTCAAGGTTGCCAATGGCGACCGAGCCGCCTTCGTTCTTTAAGGTGCAGGCCCCTTCGCACAGCCTGTCCTGCGGACAGACGCGGCCGCAAATCTCCGGCAGGGAACTGCTCTGATGGCACAGCTCCGCCGCCTCGATAATCTTGCCCTCGCTCACCAGGCGGATGAAATCGGGAATATGATTATGTAAAGGACAGGTCCAGTTGCACCACGCTTTCTGCGCGCAGTAGAGACAGCGTTCGCTCTCATACTCCGCATCGCACTCGCTCAGCGGCTGATAGATTTCGCCGAAGTGCTGCATGCGGTCATCGGCGGGCACTTTTTTCGCGCCCACCCGCGGAGGTTTATTGAGTATCGCGCTGCGTCTGGCGCCGCGAACGGCGCCCAGCGGGGTTTCCAGCGCGGAGCGAATCTGCCGCGCGCTACGCAGCCGGTTAACGGCGGCCTCATCCATCAGTTGCAGCGCCTGGGTTGGACAGCTGGCCACGCACGCCTGCTGACCGGAAGGATGCTGGCTGCAAAGATCGCATTTCTGCGCCAGCTGCGGCGCGTCGTCATCGTTGGCCACCATCTCAATGGCCCCAAAGGGACAGGCGATGACGCAGTTTTTACAGCCGATGCACAGCGCCTCTGTAAACTGAACGCTGTCGTTCGCCACGCGCAGCGCCTGGGTCGGACAGGAGCCGACGCAGGGCGCGTCGTTGCAGTGGCGGCAGGTCGTCGCGCTGCTGGCGTGGCGGTGGAAGAACACCCGAATGCGCGGCAGAAAGTCGCTGCGCTGCCGGGGCCAGCTGTCCTGGCGATGAGAGGTGACGCAGGCCACTTCACAGGCGTGGCAGCCAATACAGTTTGCAGAATCGGCAACAATAAATTTATTCATTTGCTTCCCTTTATTATTCCAGGACTCACCGGGAAGCAATGCAATAATCAGGCGCTTTTGTTCAGGGTATTCATATGGTGCTTATTTTTGCGAGCCGTCTCAAAAAAAACAGGCCCACTCCCGCTTAGCGGCGCGATATATATCCGCTCTCGCTGAACAAAAATTATTCTCCGCGCTCAGGGTTTAATCATGTTGATAATTCAACGTATCGCGCGTGATACCAAAATGAGACGCTCCCTGTCTCAATGTGATAGCGCGCGTTTATTCACCAAGAGATTTATTTGAGAAGTTTCGCAGCGCGTCGATATTCCCGCCTTTTTCTCGTGAGTTATTTCACACAATTCTCCTTCAATCCTCCAGGCGCTTATTTTTGGCACAGCTTACGCATATTACTTCTCGTGCGCGCAACACGCTGATGAACGCATCGGCTCAGGGAGGCAGCGGCCTTCGAATCGTAACTTTGGCTCTGTTCACGCTTATACCCAAAATAATTCGAGTTGCAGGAAGGCGGCGACACAGCGAATCCCCAGGAGCTTACTCTAGTAAGTGACTGGGGTGAGCGAGGAAAGCCAACGCACAAGCAACTTGAAGTATGAAGGGTATATACAGAGTGAAGTCGTACAGGAGATAACAACTTCATGAAAGATATCGCCAATTCCGCCTCACAAAACGGGAGCTCGACCGCACCGGTCGATGAAATTTTACCCGTTACGCAAATGATTCTTTATGGGCTACAGCACGTGCTGGTGATGTACGCGGGCGCCGTGGCGGTTCCGCTCGTTGTGGGTAATGCGGTAGGGCTCCCGCCGGAGCACATTATTTTACTGATCAGCGCCGACCTGTTTATCTGCGGCGCGGCCACCATCGTGCAGTCGCTGGGGGTCGGTAAGTGGCTCGGCTGTCGGCTGCCGCTTATCCAGGGCTGTACCTTCGCCGCGCTGATCCCGATGGTGTTGATCGGTAAGGAGTACGGGATCGGCGGTATTTCCGGGGCGGTGATCGTGTCCGGTATTTTTATCCTCTGCTGCGCGCCGTGGATTAGCAAGCTCATCCGCTTCTTTCCCAAGGTGGTGATGGGCAGCATCGTCACGCTTATCGGCATGTCTATTATGCCGGTGGCAGGCGGGTGGATTGGCGGCGGGAGCAGCGAAATGAGCGGCTTTGGCGCCCCCTTCTCGCTGCTGATGGCGGCAATCACGCTGGTGATTATTCTCAATATTTACACCTTTGCCTCCGGCGTCGTGAAAAACACGTCGGTGCTGATCGGTCTTATCATCGGCACCGTACTCTGGAGCTGCTTTAAGCCTCTCGACTTTAGCCTCGTCCACGCCACCCCCTGGCTCCATCTGCCGACCCTGATGCCCTTCGCCAAACCTGAATTTCATATTATCCCCGTCGCCCTGCTGTCGATGGTGATGGTGGTGGTGATGGTGGAAACCATGTCCTCGATGATGGCGACCGGGGATATCGTCGGGAAAAAGGTGGACGCGAAGATGCTGCGCAACGGCCTCAACACCTGCGGTATCGCGACCACTATCTGCGGCTTCTTCAATCTGTTTCCCTACGCCGCCTTCGCGCAGAACGTCGGCCTGATCGGTTTAACCGGGGTGCGCAGCCGTTTTGTGGTGTCGGTCTCCGGCATCATTCTGATTCTGATGGGCGTGTTCTCGAGGATGGCGGCGCTGGTGGTGCTGATACCGAAACCGATCCTCGGCGGCGCGGGCATTGTCATGTTCGGTATGGTGGCGGTGTCCGGTATTCGTACCCTGGGACAGGTCAACTACCGCAACAATAATAACGGTATGGTGGTGGCATTAACGCTCGGCCTCGGCATGATGCCGGTGCTGGTGCCCAATCTGTTTACCCAGTTTCCGCCGATGGTTCAGCTGTTTCTGCACAGCGGGATTACGATTGGCACCCTGACGGCTATCGTCGCCAACCTCACCCTCAACGGCAGCGTGCCCTTCCGCGTTAACCACGAAACGCCGGTCCCCGATCCGGCCCCGCCAAGCTCGGCGGCGCGCAACATGGCCGTCAGAACCGTCAGAATGTGGCTCCTGCTGCGCAAAGTTCAGAAGGAGAGACAGCCTGAAGAAGCGCAGGAGGGGTAATGATGCTCACCAGACTCCTGTTTGCCTTGATCACCCTGCTGCTGCTGGCGATCCCCGTCGTGCAGCAGGGTATCGCGCAGGGCCTGAACGGCCGCTTTAGCTATGCCCTGCTGTTCTAAGTTTAAGGACCACTGCTATGAAAAGAGTCACGACCGTCTGCCCCTACTGCGCCTCCGGCTGCAAAATGCAGCTCACGGTAGAAGAGGGAAAAATTACCCGCGCCGACGCTGCGATGGGGAAAAATAATCAGGGCACCCTGTGCCTGAAGGGCTACTACGGCTGGGATTTTATTGACGACCCGCAGATCCTCACCCCGCGCCTGAAAACGCCGATGATCCGTCGCCGGCGCGGCGGTAAGCTGGAGTCCGTCTCCTGGGAGGAAGCGCTCGATTACGTGGCAAACCGCCTCAGCGACATAAAAGCGAAGTACGGGCCGGATGCGATTCAGACCACCGGATCTTCGCGCGCCACCGGCAATGAAACCAACTACATCATGCAAAAATTTGCGCGCGCCGTTATTGGTACCAATAACGTCGACTGCTGCGCACGCGTCTGACACGGCCCTTCGGTTGCAGGTCTGCACCAGTCGGTCGGCAACGGCGCGATGAGTAATGCCATCACCGAGATCGATAATACCGATCTGGTGTTTATTTTCGGCTATAACCCGGCGGATTCGCACCCGATCGTGGCGAATCACATCCTCAATGCCAAACGCAACGGGGCCAAAATCATCGTCTGCGATCCGCGTAAAATCGAAACCGCGCGCATCGCCGACCTGCATCTGGCTCTGAAAAACGGCTCCAACATTGCGCTGCTCAACGCCATCGGGCAGGTGATTATCGAAGAAGATCTCTACGATAAATCCTTCGTCGCCGGGCGTTCCGAAGGCTTCGAAGCGTATCGCAACATCGTCGAAGGCTATACGCCGGAGTCGGTGGAAGCCATCACCGGCATCAGCGCCAGGCAGATTCGCGAATGCGCGCGGCTGTACGCCAGCGCCGGAAACGCCATGATTCTGTGGGGGATGGGCGTAACCCAGTTCTGGCAGGGCGTCGAAACGGTGCGTTCCCTGACCAGCCTGGCGATCCTCACCGGCAACCTGGGGAAACCGCACGTCGGCGTCAATCCGGTGCGCGGCCAGAACAACGTCCAGGGCGCCTGCGATATGGGCGCGCTGCCGGACACCTATCCCGGCTATCAGTACGTGAAATTCCCGGAAAACCGGGAGAAGTTCGCCAACGCCTGGGGCGTTGAGAGCCTGCCGGAGAACCCTGGCTATCGCATCAGCGAGCTGCCGCACCGCGTGGCGCACGGCGAAGTGCGGGCGGCGTACATTATGGGGGAAGATCCGCTCCAGACCGACGCCGAGCTTTCCGCCGTACGTCAGGCCTTCGAAGAGATGGAGCTGGTTATTGTCCAGGATATCTTTATGACCAAAACCGCCGCGGCGGCCGATGTGATTCTGCCCTCGACCTCGTGGGGCGAGCATGAGGGCGTCTATACCGCAGCGGACCGCGGCTTCCAGCGCTTTTTCAAGGCGGTGGAGCCGAAGTGGGATCTGAAGACCGACTGGCAAATCATCTGCGAAATCGCCACCCGGATGGGGTATCCAATGAAGTACGACAACACGCAGCAGATCTGGGATGAACTCCGCCATCTGTGCCCCAACTTCTTCGGCGCGACCTACGAGAAGATGGGAGAACTGGGCTACGTGCAGTGGCCGTGCCGCGACGAGTCGGAGGCGGACCAGGGCACTTCGTATCTGTTTGCGGAACGGTTCTCCACGCCGAACGGGCTGGCGCAGTTCTTCACCTGCGAATGGCAGGCGCCGGTCGATAAGCTGAGCGATGCCTATCCGCTGGTGCTCTCCACGGTGCGCGAAGTGGGCCACTACTCCTGCCGTTCGATGACCGGCAACTGCGCTGCGCTGGCCAAACTGGCGGACGAACCGGGCTACATCCAGATCAACACCGCCGACGCCAAACGGCTCGGCATTGAGGACGAAGAGCTGGTGTGGGTTAACTCGCGCAAAGGCAAGGTGATTTCCCGGGCGAAAATCAGCGACAGGCCGAATAAAGGGGCGGTCTACATGACCTATCAGTGGTGGATTGGCGCCTGCAACGAGCTGGTCACCGAGAATCTCAGCCCGATAACCAAAACCCCGGAGTACAAGTACTGCGCCGTTAACGTTGAGCGTATTGCCGATCAGCGCGCCGCCGAACGGTACGTCAGTGAGGAATACAGCCAGTTGAAAGCCCGTCTGCGCGAAAGCGCCGCGGGGTAAAAAATATCGCCCCGGCGCTGTGCGCCCCGGGGCGATTATTGTCTTTTCTTCTTCCTTTCGCCAGCGTTAACCGACGGCGGCCAGATCTTTGCGGCAGCGGCGCGCGACCTCAAGATACTGCTGCGGAGTGTCAACATCCCAGTGAATCCCCTGATTCGCCACGGGGATAACGCGCGCCGCCATCTGACCGATAACGTCCCGCAGGGTGGCCCCTTGCGGCGCGCGACGAATCAGAGAAATCGCCCGCTGGGGCAGAAGAACCGGATGGCCTTTACCGCGATCGTAGGCCGGTATAATGCAGCTCCCGGCGTCGGCGTTGGCCCACAGCCGGCGGTAGACGCCCGGCGTGACCTCCGGCATATCGCCCAGCGCCAGAAAGAAGCGCGAAGCGCGAATATGGCCTACCCCGCACTGAATAGAAGAGAACATACCGTCCTGATATTGCGGGTTAAAGACCACCTCAACGCCCGGATGATCCCGATAGCACGCGGCCAGTTCGTCGCCGCGAAACCCCGTCACCAGCACCACCCGATCGCAGAACGCCAGGGCGCTGGCAAGGGCGCTATCGAGAATCGTTCCCTCGCCCCACGGCATCATCATTTTCCATTTGCCCATCCGGCTGGAGAGCCCGGCGGCCAGCATAACGCACTGTTTATCCATTTTTTTGCTCATCGTCATCCTCCCCCTGAAGCCGAATACAACGCCGCCGTCGGCTGGCGACGGCGGCGCTTGCGGCGATCAGGATTTCAGCACCGCTTTAATCGAGGTAATGATCGGCTGATATCCCGTACAGCGGCAGATATTCCCCTCCAGCGCCTCTTTCAGCTCATCGTCGCTGGGGGCCGGGTTGGCATCCAGCAGCGCCTTGGCGCTCATCAACACGCCGGGCGTGCAGAAGCCGCACTGAACGCCGCCGTGACGAATAAAGGCGTTCTGCAATTTTTTACCGACCGGATCGTGATGCAGCGCTTCGACGGTAGTGACCTCCGCCCCGTTGCACTGGGCGGCCAGCAGCAGGCAGGAGCAGACGGATTTGCCGTCCATAATCACGGTGCAGGCTCCGCACTCGCCCACCGAGCAGCCCTCTTTGGTGCCGGTGAGCTTCAGCTCCTCGCGCAGAAAATCGATCAGGCGGACATTGTCTTTCACATCGCGGGCAATGCGGATGCCATTCACTTTTAGCTCAATATGGTTCATGTTCATGGCTCCTTATTTTTTCTGCTCTGTCATAACTTCCTGCAGCATCTGCCGGAACATATCGATAAATACGGGGACTTTATAAGGCGCAGACCAGCGTCCGCCGATGGCTTTTTCTACCTTGTCGTGCAGTACCCCGGCCGCATAGTCAATGGCGGCGGCGTCTAACGCCTTCCCGGTGAGCGCCTGCTCAACCTCAGTCAACCGCTGCGGTTTGGCCATCAGCGCGCCATCCACCAGACGGCACAGGCGAACCACGCCCTTATCGACCATAAACTGCCCGGTTAAGCTCTGGCGCGTAATGTTCAACGCATTGCGCCGGCCAAGCTGCAGATAGCGATTGATCAGCGGCTGCTGCGTCGGCGCCGGCAGGATAAAGCGGACAACCAGCTCATCGGGCTCAAGAAGGGTGCGATAGCCGCCCACGACGAATTCGCTGACCGGCATCCGGCGCGTTCCGCGCGCGCTGCGCAGCTCTACTTCCGCATCGTAGATAATGAGCGGCGGCATGGAGTCCGCGCACGGGGCGGCGTTGACGATATTGCCGCCGATCGTTGCCCGGTTGCGCAGCTGCAGGGAGCCGACGGTTTTACAGGCCGTAACCAGTAGCGGATAGCGCTGCTGAATCAACGGATGCTTAACCAGGTCGGTAAAGCAGACGCCGGAACCAATTGAGACGCCACCCTCAACGTCAAAAATCTCCTTCAGCTCCGCCAGCCCGGCAATATTAACAAGCGGCACTTCGCCGGACAGCATCCGGGCCTGAACCAGCACATCGGTGCCGCCGGCAATAGGCATTGCCCCCTTCTCGGCCATCAGCGTCAGAGCCTCTTTCAGGGTTTGCGGGACGCTCAGCGACAGGGTGTTGAGGCGGTGAACCTGTTTCTTATCGCCCGATTCCAGCATCTGCTCGCTCTGGCGTTCCGGCTTCTTAAGGTTATAGCCGAGGCGAACCTGTTCAAGCGTCAGCGGCAGGGTCCGGTTGGGGCGGTCGATGGCGAAGCTCACCGCGTTGTTGAGGGCCGCAGCGCCCAGTTCGAGCACCGGTTCGCCGATAACCTTCGCCCCCATCGGGCCCGCTTTATCATAGTTTTCCACCGCGATGATATCGATGTGCGGCATATCCTTGATGGTCGGCAGCAGATAGGTATCGAAGTTTTCCGATTTCACCACGCCGTGCTCGGTGTTGAAATCCTCCAGCATGCCGTAGCCGATCATCCCCTGCAGCACGCCGCCGTAAACCTGGCCGCTAAAGCCAACCGGGTTAATGACTTTTCCCACATCGTGAGTGGCGACGACGTTATTGACGGTAATTTTACCGGTGCGCATATCCACCGCCACGTCGGCCAGCTGGCAGCCGTACACCCAGGTGAAATAGGGGCTGCCGCAGCCTTTCTCTTCATCCCAGTGAATATTCGGCGCCACGTGCCAGCCGTAGGCGGAGAGGTTTGCCCCGGTAGCCCGGGTCATATCGCACACCTGCTGGAAGCTGAGACTCAGCTCCGGGCTGTGGCGGTTGAACACTTTGCCATTTTGCCAGGCGATATCGTCGATGCTCTGCGCTTTCAGCGTTTCCCTGACGGCGTCCGCCATGCGTTGTTTAATTTTGTTCGCCGCGCTCAGAATCGCCTGTCCGCCCATCAGGGTACCGCGCGAAGCGACCGTTGAGCCGCCGTCGGCGATCATCGCGGTGGCCGGTTCGCTAAACATCACCCGGTCGAGCCCAATACCAAACGCTTCCGCCGCCAGCAGCGACATGGTGGTCTGCAGCCCCTGCCCGTTCTCGGATACTGAGGTGGAGATGTTCACGCTGGCGTCGGCATTCACCTGAATCAGCGCCGAGGACGCATCCAGCCCCTCGGCCCCCAGAGAGCAGCCGCGGTGGCTCAGCGCGAAGCCAATCCCGTAGCGGATCGGGCCGCCTTCCGCGTTAAGTTTTTTATAGTGCTCTCGTTTGGCCTCATATTCAGCCTTAAGCAGCGTCTTCTCCAGCACCTCCTGCGCGGAGACGGTATGCTCGCTGAAGACCTGCCCGGCCATGCTGGTATCGCCCTGCTTGAGAATATTGCGCAGGCGGAACTCAACGGGCGACAGGCCCAGTTCGCCCGCCACGTCATCCATCAGCGATTCGTTGGCGAAAATGACCTGCGGCGCGCCGTAGCCGCGGTAGGCCGAGGTATAGTTGTTGTTGGTGTAAACGCCCACCAGATCGACGCGTACGTTAGGAATGTTGTAGGGGCCCGCCGCCTGCACGGAACTGCGCCAGGTGACAAACACCGTCTGACCGCAGTAGCTGCCGCCATCGGCGATAATGTCGATTTTAATCGCCTGAATGCGCGCGTCGTCGTCCACGCCAATGCGGTATTTCATCTTATAAGGATGGCGCTTGTAGCTCTCGCGCATCGACTGTTCGCGGTTATAAGAGATCTTAACCGGCCGCCCGGTCAGGTGCACCAGCAGCGCCGCGCGGCAGGAGACGTTATCAATAATGTCATCTTTACCGCCGAAGGAGCCGCCGAGGACGGAGCGCTTAATGTTGACCTTCGCCTGGGGCAGGTCGAGATATTTGGCAATCACCGCCCGGGTGCGGTGAGCGTTCTGAATCGACCCTTCAATGGTCATGATCTGTTCATTATTGTCCAGGTAGGCGGTAATCGATTCCGGCTCAATATAGCCGTGCTCCTGGAACCCCACCTCATACTCACGTTCGAAGATATGGCTGGAGGCAGCAAAACCGGCATCGATATCGCCCTTCGCCGTGTGGTGGCGGTTGATGATATTGCTATCGAGTTCGCTGTGAATAAGGCGCGCCCCGGGCTTCATCGCCTCTTCCGGGGAGGTAATCGGCTCCCACGGGGTGTAGGTGATTTTGATTTTATCGACGGCGATGCAGGCTGCCTCGTAGGTTTCCGCCGCTACTACGGCAACCACGTCGCCGCGGTAGGCGATCTCCTTGTCGATAATCGGCGGATGATCGGGAACAATCGCTCCCAGCTTGCGCTGACCGGGGATATCGTTCCAGGTGGCAATACGTACGACGCCGGGTACTTTTTCCGCCTCCGACAGGTCGAGCGCATCGATGCGCCCGGCAGGAATATCCACGTAGCGACAGACGCCATACAGCATATTGTTCATAACAATGTCATCGCCGTAGACCGCTTTACCCGTCACCTTGGCGAGCCCGTCTACGCGGGGCACCTCACTGCCAACTAGCAATGTATCCATATTTTTCAGTCTCCACTCACAAAGAAAGATAACGGATTAAAGCAATGGCTATGCCACCTATAAATAAAGGGTTATTTCAGGCTGAGTTATGTGAGGCGTATCTAAAAATAGCGGCCGGTTAAAGAATAAAAAGCGCATGAGGTCGCCGCTGATTATCAAAACGAGAGCATGCGTATCACTATGATAATTGGCGGTTCTCAATTGTGTTTCCAGGGTGACGCCAGCGGTGCATCCACAGCTCCTGCCGCCGCCGGGCATTGAGCGCAACCGTCACCCTGCGGCAAAACGCGTATCGAGGTGATGAAGCTTTTTGACGCTCCCCGATTTCGAATAAAAAATAAAAAAGACGCAATAATGAAATTTAAATTTCATAAACGAGCATGTTAACAAATGTGATATATATCATAATTTTAACAATTCATTTTCCTGCCATCGGGCTATCTCTCCGTAAACAATCCTAAAAATTGCCATATATATCAATTAATTATAAAAATAGCCATTCTATACACAAGGCTGTTACACATAGCCCACAAAACCAAACCGAAATAAAACTTTCAAAATGTGATCTGTTTGTATTTTTATTTCACTTATAGCGGTAATAATCACCTCTCACTAAACGCACTCTGCCCGCCTTGATGGCGCAGCAGAAATCCTAACCCCCCGGAGGATGCAATGAAGGAAGTGAGATCAGGACTTATCCGAACCGTTTATATTGGCCCGCCCCTTTTCCACCCTCACGCTGCCGGGGACTTTCTGAACGTCAACCACCCCGGAGGCCCCAGCCCCGCATCTACCGATGATTCATCATTAATCAAAAAGAAACCTCTTTGATCGGTTTTATTTAGCGCATAGCAATCGCGCTAAATAGTTGCAGTAAGAACAAAAAAACATTTCATCCCGGCCGTGCTTCGCCAGGCGCAAAGGCATGCCGTGACGGGGATGGGATGACACGTTTTTATCTCGTGCCGTTAATCAAAACAAAAGGTATAAAAATGTCTCTTATTATGAATCTGAACCTACAGCAGAGAAAACGATTACACCAGATAACCCTGGTTGCGACATTTGGCGGCCTGCTATTCGGTTATGACACCGGCGTTATTAATGGCGCATTTTCCTCTCTGAAACAATATATGGCCCTGACCCCGACTACAGAAGGTCTGGTCATGAGCGTATTGCTGATCGGCGCCGCGTTAGGCAGCGTATTCGGGGGAAAATTCGCGGATTTCTTTGGCAGAAGAAAGTACCTGCTCTTTTTATCCTTTATCTTTTTCATCGGCGCATTAATGTCCGCTCTGGCGCCGGATATCACCGTACTGCTTATTTCACGTTTCATCCTCGGCTATGCCGTGGGTGGCGCCTCGGTGACCGCCCCCACCTTTATTTCCGAAGTGGCGCCAACCGAAATGCGCGGTAAACTGACCGGCTTAAACGAAGTCGCCATTGTTATCGGGCAGCTCGCCGCATTTGCCATCAACGCCATTATTGGCATCCTCTGGGGCCATCTCCCCGACGTCTGGCGCTATATGCTGATGGTGCAGACCATTCCCGCCATCTGCCTGTTTATCGGTATGCTGCGATCGCCGGAAAGCCCGCGCTGGCTGATCAGTAAAAACCGTCATGAAGAAGCGCTGGAAATATTAAAGCAAATCCGCCCTCTGGAACGCGCAACCAAAGAATTCAACGATATCACCACCTTAATTAAGGCCGAAGCGGACAAAAAGCTCCATTCGCAGAACGCCTTTGTCACCATTCTCCAGACGCCGTGGATTTTCAAACTCCTGCTGGTGGGCGTCATTTGGGCGGCGCTGCAGCAGACCACCGGGGTCAACGTCATTATGTACTATGGTACTGAAATCCTCAGCAGCGCCGGATTCTCAGAAAGAACCTCCCTCATCTGCAACGTACTCAATGGCGTGTTCTCCGTCGGCGGCATGCTATTTGGCGTGCTGTACCTCGTCGATCGTTTTAAACGTAAAACCATCATTATTTATGGGTTCGCGATCATGGCTACCCTGCACCTTATCATTGCCGGCGTAGACTACACGCTGGTCGGCGACGTCAAAGCCACGGCCATCTGGCTGCTCGGCGCGATGTTCGTTGGCGTTATGCAGGGAACGATGGGCTTTATCACCTGGGTGGTGCTGGCTGAGCTGTTCCCGCTCAAGTTCCGCGGACTGTCGATGGGCATATCGGTATTTTTCATGTGGGTGATGAACGCCATCGTCAGCTATTTGTTCCCATTATTGCAGGCCAAGCTCGGGTTAGGTCCGGTATTCCTGATTTTTGCCGCGATTAACTACCTGGCGATTGTTTTTGTCATCGCGGCGCTGCCTGAAACGTCCAATAAATCGCTGGAGCAGCTGGAAGAGGAGCTTTCAGCAAATAAATCTGCAGCGGGATTCAATACGGCCACCAAGGAAAACGGATTATGATCGATACTATTACGCAGGATAATCTCCATCTATCGTGCCGGGCGAAAAATAAAGCAGAAGTCCTGGCCATGATTGGCGCAGAATTTAAATCTAAAGGCTATGTCAGTGAAGATTGCGTTACTTTTCTTGCTGAAAGAGAGCGCCAGGTCTCCACCTTTTTAGGCAATGGCATTACGCTGCCGCACCTGCCTAAATCAGCAACCAATATCATTGCTAAAACCGGGGTTGAAATTTATCAGTTCCCCGATGGCGTTATCTGGGACAGAAGTAATGTCATGTTCATTGCCATTGGCGTGATTGCTAAAGAGAGCGAGCACATCGATGTGCTGAGAGAGGTGGCGTCGATCTTTAGCGATGAAGTCATCGCCAGAGCGCTGTCGTTGATTGCTAATAAAGAGGATTTTTTAAGGATCTTCCAGCAGAATCACTAAGCACGGCTATCTCCAGATAGTCGCCCGATAAAAGCCTGCTTGCGCGCAGGCTTTTTGCTTATTCAGGATGGACGTAGCGATTAGCTGCCTTTATAGGTGGAGTAACCATACTGGCTGAGCAGCAGTGGAATATGCAGCTTTTCATTGGTGCGCGTGACGGTGAAGAGAACCGGGATCTCCGGGAAAAACGAGGCCAGTTTCTGTTTGCTGAAGTCATCGCCGGTTTTGAAGGTCACTTTATAAATCCCCGGCTGCATATCCCCTTCAGTTGGATAGAGCGATTTAATACGACCATCGTTGTCGGTGACGCCGGTGGCCAGCGCTGTCCATTTATTCGCCTGCTGTTTTTCAAGGGTGACCGTCACGCCCGATGAAGGCAGACCCGTCTGCTGATTGAGAATATGCACGCTGAGCGTCCCGACGGGGGCGCTAAATGCGGCTGGAGCCACAGACATAGCAGATAACAAAATCAGACTGGATAATTTTTTCACGATGTTTTCCCGTTGTGAATAATAACGTTCAAACGTTAGCACCTGGGCTGCTAAAATATATTCAACTTTTTGTGATAATCACCTTAACGGAAGCAGGACGAGGAAAATAGCGAGCAGGGCAACAGCCCATTCGAAGTGATAGAATTATCTGAATATAAGGTGCATCCATGGGGCGTGAATAAAGGCCCGCGCGCTTGCGCTATACTTATTTTCTTCCGCGTTCACAAAAGGAATTCACATGAAGATATGGCCAGTTCTGACGGGTGTGGCTATCGCCCTGACGCTTGTCGCCTGTAAATCCCCCACTCCGCCCAAGGGGGTCCAGCCGATAAATAACTTTGACGCAAGCCGTTATCTGGGGAAATGGTATGAGGTTGCCCGGCTCGAAAATCGTTTTGAACGCGGCCTTGAGCGGGTTACCGCAACGTATGGTCAGCGCAGCGATGGCGGCATCAGCGTGGTTAACCGCGGTTACGATCCGCAGAAACAGAAATGGAGCGAGAGCGAAGGTAAAGCGTATTTTACCGCGGCGCCGACCACCGCCGCGCTGAAAGTCTCCTTCTTTGGCCCGTTTTACGGCGGCTACAACGTGATCGCCCTGGATAGCCAATATCAGTATGCGCTGGTCAGCGGTCCCGATCGCGGCTATCTGTGGATCCTGTCGCGCACGCCGGCCATCCCGGAATCCATCAAGCAGGAGTATCTGCGCATCGCGCGGGATCTCGGCTTCCCGGTAGAAAAATTAGTCTGGGTGAACCACGGGTAACAGGCTGAATCCACACTATCTTCAGTGAACCAACGAGCTGAAGATAGTGTGGCGATAAGGCCGGAAGACGATAAATAATTAGTGCGATGACGGCTGGCTGGAGTCGGCCGCCTCTTCTGCGGTTTTAGCGGGAGCGATACTCTCTTTAATCTCTTTGGTTTTATTCGCCGCATCGTTGGCCAGGTTATTGGCATCAACAATCGCGCTGTCTTTAATTTTTCCCGCTTCCTGCACGATTTGGTCGCTTTTCTGCCGGGCATCCTGCTTCACGGCATCAGCCTGGGCCTGGGCTTGCTGAGCAATAGCTTCCGCTTTTTTATCCGCTTCCGCCTTGATGCTGGAGGCCTGGCTGCTGAGATTGTTCGCCTCGTCCGCCGCCTGTTTTTTTATCGCATCAATGTGTTTATCCGCTTCATCCTTAATTGCTTCGGCTTTATCGGACGCCGCCTCTTTAATTTGCTGCGCGTTATCTTTTGCTTTATCCAGATTTGCATCAACTTTTGATGAATCATCACAGCCGGCGAGAATTAAGCAAACGGCAGAAGCGATCAGCGTTTTACTCCAGAGTTTCATAGTCATTCCTTTATTTATTAATATCAGCGTATCGGGGAAGTCATCGCCGCAGGGTTGCCAGGATAATTCTCATAACAATGATGTCATGAAATTATTTAGCCCCAATACTTAGCCCTGCATCCCTTTATTTATAATCGCTAACCAGGCAGAGTCAAGTTCCTGCGCCACTCCCCCGGCGAGGGCTGACGTAAAAAACCCGGGCGGCTGCCCGGGTTGGTCACTGAAAAAAGAGTTTAGGCGGTGACGGCTGATTTTGTCAGCGTTGGGCCGGCTAACGCCAGCCGGGCGCCGGCATCGGTATCGGTATATTGCTTAAAGTTATCCATAAACAGTTGCGCCAGACTCTCGGCCTTCTCCTGCCATTTGTCGGCAGAAGGCCAGCCGCTAAGCGGGTCAAGCAGCGCGCTGTCCACGCCAGGCACGCTTTGCGGGATAGCGAGACCGAATACCGGTACCGTTTCTTCGCGCAGCTCGCCGGTGGTCCCGTTTAAAATCGCGCTGATGATATTGCGCGTGTCGCGCAGCGAAAGGCGCTTGCCTTCGCCGTTCCAGCCGGTGTTAACCAGCCAGGCCTCGGCGCCGGCCTCCGCCATTTTGGCCGCCAGAACGCTGGCGTACTGCGTCGGGTGCAGTAGCAGGAACGCCGCGCCGTAGCAGGCGGAGAACGTTGGCGTGGGCTGAGTGATACCGCGTTCGGTACCGGCCAGCTTCGAGGTAAAGCCAGACAGGAAGTGATACTGCATCTGCTCGGTCGTCAGACGGGATACCGGCGGCAGGACGCCAAAGGCATCGGCGGCAAGGAAAATCACCTTCGACGGATGGCCCGCGCGCGACACCGGTTTCACGATGTTTTCAATATGCGATAGCGGATAAGAGACGCGGGTATTTTCGGTCTTGCTGCCATCGGCGTAATCCACGCTGCCATCGGCTCTGACCACCACGTTTTCCAGCAGCGCGTTACGACGAATCGCGCGATAGATTTCCGGCTCGGCCTGCGGGTCAAGATTAATCGTCTTGGCATAGCAGCCGCCTTCGAAGTTGAACACGCCGTCATCATCCCAGCCGTGCTCGTCATCGCCGATCAGCTGACGCAGCGGATCGGTGGAAAGCGTGGTCTTACCGGTGCCGGAAAGACCGAAGAACAGGGCCACGTCCCCCGCTTCACCGCGGTTCGCCGAGCAGTGCATCGAGGCGATGCCCTGCTGCGGGAGCAGATAGTTCATCACCGAGAAGAGGCCTTTTTTCATCTCGCCGCCGTACCAGGTGCCGCCGATAAGCTGAATTTTTTCGCTCAGGTTAAACGCGACAAAGTTCTCGGAGTTGAGCCCCTGCTGCTGCCATTTATCGTTGGTGCAGCCCGCGCCGTTGAGGACGACGAAGTCCGGCGTAAATTCAGCCAGCTCCTCTGCGCTCGGCGCAATAAACATGTTTTTGACAAAGTGCGCCTGCCAGGCCACTTCGGTGACGAAGCGGACGCCCAGGCGCGTTGCCGGGCTGGCGCCGCACCACGCATCAACGACATATAATTTCTTGCCGCTCAGCTGTCCGGCGACCAGCGCCTTCAGATCTGCCCATATCTCGGTGGATAGCGGCTTATTGTCGTTGCGGCCAAGGCCGGAGTCGGCCCACCAGACGGTGTCACGCGTCAGATCGTCCCTGACAATATATTTGTCGCGCGGCGAGCGCCCGGTAAAGATCCCGGTATCCACGGCAACGGCCCCGGACTCGGTCATGACGCCGCGCGCCGCGCCGGTTAATTCCGGGCTGGTTTCATGCGCAATCAGCAAGTCGTAATCGGGGTTATAAAACAGCTCGCTGCTCTCCTGAATACCGAGCGAAAGAAGAGCGTCTTTTACTGATTCAATACGTGACATGGCACTCCTGACAAACTATTGGCTGGATAAGATGCTATTAGGGTATTTCAACCTGTCAGCTAAGCGGATGGATTTATTTTAATAAAAAAACCATCGTGAAATTAAATAAACAGGATGAACAGACCAGAGCCGGCGATGTAAAATCGTGCTCGTGTAGGGTGTCGCCTGAACTTTAGAAATATCGTTTGCACGAATAAGTCATAAGCTAACTCTGCAAAAAATGTTAACACCTGTAGATAATTATGTTAATTGCATAGTTTCTATACGTCATGCTAAAATTGCATAGCTATTATTGCAGGGCAGAGGAACGGATCGGTGCTGGCGAATCTTGAAGTAAAATGGCTTTACGATGTGATTGCCCTTGAGGAATCCAGAAGCTTTACCCTGGCGGCAAAAAGCCGCAATATTTCCCAGTCCTCCTTCAGCCGCCGCATCCAGGCGCTCGAGGCGTCGCTGGGCTTCAGCATCTTCGACCGTTCGGCAAACCCGCTGCAGCTGACCAACCGCGGGAAGATTTTTGTCGGCTATGCGCGAAATATGCTCGACGACATGGACTTCCAGATTAGCCGAATTAAAGGGCTGAACAACACCACCCAGAAAATAAGAATCGACGCGGCGCCGTCGCTTTCCGTTTTATTACTTCCGGAAATCATCGCCGGTTATACCGACCGAAAGAATAAAACTTTTCATGTTGAATCGATTAACGTCAACGATGCGGTGTTCAACCTGAAAGAAGGCAAAAGTGATTTTATCCTGTCATTTTATAATGAAGAGCTGATGAACTATCCGTTTATCAATCACAAAATTTTTGACTCGGCGCTGCACCTCGTTTCTCCCTGCGATAAACACGGCAGGCCGCTTTTTCATTTACACCGCGGGGTGCTGCCGCTGATGAAATACGCCAACGACAGCTATATGGGGCGCCAGGTGAATCAGGTGATCGACCGCAAGCCGGAGATCACCTTCTCGCTGACCTTTGTCTCCTCGATGAGCGAGCTATTAAAACGCATGATCCTCAACGGCGACGGCGTGGGCTGGCTGCCGCAGTACTCTATCAAGCGCGAGCTTGAGGAGGGCCGCCTGACGATTATGGATGAGAGCCTGTCGCTGCCGATCGGCGCCTATATTTACCGCTCCGGCGCGCGGCTCAACCAGTCAGCCGAGCGCTTCTGGCAGCATATTAAGTCTATGAATACCGTGACCGCATAACTCGCATGGCGGCGGGAAATTCGCTATCATCCGCATCCACTCCCTCTCCGTGCAGCCTGATGTCTACGATTATCGATACCTTTATCGCCCCGCCGTGCCACGCTGAAATCGACATCCTCTACGAGGATGACCATCTGCTGCTGATCGATAAACCCTCGGGCCTGCTGAGTCTGTCGGGGAAAAATCCGCGTAATCTCGACTCGGTGCATTATCGGCTGGTACAGCGGTTTCCCGGCTGCACTCTGGCGCATCGTCTTGATTTCGGCACCTCCGGACTGATGGTGATTGCGCGCAACAAGGCCATCAACGCCGCGCTCTGCCAGCAGTTCAGCCAGCGTGCGGTGAGCAAAGTCTACAGCGCGCTGCTGTGCGGGCATCTGGCGGATGATGAAGGAACCGTTGACGCTCCGATAGCCAAAGATCCGGCGCTGTTTCCGCTGATGACGATTTGCCCGCGCCGCGGCAAGCCTGCCCGCTCCGGCTATCGGGTGGTTGAGCGCCTGCGCTATCAAGGTAGCGTGCCGGTGACGCGGGTCCAGCTGACGCCGGAAACCGGCCGCACCCATCAGCTGCGTATCCACTGCCAGTGGCTTGGCCACCCTATTCTGGGCTGCGATCTGTACGGCGGTCTGTTGCTTCCGGGAACAGAACAGGCGCCGCGTCTGATGCTGCACGCCAGCGAACTGCATTTCGTGCATCCGGTTAGCGGAGAGCGGATCGATGCGATAAGCCCCAGCGGGTTTTAACTCGCCCGCTCGCCAGCCCTTTTACCGAATCTCTCCCGCACGCTGATTGACGTCGACGCTTTAATTCGAATCGCGGCATTGCAAATGCAAATATCATATTTGCTCGTTAATCACCGCCTCTGTAGCTTGTGCTCTATTCATGCTTTTCATGAAAGAACATTCAGGGCGCAACGGCTTTATGATTAAACTCGATAATATTCGCAAGACCTACCCCGGCAGCGCGCATGCGGCTATCCGCGGCCTTAATCTGGTGATTAATAGCGGCGAGCTGTGCACTTTCGTTGGCCCCAGCGGGTGCGGAAAAACAACCATTCTGCGGATGATTAATCAGCTGGATATTCCTGACGCCGGTGACGTATACGTTCAGGGCGTTAAGCTTGCCGCTGCCGATATTATTCAGGTGCGCCGCCAAATTGGCTTTGTCATGCAAAGCGCCGCCCTCTTTCCGCATCGTACTGTCGCGCAAAATATAGCCACGGTTCCGCGCCTTCTCGGCTGGAGCAAAAAGCATATCCAGGCGCGCATCGACGAATTAGTGGATTTGATGTCTCTCGACCGCAACGTCCTGCCCCGCTATCCGCACCAGCTTTCCGGTGGCCAGCAGGGGCGCGTAGCGATCGCCAGAGCGCTGGCCGCCGATCCGCCTATTCTCCTGATGGACGAACCTTTCGCCGCCATCGACCCGGTGGTTCGCGAGCGCCTGCAGGACGAGCTGCTGTTGCTGCAACAGCGCCTGCGCAAAACGATCGTCCTGGTGACCCATGATATCAATGAAGCGATTCGCCTTGGCGATAGAATCGCTATCTTCCAGGAGGGCGGCGAGCTGGCGCAGTTCGCCACGCCTGACCATATTTTGTCGCATCCGGCCAGCGACTTTGTGCGCCGTTTTATCGGCCCCGAACCGAATCTGCAGCGGCTGGGGAGAATTCAGGTCGGACAGCTCCCGCGCCATGACGTGCCGCTTATTGATGAGAGCCTCTCCCCCATCGCCAGCCCGCATCCGCCGGTCGCCAGTCCGCTGCGCCTGGTGCTGGACAAAAAACGGCGTCCGCTGAACTGGTTCGATCCGGTTAAGCGCCGGACGCTGCCGGTCGACGCCCCGCTGGCGGCCATCAACACGCTGCGCTTTGCCTACAGCGCGCTGCTGGATGCGCCCGGCGGCGTAGTGGTTCATGTCGATACCGACGGTGAATATCAGGGCAGCATCTCCCACGCTCTGCTGCAGAACGTGCTGGAAGGCCACGTGGATCTTCGCCGCTATGATTGACTGGCCGTGGATCCTCGACAACAAAATCATGATCGGTGAACTGCTCTGGCAGCATGTACAGCTGGTGATCGTTTCGCTGTTTTTCGGCACCCTCTTCACCGGCGTATTGATTAGCCTGACGCTGCGCTGGCCCGCGGCCGCCCAGCCGCTGATCTACCTGTGCGGGATACTGTTCACCATCCCGTCTCTGGCGCTGTTTATTCTATTACTGCCGTTTACCGGACTGTCGCTGATGACCTCAATCATCGGCCTGACGCTCTACTCGCTGCTGATCCTGCTGCGCAACGTTATCGCCGGAATAGAGAAACTCCCGGCGACGGTGCTGGAGTCGGCGCGCGCGCTGGGCTATACCCGCTGGTTTCGTTTTGTCGATATAGAGCTGCATCTGCTGCTGCCCTCGCTGTTCGCCGGGTTACGCATCGCTTCGGTGACGCTGGTCGGGCTGGTGACGGTCACCGCCTTAATTGGCCAGGGCGGTCTCGGGCAGCTTCTGCTAGCCGGGTTTAACCAGAACTTTGTCACGCCTATCGCAGTCAGCCTGGTGCTCAGCGTTGTGCTATCTCTGCTGTTGGATTCGCTGATTGCCCGCGTCGGCTATTGGCTAACGCCGTGGGCCCGCTAATGGATATCCTGCAAGCAACATTTCACTGGTTATTACAACCGCAGCACTGGACAGGCGATGCGGGAATATTACTTCGCCTGCGCGAGCATCTTTATTATGTACTGATCAGCATCGTCGTTGCCTCGGCAATTGCGCTGCCGCTGGGGATTATTCTCGGCTACTGGCGCAAGGGCGCATTTGTGATTATTAATCTGTTTAATATTGGTCGCGCCATTCCCTCTTTAGGTTTAATTCTTTTATGCATTATTGTGTTTGGCTTTAATGATATTCCGGTCTTTACCGCGCTGGTGGCGATGTCGATTCCGCCGATCCTCACCAACGCCTGGGTTGGCATTTATCATGCCGACCGTCAGCTGTGCGATGCGGCAAAAGCGCTGGGCATGACGCCACTCCAGAGCCTGTGGCAGCTGCGGATACCGCTCGCCGCGCCGCTGATACTCGCCGGCCTGCGGACCGCGCTGGTACAGCTGATCGCGACCGCCGTCGTCGCCGCCTACGCCGGCCTTGGCGGCCTCGGGCGCTTTCTGATCGACGGACTTGGCCAGCGCGATATTCCCCAGGTCATTGCCGGTTCGCTGGTGGTATCGCTGCTGGCCATCGGCTGTGAGCTGCTTTTTTCATTACTCTCCCGGCGCATCGTCCCGGTGCCGGTCACGCAAATAAATTAATTTCCCAACAACAAAAAACCACCTGCAGGTAAAGAGGTATTATGAAGCAGCTATTTAGCATTTCCGCGCATCGTCGCCGCTTGCGTCTTTCGGTATTCACCGCGGGATTATTAAGCTTAAGTTTTAACGCCCTGGCGCAGGACGTCACTATTGGCGGAGCGAATTTCACCGAAAGTTCAATCCTTGCCAATATTTACGCCAGCGCGCTAAAGAAAAACGATATTGCGGTGAAAACCCGTCTTAATCTCGGTAATCGCGAGATTATTATTCCGGCGCTGCAGAGCGGCGAAATTGATATTGTTCCGGAATATCTCGGTGCCCTGCTGAACTATTATGACGGCAAAACGCTGGCTACCAGCCAGAGCGACGTTAGCGCTGAGTTAGCCAAAGCGCTGCCGGCGGACTTTACGCTGCTTACCCCCTCCCCGGCCTCGTCCATTACCGCCTGGGCCGTGCGCGCGGAAACGGCAAAAAAATATCACCTCAGCAAGCTTTCCGACCTGCAGCCCGTGGCACATCAGCTGACTATCGGCGGCCCGCCGGAATTCCCGGTGCGCGCCCTGGGCCTGCCGGGCCTTAAGCGCGTCTACGGGCTTGAATTTAAGGCGGTGAAATCTCTGGATATGGGCGGGCCGCTGACCCGTCTGGCGCTGAACTCCGGCAAAATCGACGTCGCCACGGTCGTCTCTACTCAGGGCAACCTCGCGAAAGAGGATTGGGTGGTCCTGGAGGATGATAAGCATGAGCAGCCGAGCCAGAACGTGGTGCCGCTGGTGCGCAAAGCCAGCCTGACGCCGAAAATCAGCGAAGTGCTCAATGAGGTCTCCGGCAAGCTGAACAACGCCGCGCTGATCGAACTTAACCAGCAGGTCGATCTGCAGCATAAAGATCCGGCGGCGGTGGCCGAACAGTGGGTCAAAACGCACCTCAACAGCAACTGATTGCCGCCATGCCAGGGAAGGCATCACCTCCAACTGAGCCGAGAAAATGCCAAATAATCCTATGATCCTGAACCTTTTCTTCTTCAATCCCCAGGGTGACTACCGCTTTTCCTGGCGTCACCCGCAGGCGCCGGAGAAGGAAATTTTCAGCCTCAAGTACTATGCCGATCTGGCCCGTAAAGCGGAGGCCGCGACGCTCGACGCCATTTTTATCGCCGACCATATCGCTATCTGGGACACGGTGCCCAGCGGTTTAACCCACTACGCTAACGCCCGGCTGGAGCCCATCACTCTCCTCTCGGCGCTGGCGGCGGTGACGGAACATATCGGCCTGATGGGCACGGCGTCCACCTCTTATAACGAGCCCTATAATCTCGCCCGCTATTTTGCCTCCCTCGATTTTCTCAGCAACGGGCGGGCCAGCTGGAATATCGTCACTTCATGGCTGGAGGAGGAGGCGGCCAACTTCGGCCTTGACCACCTGCCGCAGCACGGCAGCCGCTACCAGCGCGCCAGTGAGTTTATTGATGTGGTCACTCAGCTGTGGGACTCGTGGGAAGACGGCGCGGTGCGCTATGACAAAGCCAGCGGGCTGTTTGCCGATTCCAGCAAGGTGCATCATCTTGATTTCGCGGGCGAGTTCTTCCGCGTGCGCGGGCCGCTGAACGTCCCTCGCCCGCCGCAGGGGCACCCGGTCCTGGTGCAGGCCGGCTCGTCGGAGGCGGGTAAAAACCTCGCCGCCGCCTGGTCAGATATGCATTTTGTGTTTATCAAATCTATCGCTGAGGGGCTGGACTACCGCGAAGAGATGAACCAGCGTTTGCGCAGCCACGGCCGGGATCCGGCGCATTTCAAAATCATCGCCGGCGTTTTACCGGTGGTGGTGAATTCAAACGCGGAAAAGGAAGAGCGCCAGCGGCTTAACGAGCAGCTAATGAGCGACCAGATGGCCATCGACCTGCTCTCTTCCTATCTGCGCATGGATTTATCCGCTTATCCCGTCGACCAACCGCTGCCGCCGCTGCCGGAGGAAGAGACCTTTGATGGGATCCGCACCGCCCTCAGGCTGATTCGTGATTACGATCCGCAGTTGACGATCCTGGCGTTGGGCAAGCTGCTGTTGCAAAGCTCCGATAGCTGGCTGCTCATCGGCAGCGCCGAGGAGATCGCCAGCGCGCTGACGGAATCCTGGCGCGCCGGCGCTGCCGATGGTTTTAACCTGATGTTCCCGCTGCTGCCGGGGGACTTCAACCGCTTCGTTGAGCAGGTAGTGCCGATTCTGCAGCGCAGCGGCGCGATGCGGGATCGCTATCCGACCGGCACGCTGCGCGAAAAGCTGGGTCTGCCGGTCGTCGAAAACCGCTTCGCCCGCGGGGATGGCAAACCGCTGGCTTCATAGCGCGGCTGTTCCCCGGTGGCGCTGCGCTGACGGGGCTACGGGTTCACAACCGTCTGCGGATCGGTAGCCCGGACAGGCGCAATGCGCCGCCTCCGGAGAAGGTGCGCTGCCGGATGCCTTGCTGCGGTTTTCTTCCCGGCTTGCGCTGCGCTTAGCCGGGCTACGGGTTCACACCGTCTGCGGATTGGTAACCCGGACAGGCGCAACGCGCCGCCTCCGGGAAAGGTGCGCTGCCGGATGCTTTGCTGCGGTTTTCTTCCCGGTGGCGCTGCGCTGACCGGGCTACGGGTTCACAACCGCCTGCGGATCGGTAGCCCGGACAGGCGCAACGCGTCGCCTCCGGGGAAGGTGCGATGCCGGGTGCCTTGCTGCGGTTTTCTTCCCGGCTTGCGCTGCGCTTAGCCGGGCTACAGGTTCACAACCGTCTGCGGATCGGTAGCCCGGACAGGCGCAACGCGCCGCCTCCGGGGAAGGTGCGATGCCGGGTGCCTTGCTGCGGTTTTCTTCCCGGCTTGCGCTGCGCTTAGCCGGGCTAC
>NZ_CAXSXW010000006.1:197914-198055 GCF_964241505.1 Klebsiella sp. Q11
AGGTTCACAACCGCCTGCGATCGGGTAGCCCAGACAGGCGCAACGCGCCGCCTCCGGGGAAGGTGCTGTGTCTGAAACCTCGGTGCGGTTTCTCCCCGGCTTGCGCTGCGCTTAGCCGGGCTACGGGTTCACAACCGCCTG
>NZ_CAXSXW010000006.1:198154-373549 GCF_964241505.1 Klebsiella sp. Q11
TAGCCGGGCTACGGGTTCACAACCGCCTGCGGTTCGGTAGCCCGGACAGGCGCAACGCGCCGCCTCCGGGAAAGGTGCGCTGCCGGATGCTTTGCTGCGGTTTTACTCCCGGTGGCGCTGCGCTGACCGGGCTACGGGTTCACAACCGTCTGCGGATCGGTAACCCGGACAGGCGCAACGCGCCGCCTCCGGGGAAGGGGCTGTGTCTGAAACCTCGGTGCGGTTTCTCCCCGGCTTGCGCTGCGCTTAGCCGGGCTACGGGTTCACAACCGCCTGCGGATCGGTAGCCCGGACAGGCGCAACGCGCCGCCTCCGGGAAAGGTGCGCTGCCTGATGCTTTGCTGCGGTTTTCTTCCCGGCTTGCGCTGCGCTTAGCCGGGCTACGGGTTCACCGCCGTCTGCGAATCGGTAGCCCGGACAGGCGCAACGCGCCGCCTCCGGGGAAGGTGCGCTGCCTGATGCCTTGCTGCGGTTTTCTTCCCGGCTTGCGCTGCGCTTAGCCGGGCTACGGGTTCACAACCGTCTGCGGATCGGGTAGCCCGGACAGGCGCAACGCGCCGCCTCCGGGGAAGGTGCTGTGTCTGAAATCTCGGTGCGGTTTCTCCCCGGCTTGCGCTGCGCTTAGCCGGGCTACGGGTTCACAACCATCTGCGATCGGGTAGCCCGGGCAAGGCGCTTGCGCCGCGGCCCGGGGAAATTGCCGCCTACAGCCGCACAACGCCCCTGGCCGCCGCCTCATCACGCCACGCCAGCAGCGGCTGATAGTCCGCGCGCCGCATATCGCTGTAGCCGCAGATAAACAGCGCTTCGCAAAGCGGCCGGTAGCGTTCATCGCTCACCAGCTGCTGCAATGCCTCTCTCAGCAGCCCCAGCGTCGCCGCGGACGTCGTCGCCGACGTAATCAGCGGCAGACCCGGGGCGAGCGGGCTGCGCGCAATCACCGCCAGCCCCGCCAGCGCCTCCGGCTGATGACGCTGCAGCAGCGCCCAGGTCACGCAATCAATGGCGGCAATATCCGCCGTCCCCTGCTGAAGTTCACGCAGCGACTGGCGATGGCTGCCGCTAAACGCGACCGCCGAGAAGAAACGCCCATCGCGCGACAGCGGCGCGACCATTTTTAACAGCACGTTATAGCCGGACTGGGAATCCGGCGAATTGCACGCTACCCGGCGCCCGCGAAAATCCGCCAGCGTCTGACCACCGTCCGCCTCACGTACCGCCAGCAGGCTGCGGTAGTTCCGCCCTTCGCATCCGGGCGCGGAATAGTGAAAACAGCCGACCGTTTGCACTGCCGGCAGCCGCGTCATCAGCGGATAACCGCAGGTCTGGCTCAACAGCAGCGCCGGATGGCGCCAGTGCGTCAGCAGATCCTCAGGTACCTGATACGACAGCGTATCCTCCTCCACCACGCCGCGGGCCGCCAGCAGCTGCCGCACCGCCCGCCAGAGCGCCTGAGTATCCTCGTCATTCACCGCGTACATCGGGAACGCCAGCCTTTCACTCATGCTCTTCATCCGCCTTACCCTGCTGGTTGAACCCGGGATGGGCATTCACCGCCACCGGCCTGGCAAAAAAATGCCGCAGCCATTCACCGTAGCCGCGCACCACAAACCCGGCGTTGCGCCGCTGATACTCCGCCTGATTATGCAGATAGATTTTTCGCAGCCCGTACCACGGTACCCCCGGCAAATCGTGATGCACTGAATGGTAGTTGAGATTGAGGAACAGCACCCGCCAGACCAGCCCCGCCTCGTTAATCACCGAACGGGCCAGCGGATCGTCCGCGGCGCGGTGTTCAAGGAAAGAGCGCACTTTGGTCAACGCCAGCGCCGGGTAGCTGATAGCCAGCACGAAGTAAAGCGGCGAAAAGCCGAGGTGATTCATCCACGCGAACAGCGCCGCCAGCAGCAGGCCGTGAACCAGCCACATCGCTATTGTGTTCACCCGCCGGTGTCGAAATGCCGCCAGCGCGCTGCCGAGCGTCTGGGCAATATCCAGCAGCGGCGCCACCAGCAGCCTGCCGATAAACGTATTGCGCAGATGAATAAGGCTACGCTGCCAGGGGGCAAAACGCTGCCAGCTCTGCGGCGTAAAATAGTAGGATTCCGGATCGTCAACCGGCTGCGTCAGCAAATGATGATGATGGTGCGCCAGGTGCGAGTCGCGGTACAGCCCGTAGGGATACCAGACCGCCAGCGGCAGGGTCCCCAGCAGCTGGTTAAACCATGGTCGCGACGTGGGGTGACCGTGAATAAGCTCATGCTGCAATGACATATACCAGGCGGTGAACCAGATGAGCAGCAGCGTGGCGGGGAAAATGCCCAGCTCGCGCCACCAGGCCAGCGAGGCAAACCAGCCGCCGTAGACGGCAACGATCAGTAGCCAGGTGGGCAGCTCGCTGCGCCACAGCCAGCTACGGGAAAACTGATGAATCCGCTCGCGCTGCTGCGGATGCAGATAGACCGACCTGCTTTTTGCCATTCCTGCCACTGCCTTTTCGCGTTATCGTTTGATCCTCCGAAGATGTGAGATAACGCGTTAAATAACAAAGAATTTAAATCGCTTAGCTTTGCCAGAAAATCACCTTAGCCCTCGTTGAGCACGATGATATAACGCCACCCGGCGAGCATGCTCACGCCCGCGCACGCCAGCAGCGACGCACCCAGCGATTGCCCCCACCCGGCCGCCAGCAGACCGGCGCCAATCAGGACATAATAAAACAGGCCGAAAAAGGCGCCGGCGGTGCCCCGACAGTCGCCGTAGGCGCTCAGCGCCGACCCCAGCACCAGCGGGATCGCCATGGCCCAGGCAAGGGTGACCAGCGCAACCGGTGCCACAAACCAGATTGATTCCCGCAGCACGTACACCGCGACGCCGCCGGCTAAGTGCAGAATGCAGGCGATGGCGAGTATCCGCCCCAGCGAGACATTCCGACGCAGCAGCCGGTGGTTAAGCAGCGCGCCGAGCAGCGAACCCGCGGCAAGCGCCATGCCGCTGTAGCCAAACGTCAGGGCATCAAGATCGAATCGGGCGAACAGAAACGGAGCCAGGCTGTAGTAGCTGAACAGGCTGACGTTAAATGCCGCCACCAGGATTGCCGCCAGGGCGATACGCGTATCGCCCACCATCCGCCGCAGCACGTGAAGAAACGGCCCTCTCCTGAGGTTTTGCGGACGCGTTTCCGGCATCAATGCCAGGCAGCCCAGCAGAAGCGCGGCGGCCAAAAGCGCCAGCGCGCTGAATACGCCGCGCATCCCCCAGAGGGCGGTCAACCCGCCGCCGATATAGACCCCGACGGCCGGGCTCACCGCCAGCGCCAGGCCGATAAACGAAAAAATTCCCGCCAGCTGCCGCCCACGATAGCAGTCCCGCAGGACCGTCTGCGTCACCACTGAACCGGTTGCCGCGCCAGCGGCCGTGACGATCCGTGCCGCCAGCAGCAGCGAAAAATCCGTCGCCCACAGCGCCATCAGGCACCCCAATGCGTAAACCCCTAACCCCGCCAGCAGGGCCGGACGCCGGCCGTAGCGATCGCTGAATCCGCCCCACAGCAAAACGCCGACGGCAAAACCGATAAAGTACACGGAAAGGGTTAGCGCCGCCTGCGGCGCGCTCACGGAAAAACGGGCGCTGATATCGGTCAGCGCCGGGCTATAAATCGTTTCCGCTATTTGCGGAAACATCAGTAGCGCGGTCACCAGCACCAGCGCGGCACGTCCCAACATATCCACCTCCTGATTAACAAGAGGCGCTATTGTAGGGAAGCCGTTTATCGAACATTATAAACATAATGACTTTAAATACCGGAAATCAGACATTATGGCCTGGCTTGACGCTGACGCGGCATTCGATCCGGATGCGTTGAAAAGTAGCCTGATTGGCGTGCAGTCGGCGCTCGGTAACCACGACTCCGGCAGCCACCGGCATAAGATGGCGCAGATCCTGTTTACCCGTCAGGGATGCGTGCGTTTAACGCTCGACGATGGCGCCCTGCTGTGCCTGCTGCCGCCGGGGCGCGCGGCGTGGATCCCCGCTGAAGTCAGCCATCGCGCGGAGATGAAAAACATTGTCGACTATCGTTCCGTCTGGTTTCAGCCGCAGCGTTACCCTCAGTTGCCAACGCAGTCGGCGATACTCAACGTGGTGCCGCTGCTGCGCGAACTATTAGAGCGCATCAGCGCCAGCCCCTGGGATACCGACTGGGAGGCCGAGCCGGCGCGACATCTCGCCGCCCTGTGCCAGGCGGAAATTCGCGCCGCCGCGCGGGAGCCGATGATGCTCGCGCTGCCGCAGGATAAACGGCTGGCGATGGTTTGCGGCGACGCGCTGCCGCCGCCGCTTGGGACGCTCGCTGCCCGCTGCGGCGCCAGCGAAAAAACCATCAGCCGACTGTTTCGCCGCGATACCGGGATGTCCTACCAGCAGTGGCGTCAACAGTGGCGATTAATGAAAGCGGTCGAGATGTTGGCAACCGGGGAGCGGATTACCGATACGGCGCAGGCGCTCGACTTCGCCAGCGATAGCGCCTTTATCTACTTCTTCCGCACCATGACCGGCATGACGCCGGGGCGTTATTTTTCCGCCTGATTGTGGCCGCCCGGCGTGAACGGCGGCAGCTTCAGAAAGGTGCTCTGCAGCCCTTCGGACCACGCTTTGCGAATGGTATTGAAATAGGGATCGTTTTCGGTGATCCGATGCCGTTCGGCGCTGCTCAGGCTACCGCTGCGGTACAGCAGGGTGTCCAGCGGCAGCCCCACCGAAAGATTGCTGCGCAGGGTGGAGTCGATCGAAATCAGCGCGCAGCACATCGCCTGCTCCAGGGGAGTATCGATGGTCAGAACCCGGTCGATAATCGGCTTGCCGTATTTGCTCTCGCCAATCTGGAAATAGGGCGTGTCGCGCGTGGCTTCAATAAAGTTGCCTTCCGGATAGATATGAAACAGCCGGTGCGTTTCGCCGGCGATCTGCCCGCCGAGCAGCAGGTTGCAGTTGAAGTTGGTATTGCCGCAGTTCTGCTGATTGCTGCTGTCGCGCTGAATCACCTCCTGTAAGGTTTTACCGATCAGCATCGCCGCGTCGTATAGCGAGGTCACCTGCATCAGGTTAGGCTCCTGCTGGGTGCGAATGCGGGCGCTGAGCAGGCTAATCACGCTCTGAGTGGTGGCCAGGTTGCCCGCCGACTGCAGGACCATGACCCGTTCGCCATCCTGATGGAAAACGTGCAGTTTTTTAAACGTTGCAATATGGTCCACTCCCGCGTTGGTGCGGGAGTCTGAGGCAAATACCAGTCCATCTGACAAACACATGGCCACACAGTAGGTCATCGTTTTTTGTTCCTGCCGTTATTGCTGCTGCGCCTGCTGCGAATGCTCGCGCACTTCAGCGTTAGTTAACATGATTTCCCCCCCGCCGCCGAGGCGGGTGCCGCGTACCGGGCACGCATCAAGATAGTCCAGCCCGGTCGCCAGCCGCAAATGTTGATTCAGGCTGCGCGTGTTATTGGTGATATCAAACGACTGCCAGCGCTCGTTGAGCCACACTTCGGCCCAGGCGTGCATGGCGACGTGCTCGGCGTTATCGCTGTAAACGTAGCCGCTGACGTAGCGCGCCGGGATCTCCAGCGCCCGGCAGCAGGCGAGAAACACGTGGGTGTGATCCTGGCAAACCCCTTTCGCGCGCGCAAAGGCATCGGCGGCGGAGTCCTGCACCTGGGTGGCGCCCGGCGAATAGGGCATTCTCAGCAGCAGCTCGGCCATTAACCGGTTCAGGCTCTCCTCCTGCGCCTCCGGCTGATACCAGCGCTGAGCGAATTCGCGGATCGGGCCGTCGGCGCGGGTGAGCGGCGTACAGCGCAAGAAAACCAGCGGCGACAGCAGCTCCTGCGGCTCCGCACCGATGTCGTCCCCCTCTTCCGCGATATCGACGATCCCGCTGGCGCGGATAGTAATCTCTTTATGCGGATTATCCAGCGTCAGCACGTGCAGCACGTTGCCCCAGGCGTCGGTGGTGGCGACGGCGGAACCGTCCGGCAGGGTTAATGTCCAGGCGGTGATCTTCTGCCGACCGCTGCTGCGCGGCGTCAGGCGCAGATACTGGGTCGAAAACTTCACTTCTTCATCGTAGCCGTAGCGGGTCAGGTGATCGATAACCAGTTTCATAACGCCTCCAGATAGGTTTGTCTGATGCTGTCGGAAAGCGCGTTAATCCGCGCCAGCAGTGCATTAAGGGTGACCTGTAAATCGGCCTGCGCCAGATCGTCGCGGGTGCTGAAACGCAGGTCGACGTTGAGCTGGTGCGCCAGCCGCAGCGGCAAGTGCGAGCGGTCGTTGGCAATCTGTTCCAGCTGCCCGACGAGGTCGGAAATACTCGCTCTCAGCGATCTCGGCACATCGTTGCGCAGGATCAGCAGCTCCATCACCGTTTCGCGGCTGACCGGCTGGCGGTAAATGCTGTTGTAGGCCTCGCGGGCGCTGACCGCATTAAGTAGCGTATCCAGCCGGTAGTACTCGCGTACCGGATCGGGATCGCTGTTCAACTGCTGATCCTTAATCAACAGCAGCTGCGCGGTGGCGGATGCCCGCTCGATCAGCGTCCCGATCCCGATAAAGCTCAGGGCGTCGTTACGCAGCAGCGTGCCGAGGATCGCCCCGCGAAACAGATGTACCCGCTCTTTTACCCACTCAAAGAAAGCGTCGTTGCCCAGCTCGCCGATCCCCTGCTGGCGCAGCTTTCGCAGCTCAATGCGCGTGGCGTTGATGCTTTCCCACACCTCCGCCGACAGGCTGCCGCGCACCGCATGGGCGTTGTTCCACGCCATCTCGACGCAGCTGAAAATGCTGTACGGGTTGTTGCCGTCGAGCGCGAAAAAATTAAGCAGGTTGCTCATAGTGAAACGCGCGTGCCGCGCCTGAAACAGCTCATGGGTCAGCGACAGATTCAGCGGCAGGGCTAAATCCCGCGACTGCTGGCTGTGACGAGGGATCATCGACAGCTTCCAGGTCACGTCCAGCACCCGGGCATAGCTTTCTGCGCGCTCAAGGTAGCGCGCCATCCAGAAGAGTTCACTCGCTGTGCGGCTTAACATGATTCATCATCCTCCATCACCCAGGTATCCTTGGTGCCGCCGCCCTGCGACGAGTTCACCACCAGCGAGCCTTCGGTTAGCGCCACCCGCGTCAGCCCGCCGGGAACCAGGCGGATCTCCTGGCCGGAAAGGACGAAGGGACGTAAATCGATATGGCGCGGCGCCAGCCCCTCATCGACAAAGGTTGGGCAGGTCGACAGCGCCAGGGTGTCCTGGGCGATATAGTTGGCCGGATTCGCCAGCAGGCGCTGGCGAAACGCGTCGCGCTCCTCTTTGGTCGAGCGCGGGCCAACCAGCATGCCGTAGCCGCCCGCGCCGTGAACCTCTTTCACGACCATCAGTTCAAGATTGCTCAGCACGTAGCTGAGATCTTCCGCCTTACGGCACTGCCAGGTGGGAATATTGCTCAGGATCGGCTGCTCGCCCAGATAGAAGCGGATCATCTCCGGTACGAAGGGGTAGATCGATTTATCGTCGGCGACGCCGGTACCGATAGCGTTGGCCAGCACCACGCCCCCGGCGCGATACACCGACAGCAGCCCCGGTACGCCTAACATGGAGTCGGCGCGGAAGGCCAGCGGGTCAAGGTATGCGTCGTCGATACGCCGGTAAATAACGTCCACGCGCCGCGGTCCTTCGGTGGTGCGCATGTACACCGCCCCGGTTTTAATAAACAGATCCGCGCTTTCCACCAGCTCAACGCCCATCTGCTGGGCCAAAAAGCTGTGTTCAAAATAGGCGCTGTTAAACCGCCCCGGGGTCATCACCACCACGCACGGATCGTCCACCGGCGAGCTTTCGCGCAGCGTTTGCAGCAGATAGCTGGGGTAGCGTTCTACCGGCGCAATATGGTGCTGTTCGAACATTTCGGGATACAGCCGCATCATCATTTTGCGGTTTTCCAGCATGTAGGAGACGCCGGAGGGGGTGCGCAGATTATCCTCCAGCACGTAATACTGGCCGTCGCTGTTGCGCACCATATCGACTCCGGTGATATGGGCGTAGGTGTTATTGGGTAAATTTATCCCCTGCATACAGGGTTGATACTGTTCGTTCGCCAGCACCTGTTCGGCCGGGATCAGCCCCGCGCGAAGGATATTTTGATCGTGGTAGATATCGTAAAGAAAAGCGTTGAGCGCTTTCACCCGCTGGCGGATGCCGCGGTCAATCCGCTGCCACTCGCCGGCAGGAATAATACGCGGCACGCTGTCGAAAGGGATCAGTCGTTCGGTGCCCTCATCCTCGCCGTAGACGTTAAAGGTGATGCCGATGCGGTGAAAGAGCAGCTCCGCCTGCTCTTTCTTCTGCCGGATAGAGAATTGATCGGTACTGCGAAACCATTGCCACCAGGCGTTATAGTGCTGACGCTGCTCTCCCTGTGCGGTAAGCATCTCATCATAATAATGCCCGTCAGGAAGCGTTATTTTTATCATGGCCGTCTCCTCCGGTTGTACTCACTTTGAGGTAATCCCGGTAAGAGATAAGCATTAATTATGCCAGGTAACGCAGCGCGGCGGCGCGGCGTTACGCTGTTATGCCATGACGCTGAATTGAATAAAAAACAATCAGACGCTTTGCTTATTTATGGCCTGTTTTTCGCTTTAAACGCACCAATTTGGGGCAAGTCGATTCACGCGATACTAACGCGCCGCGAGCCACGCAGCGTAGCGCTCGGGCCACTCGACGCTGGGCGTACCGGCCCGGCCCAGCGCAAAACCGTGACCGCCGCTGGCGTAACGATACAGGGTGACCGGGACCTGATGCTGACGGCAGGCGGCGGCCATTATCAACGTATTGTGCGGATCGGAGACATTATCGTCCTCCGCCTGAACCAGAAAACAGGGCGGCGTCCGCCCGCTGACCCAGGTTTGTACCGACCAGGCGCGATCCACCTCCTCCGCGGCGTGAGGCCCGGCGAGGAGCCGATGGGTGGCGGTATGGGTGTACGGAGGTTCGAGGGAAATCACCGGATAAATCAGCGCGGCGCCGTCGGCCCGGGGCGGGGTGTCGTCCACGCCGTCGATCGGCGAGTAAGAGGCAAAATCGGCGCGACAGGCAGCCATTCCCGACAAATGTCCGCCGGCGGAAAATCCCAGAAGGCTGACTTTGGCTTCCCGCTGACGAATCAGGCGCAGCGCCCGCTGAGCGTCCTGCAGCGGAGCAAGGCCGCCCGCTTGCCACCCCTCCCCGGGGAGACGATAGGTCAGCACGTACGCGGTATAGCCGCGCATCGTTAGCCAGCGCGCGGCGGGCCAGGCCTCCTTCGCCATTTCAATGCGTCGATAGCCGCCGCCGGCAGCAATTAATACGCCGTGGCCGCGTGGCGCTGCGGGACGCCATACCGTCAGTTCAGGCTGGGCGATATGGCTTAGCGCGCCGCGTGCCGATAAGCGAACGGGGCCGTCCGGTCCGCCGCCGCCGGGAGGCACGCCAGGCCACAGGCGGATCGTTTGCTGGCTTTCAGCGGCGCGAAGACGACCGCCCGCCAGCAGCGCGGCGGCGCTTAAAAACAAAAAATGGCGTCGGTTCATCGGCGGCTCCTGAGACGGAAATTAGTCATTAACGAGCCTGAGCTCCAGCCAGTCCACCACCAGACCCGGCTTGATAAAATCAAAGTCTACGCGATATTTCCCCGACTGTAGCTCAATCCGACACAGCTTCTGCACAATCTCACGACCGAGCGTACCGTTGGTCTGGATCGTCGCCACAAATTGTTCATTAAGCAGCAGGTTGCAGGCGGTTTGTGCGAGCGGCGCACCGTTAGCGTGAACGCTCACCAGCACGTCATATACCGCTGTTCGCTCAACGCTCAGCACCAGCTCCTCGTCGTAGCGCAGCCGCGACTGCTCGGCGATTTTAATTGCGCCAGGACAGGCCCCATCGCTCGCAGGATCCGCCGCCAGGCGAATAATCCCCGCCCGCGGCATCTCCCCGCGCTTAAAGACCTGCGTCTGCATCATAAAGTCGAGGATGTTTATCGCGCAGCGCTGAAGTTCACCGAGCGTTAGCTCGCCTGTCGCCAGCGCCGCCAGGGTATTATCTCCCCCCGCATTAACTTCCGCGCCGTTATTATTGACCACCATATAAAGGTCGTTCTGCGCGCGGATCATCGCCGCAGTGTTGTGGGTGCTCGCCGCGCCGCCATCGATGGGATCGTTCATCGTTGCCCACCAGTCGGTCATCACGATCCCGCGAAAGCCCCACTCCTCGCGCAGTACGGTGGTGGTGAGATCGTAGTTGGATGCGGCATGGTGGCCGTTGACCGGGTTATAAGCGGTCATTACCGCATTTGCGCCGCCGGATTTCACCGCATACTCAAAACCTTTGAGATAGATTTCACGCAGCGCGCGCTCTGACACCACCGAATCCGCTTTGGCTCTGGCGAACTCCTGATTGTTGCAGGCAAAGTGCTTGAGGGTGGCAATCCCGCCGCCGCTGCGAATGCCGCGAACCACCGCCGCCGCCATCATCCCGGTGAGCAGCGGATCTTCGGAAAAGTACTCAAAATTACGCCCGTTCAGCGGATGGCGCTGGATGTTCATCCCCGGCCCTAACAGCAGGTCGATACCGTTGCGCAGCAGCTCTTTGCCTTCCATCACGTATAAGCGTTCCACGAGGATCGGGTCCCAGCTGGAGGCCAATAATGTACCGCTGGGAAGCAAAGTGGCCTTCGCGCCGTTATCCATGCGAATCCCGGATGGGCCGTCGGCGGTCGATGCCAGAGGAATACCTTTTTCCAGCAGGCTGTCGGCTACGCCGCCAAAAGCCGACGCGACGCCGGGCGTCACTTTGTGGCTACACATGCCTTCTCCGCGCACCAGGCAGGCCAGCTCCTCAACAGACAGCTGAGCAACAAAGGCATTCATCGTGGTACGCCCTTCAGCCACGTCGTTGAGGGTCAGTCCCTGGTTGCCGGTAAGGGTGATAGCCTCTGGCAAACGCTCCTCAATGCGCGCGCGCAGATTAATCTCCCGCCGCGGCACGTCCTCCCACTCGATCTGATAGCGCCCATCATCGCCGTCCGCGACCGGTTTTATACGTACGAAAGGCACCGTCGGCGCCAGCACCTGCTGATGGCAGGAGAGGACTCGCAGCACCTTTTGCGAATACCCCGCCTCGCCGTCAACCGGCAGCGGCTGTAGATCGCGCACGCTGTTACCAAGCAGCAAGCGATAAAGCCCTGGCTCCATTACATAACAGTGTGGATGCCCGGTCGCCCCGCTATCGTCCAGAGAAGCAAAGCGTTCCAGCGGAATTGATAACGTTAAGGTCTCGCTTTCCCCCGGTTGCAGCAGGCGAGTTTTGGCAAAAGCCACCAGCACTTTGGCCGGTTTGCCGAGCGCGCCCTGCGGCGCCTGGAGGTAGATTTGCACCACTTCTTTGCCCGCAAAGCGCTCCCCGCGATTGGTCACGGTGACGGTCGCCTTGATCAGGTCGCCAAAGGTCTCCGCCCGCGCCGATTGCAGGGTGAAAGAGGTGTATGAGAGACCAAAGCCAAAGGGGAACTGCAGGCTCTGCGCAGAGAAGGTTTCGAAATAGCGATAGCCAACGTAGATATCTTCCTGGTAGAGATTTTCTTCTTCCGCACCCCAGCAGGGGGATGCCGGATGATCGTCCAGCGATATCACAATGCTGCCAACCAGCTTACCTGAAGGGGTCACATCGCCGTATAGCAACGAGGCTGCGGCCTGTGCGCCGTGCGCGCCACCGTGCCAGACATACAGAAGCGCGCGAATGCGTTGACGCAGCAGCGGATCGTCAGCCCATGAGAGATCGATAAGCCCGGCGGTATTCAACACGACTGCCACTTCATCAAACTCTCGGCATACCTGGTGTAGCATGTGCTTCTCATCGGCCGTGAGCCGGTACCCGCCTTCAACATCGGCATTATCCTGATCTTCGCCCGCGGTACGACCGAGGACAATAACAGCCTGGGTCGAGACGGCGCGGGCCTGACGAATCTGCTCATCGCTCAGCGGCATCTCCTGCTGGTACCAGGGTTCCGCTGCCCAGCCCCCTCCGCCATTGTCGAAGGGGTGTTGTTCAATCCAGCTTTCGTAAAGCGCGGCCAGTTGCTCATTGAGCCTGCCCCCGCTTCGCTCCCGCATTGCCTGCAACAAAGTTGTACGACTCACCACGTTAACAGCCCCACCGGAACCGGTACCGCTGCGATAGTAGTCAATCTGCGTACGGCCAAATAGTGAAACCGGCTGCAGAGGATTGAGTGGGAGCATTCCGCGATCGTTTCTCAGCAATACCGCGCCTTCGGCGGCAGCGGCAGTGGCAAATTCGGCAAACCCTTCCAGCGGAGTGCCCGCTTTACTGTCAAACATGGTGTAGTCCTGTTAACTCGAGCCTCCGCAGGAGGCGTAATGGCATAATGAACAGAGCCCGCACAATGCGGGCTCTGCTTTGATCAGAAGAAATATTTGAAACGTAGACGGCCGCCGTAGCGGGAGTCTTCATGTTTGTCGCCATCCGTTGGTTTCGCTTCAATCCACGAGGCGTAAGCGCCAAGGTAGATGTTGAAGTTCTTCATATCCATGACATTGGGGAACAGGTACGATGCGTGAATGGTGTGGATATCGTAGTCACCCACGTTGGAGATCCAGCAGCCATCGTCGCAGGTAGAGACATAATTAGCCGAGTTAAACTTGTCGATTTTGTTGTGGGCGTAGATATAACCCAGTTCAAAACGATGCCAGAGGGAGTTGATAGCTGCGGTGAAATCCTTCTCATCGGAGGCATCCATATAGGCCACGTTCAGGTTAGTGGTGACCCCATCTTCCGGATCGGTTTTTTGTCCATTCCATGACATCGTCAAGCCATAGCCGGTACGGTCCGACTGGTCGACCCAACTGCCGCGATTGTCGTAATAACCGTAAGCATTCTTCACGACGTTCTTTTCCATCGCTACTGCGGTAGAGAAGCGACCGCTATTCCACGCAATCACCGGACGTAAATAGGCAACGTTTTTCTCATTTTCCAGGGTATTGCCGTGATAGCTGGAGTCCTGGAACAGCGTACTGCCGTTTTCCACCAGGTTATTAAGTTCGAAATACCAGTTATCTAGCGTTTTACTGAGCAGGAAGTTGCCGCCGCTGCTGCTACGGCCGCGGCCCTCTTTCATCATGTAAATATAGCCGTAGCCATCGCTATAGAGGTCGTTAGCCGTGTTGCCGGAATATTCGACAAACGTATCCTGATTCAGCGGGAACATATCGTAGGCCTCGAAACGACCAACTTTCACCTTCCAGTCATCTTCCCTGCCAAAGAAGAATACCGCATCATCAAGGTTCATCTTACCGGTCATATCAGCCAGCGGCTGGGCGGAGAAACCGGCAAAATTGCCGTTATCCATTTTGCGCATACCATCGAAGCCCAGCAGAATACGGCCGTTAATATCCCAACGTTCTTTAGTACCCGGCGCCCAGTTTTTACTCGAAGAGGTTTTTACCGACGTCAGGCTACCGCTACCGCTGGCGCCATCCATATTGAATTCCACATCGCCATAAAACTTCAGGTCGCCATAGCCAGAGAGCGTAAGCTTCGTGGGCGTCGCGCCGGGAGCGACCGGGTCAGCGGCATCGACTTTCACCGCCGGCGCGGTTTTTGCTGCCGTTGTTTGCTGTTGTTTAAGCGTTTGTATCTGCGCTTCCGCGTCGGCGGCGCGCTGTTCAGCGTTAATTAATCTTTGCTCCAGTTGCGCAAGGCGCTGGTCAATATCGGCAGAGGTATTATTTTTTGCTGCTATCACATTAGAGGACATAATGGCGCCAATAGCCAATGCCATATATTTTATTTTCATTTGAATATACCTAAATTAATTATTTTTTATTTCATTCAGGATACACCTGTGGCTATGTGAAGATTAATCCACAACGCCACAAATGCTATTCTGTTATTTTCAGGACTCGGCAAAAGTTCCTTTTTTCAAATCATCAACAATGCCATTCATTCTATTTTCCGTTAAGCCATAGAATTTAATAGAGACTGCGGTAAGAACATAGAAAATTGACGGTACCAGGGTGAACAATAGCACTACGCCATGTACCGCAGAGGCTGGTTGCACCGTGGTGTTAGCCGCGTAATGGTAGTAAGCCAGCACCCATCCAAGAATCGCACCACCAACGGCTACACCGAGCTTAATCACAAAAATATTCGCCGCGACGTTCATTCCAGTGATACGACGCTGGGTTTTCCATTCACCATAGTTATTAACGTCGGTTATCATTGACCACTGTAGCGCGCCGTTGCCGCCCTGAATAATGGAGATCAGAATATGCACGCCGAGCACCAGCACCCAATATTGTACCGGCACCATAAAGCATACGACGCCCAGCGCAGCGGTGACGAGATTAATCCAGAAAGAGAGTCTGACCTTACAGAAACGCGTACCAAACGGTTTTGCCAGCACCGAACCCAGCATGGAGGCAAACATCCCGCCGAGCATGAATATTGTAATAACGTCCGCACCTTTATTCAGCACGCTATTGACGTAATATACCACCGCCCCGCCGCGAATCACCACGGCAACCAGCATCATAAAGTTGTAAACGGAGAGAATACGCCACTGATCGTTGCGGAAAAGAATTTTCACATCGCGGGCAATATTCAGATTTTCTTCTTTTATCGGCTGGACGCGCTCTTTAGTGGTCGCGAAACAGACGACAAACATCAGGCAGCCGATAACGCCAAATATCGCCATGGAGACCTGAATACCCGTCGCCCGATCGCCAGGATAAAGAAGATCAGCCAGCGGTAAAATAAACGCGGTACCCAGCGCGCCGCCAATCGGCGTGATGGCAAAACGCCAGGATTGCAGAGAGAGGCTTTCACGCGGATCGGAAGTCAGCGCCGCACCCAGCGAGCAGTAAGGAATATTAATGGCGGTGTACATCAACGTCATAAATATATATGCCGCAACCGCATAAACCACTTTCCCCGAGTCGGAGAAAGACGGTATGGAGTAAACCAGCACGCAGCTCACGGCAAAAGGTACGCAGATAGCCAGCAGCCACGGACGGAAGCGCCCCCAGCGGGTTGAGGTGGCATCCGCAATCGCCCCCATAATCGGATCGGTAATCGCATCCAGCAGACGAACCAGCAAAAACATCGTCCCCATCACGGCGGGCGGTAGACCATAAATATCGGTATAGAAGTAGGCTAAGATGGCAACGGAGGAGTCAAATACAATATGGCTCGCTGCGTCCCCCAGGCTGTAACCTACTTTTTCTCTGACAGAAATTTTGTCGCCAGCAGACATACATCACTCCTTTACGAAAAAATGAAACCGGTTTCTGTAATGTCTGCATTTTTTACTTTTCTCTCCTACAGATGCCATTATGTTTTTTTATTAATTATTTATGTTTTTTTATTTATGTGATCCTGTCAGCCTTCAATGGTATTAGAACCCGTTTTTTTGTTTGGCAGATCACATGTTTTAATACTTCGCTAACTTTTTTCAGGCGACAGGGATGAGCAGATAAAAATGCCATATAGGAATACCATGCCGCTTGTCTATTTATTTTTCTTATTCGCGGATTATGTTTTTTATCAATTGCCAGATATTCAGCGAAAATATCCCCCGAAGTACCCTACAAGACAGCGCTGTTTTAACCGCCAATATTTTGTCGGTGCGGAACAGAGCAGTGCCCGGTAAATACTCTGTTTTCACTTAAAATGTTACCTCGGACACGCGCAGCGGCGGATATTCGTCTAAGGTTTTCTGATGGCCGAATGCAGTGGCACATAGTCTGCAATGATAAGGAGAACAATCTATGACGAGTCCCGTTTCCCGTCGCCCCGCTACCCTGCCTTTTGCTCTTCGTCTGGCGCTAGGGGGCGCGTTTGTCGCCCTGGCGACGTTGACGGCTCAGGCTGAAGAAACCCGTCCCACCCCGCAATCACCCGATATCCTGCTCGGTCCGCTATTTAACGATGTGCAAAGCGCGAAACTTTTTTCTGACCAGAAAACGTTTGCTGACGCCATTCCGAACGGCGACCCGCTGATGATCCTTGCCGATTATCGTATGCAGAAAAGCCAGACCAGCTTTGATTTGCGGCACTTCGTAGAACTCAACTTTACCCTGCCTCGCGAAAACGACCAGTACGTTCCGCCAAAAGGACAAACGCTGCGCCAGCATATCAACGGATTATGGCCCGTACTGACCCGCAGTACCGTCGACGTCGAAAAATGGGATTCGCTGCTGCCGCTGCCAAAGCCCTACGTGGTGCCCGGAGGACGCTTTCGCGAAGTCTATTACTGGGACAGCTACTTCACCATGCTCGGCCTGGCTGAGAGCGGCCACTGGGATAAAATTGAAGATATGGTGACCAACTTCGCCGCGGAGATCGACGCCTGGGGCCATATTCCCAACGGCAACCGCACCTACTATCTGAGCCGCTCGCAGCCGCCGTTCTTCCCGTTTATGGTTGAACTGCTGGCCACGCACGAGGGCGATGAGGCGCTCAAAAAATGGCTGCCGCAGATGGAGAAAGAGTACCAGTACTGGATGGATGGCGCTGAGGCGCTTGAGCCCGGTAGCGCCAATAAGCGCGTGGTGCGGATGGCCGACGGCGCCCTGCTCAACCGCTACTGGGACGATAACGACACGCCGCGTCCGGAATCCTGGCTGGACGACGTCACAACCGCCAAAAACAATCCCAACCGCCCGGCCACTGAAATCTACCGCGATCTGCGCTCCGCCGCGGCATCCGGCTGGGACTTCAGCTCCCGCTGGATGGATAACCCGCAGCAGCTCGGCACCATCCGCACCACCTCGATTGTTCCGGTCGATCTGAACTCGCTGATGTTCCACATGGAAAAAACCATCGCCCGCGCCAGTAAAGCGGCAGGGGATAGCGCTAAATCCGCGCAGTATGACGCATTAGCCAACGCCCGTCAGAAAGCGCTGGAGAAATATCTGTGGAACGATAAAGAGGGCTGGTACGCCGATTACGATCTGAAAAGTCATAAGGTGCGCAATCAGCTGACCGCCGCGGCGCTGTTCCCGCTGTACGTCAACGCCGCCTCCAGCGAACGCGCCGCGAAGGTCGCCGCCGCCACCGAAGCGCGACTGCTCAAGCCCGGCGGCCTGACCACCACGACCGTCAATAGCGGCCAGCAGTGGGATGCGCCGAACGGCTGGGCGCCGCTGCAGTGGGTCGCCGCTGAAGGCCTGCAAAAGTATGGCCAGCAGAAAATCGCAATGGAGGTGAGCTGGCGGTTCCTCAGCAACGTTCAGCACACCTACAATAGCGAACAGAAGCTGGTGGAAAAATATGATGTCAGCTCGACCGGAACAGGCGGCGGTGGCGGAGAGTATCCGCTACAGGACGGCTTTGGCTGGACCAACGGCGTCACCCTGAAGATGCTGGACCTGGTGTGTCCGAAAGAGAAGCCGTGTGACTCCGTCCCCACCGCGCGCCCGGCGGCGAATGACGACAACGGCAAAGCGGCGGACGTCTCGGCGCAGCCTGCCGCTCAGCAGCCGGCTGCGGTAGAGGAGAAAAAAGTCGCGCCGTAAACCTCCGCGCGGCGGGGGCCCGCCGCGCGTCTTTATCAATGTGCAGTTCCAGAATCGGCCGGGCCGACGGCTCCCCGGCAAGCTGAGCCTGCGGGGAGCGCCCTTTACATGGCGTCCAGCGCCTTCTGCAGCTTCCAGATATAGCGCGGCGCCTGCGGTGCCGGGTGCTTTTTCACCACGTGCTCAAAGAAATCATCGGCGTCCATATCGTTAATCTCTTCAATCGCATCCTGGCGATTGGACGAGAACGTCCGCAGCAGCGCGCCCGCGCCGTTGGCATAGGACACCACCACCGCATAGCGCATCACCTGCGGGTCTTTAATCCCCGCCAGCGGACCGTTTTCGAGGATGCTGAGGTAGGCCGCCCCCATCGAAATATTGCGCTCGGGATTCTTCAGCTCGCTCACCGAAGGATCCCCGCTCCAGCCCATCCGCCGGTAAACATCGCGACCGGAGGTCGAGGGCTTCAGCTGCATCAGGCCAACCGCGCCGGATTTGCTGACCACCGTCGGGTTACCGCCGGACTCAATGGCGATGATGGCGGTAATCAACTGGGGATCGACGCCCCACGCCGCACCGGCTTTTTCGCTGATTGGCATCCACTGCATCGCCCGCTTAACCGGGACTTCCGGGTTCCATGGCGGGTTACGATAATCGTGTTTTGAACTACAACCGGCCAACAATACACATAAAAAAACACACCATCTCAATTTCACACATCTATCCTTATTGGCTGAAGTTTGCCGCACGGAGATGACAATAAACGCTCCAGGCGGCATGATAACCCTTTCATTCTTAGCAAGGAATTGTCATGTCTCAGTTTTATCTCGTCGCCCCTTCCGGTTACTGCATCAACCAGGAGGCGGCGTATCGCGGCGTGCAGCGTCTGCAGGAGGCCGGGCACCAGGTCGCGCACCAGGAAGTCATTCCCCGCCGGGCGCTGCGCTTTGCCGGAACTGAGAATGAACGCCTTGCCGATATCAACCAGCTCGCCGCCCTCGCCGGTATAAACCGCATCGTGCTGGCGGTACGCGGCGGCTACGGCGCAACTCGCCTGCTGCCGCAGATTGACTGGCAGGCGCTGATCGCGCGCCAGCAGCAGGATCCGCTGCTTATTTGCGGCCACAGCGATTTCACCGCCATCCAGCTGGGGCTGCTGGCAAAGGGTAGCATAATCACTTTTAGCGGGCCGATGCTGGCGGGAAACTTCGGCGCTGAAACGCTGAACGAATTTACCGAGCACCATTTCTGGCAGGCGCTGCGCAACCCGGCGTTTACGCTCGAATGGCACGGTGAAGGCCCGGACTGTCGCGCCGACGGCACGCTGTGGGGCGGCAACCTGGCGATGCTGACTTCGCTTATCGGCACCCCGTGGATGCCGCAGATTAGCGACGGAATTCTGGTGGTGGAAGATATTAACGAACACCCGTTCCGCGTCGAACGCATGCTATTACAGCTGCTCAACAGCGGTATTCTCGCGCGCCAGCGGGCGATTATCCTCGGCAGTTTTACCGGCGCAAACGCCAACGACTACGATGCCGGATACGATCTGCCGATGGTATACGACTACCTTCGCCAGCAGCTTAACATTCCGGTCATCAGCGGCCTGGATTTCGGTCACGAGCAGCGTACGGTCACCCTGCCGCTTGGCGCCAGAGCATTGCTGGTCAACAACGCATCCATCACCACGTTAAGCATCAGCGGCCACCCGGTTCTGGCGGAATAAAAATTCCTCTAACGCATATCCCGATCGGCGTCAGATTGTTAAAATGGTGTAGTTTTTAATTTATCTTCATGCCGGTAAGGAGTACGTCAACATTGGACGCCGCTGCGGTCATCAGTCTGTTTATCCTGGGTTCTGTTTTAGTAACCTGTAGTATTTTATTAAGTTCCTTTTCCTCACGCCTCGGCATCCCGATTCTGGTTATCTTCCTGGCGATTGGGATGCTGGCGGGCATTGACGGTATCGGCGGCATTCCGTTTGACAACTACCCTTTCGCCTACATGGTGAGCAACCTGGCGCTGGCGGTTATCCTGCTTGACGGCGGGATGCGCACTCAGGCCAGCTCTTTTCGCGTGGCGCTGTGGCCCGCCCTCTCGCTCGCCACGGTCGGGGTGCTAATCACCTCGGCCCTGACCGGACTGATGGCGGCCTGGCTGTTTCATCTCAACCTGATTGAAGGGCTGCTGATCGGCGCTATCGTCGGCTCAACCGATGCCGCGGCGGTATTCTCACTCCTCGGCGGTAAAGGGCTGAACGAACGCGTCGGCTCGACGCTGGAAATTGAATCCGGCAGCAACGACCCGATGGCGGTGTTCCTGACCATTACCCTTATCGAGATGATTCAGCAGCACGAGACCGGCCTGAGCTGGATGTTCGCGGTGCATATCGTGCAGCAGTTCGGGTTGGGTATCGCTATTGGCCTCGGCGGCGGCTATCTGCTGCTGCAGATGATTAATCGCATTGTGCTGCCGGCCGGGCTTTATCCTCTGCTGGCGCTGAGCGGCGGGATCATGATTTTCGCCGCCACCACCTCGCTGGACGGCAGCGGCATCCTCGCGGTCTACCTGTGCGGATTCCTGCTCGGCAACCGGCCGATTCGCAACCGCCACGGTATCCTGCAAAACTTCGACGGCCTGGCGTGGCTGGCGCAGATCGCCATGTTCCTGGTGCTCGGCCTGCTGGTCACCCCGTCCGACCTGTGGCCTATCGCCATCCCGGCGCTCATTCTGTCGATGTGGATGATCTTTATCGCCCGTCCGCTGTCGGTGTTTGCCGGTCTGCTGCCGTTTCGCGGCTTCAACCTGCGCGAGCGGATATTTATCAGCTGGGTGGGCCTGCGCGGCGCGGTGCCGATTATTCTCGCCGTCTTCCCGATGATGGCGGGCCTGGAGAATGCGCGGTTGTTCTTTAACGTGGCCTTCTTCGTGGTGCTGGTCTCGCTGCTGTTACAGGGGACCTCGCTCTCCTGGGCGGCGAAGAAAGCCAAAGTGGTGGTGCCGCCGGTCGGCTCGCCCATCTCCCGCGTCGGGCTGGATATCCATCCGGAAAACCCGTGGGAGCAGTTCGTGTACCAGCTTAGCGCCGAAAAATGGTGCGTCGGCGCGGCGCTGCGCGACCTGCATATGCCGCCGGAGACGCGGATTGCCGCGCTGTTTCGCGACAACGTACTCCTGCACCCTACCGGCAGTACCCGGCTGCTGGAAGGCGATATTCTCTGCGTGATTGGCCGCGAACGTGACCTGCCCGCGCTGGGTAAACTGTTCAGCCAGTCGCCGCCGGTGGCGCTGGATCAGCGCTTCTTCGGTGATTTTATTCTCGATGCCAGTGCCAGATTTGCCGACGTCGCGCAGATTTACGGCATTGACGGGGGAGAAGAGTTTCGCGATCGCCAGCAGTCGCTGGGTGACGTCATACAGCACCTGTTAGGCGCCGCCCCGGTGGTCGGCGACCAGGTGGAATTTGCCGGGATGGTGTGGACGGTGGCGGAAAAAGAAGAGGATCACGTACTGCGGGTTGGCGTACGGATGGCGGAAGATGAGGCGGAGTGATCCGCCTCAAATTACCACATAACCAATTGTTTTAATTAAAATTTAAAAAAACAAAGACCACAAAAAGACCCATACTGGTTATTGGTTTATTTAAAAGATCGCTCCTTCAACTAAGCAGCAGCAAATACTTGAGTGTTTTGTTATCAAACTCTGGATTAATTAAACAATGAAAAAATTCTTTCTCTTACTGCTGCTAGCCTCGGCTAGCGTTACGGCTCAGACATCTAACGAATCCGTCTTGCAAAAATCTCTTAAACCTTGGCGGCCCCTCTCGATAAACGACAATGGTGGCATCATCACTATGGTCACGAACGAAGACCGTGTTACACCTCAGGTTTACGAATCCATAATTCTTATGGGGGTTTGCGTGCCTTTTCTATCACAAAATGCCCATGTCTGGTATTTAAAGAATACCAGCGAAGTGCGTGTGCTGAATCGCTTTGGGCACAATGGATTTGCATTCGAATCCCCAAGGGAATCATGTAAAGAAGTCGCCAAATCCAAGGGGGATGATGCGGGATTGGTTATATCAACCTACACTCATAATCTTTAGAACCAGCCCCGCAAAGCGGGGCTTTTTCATATAGCAAAAGTAAGCTGATCGTTGCCGTAATGCGAGGCGGGAAACGCATCCGTGGGGATAAATCCAGGTGGCAACTTCTCACGATGACCACGCTTTGTCACCAGTTTTTCAACGCTGTTTAGCGTGGTAAAGGTGACGCTGCACTCGAAGTTCTGGCACTGGTGATAATGCCGAACGGTGGTGTTGCTCAATGGACGACTGGTGCGCGTCTTAGCAACGGCACCACAGATAGGACACTTGAACATGATGGCCTCCCGGGCGGGAGTTGAACTCACTGTTATTATGGCTGCTATGACTCCGTTTCTGCAATCCATTCAGGTATTTTCGCTTCAAGCTCAAGTTGCGTTTTAAATCCGCCTTCGTCGATCGTGTGCGTGGCCTTCGCAATTATCCAGTCCTGATTATTCATATCCGTCTTAAATCCCGATACCGTGCCGTGCATCTCCGGGTAAAGATCTGCGCGGCCGTAGGCCAGCGTCATATTAAATTCTGCGGCGCCGCGTTTGAGCTGTTGCCACTTTGCCGCGGCTGCCCGCTGGGCGGCCGTCTCGTTGTTGAACGTGGTACGCAACACAAATACGTTGCCGTCTTCACCGGCGATATAATCCCCTTCCCTTGCGCTGCTTCGCGGCTTCTTCTCAGTTTTTTTCTTTCGTGCCTTAACTGTGACTTTTTTCTTTTTGCCAAACTCCAGATCCAGCCAGTACGCCTGCACGCCAGTGTAAGCGTCACGGTCGGCGATGCGGAAGGAATGCCGGTCACCACTGGAGCGGGTGATCGCAAACTGCGGCAGGGCTTTGCCGTTCGCGCTGACGCCACCACCCGGCAGGATAAACAGAAGGCTACCGTTTTTGATGGTGGCAATGGCCCCCAGCAGGTCGGCCATCCTCGTCAGAAATGACATATCGCTTTCCTGGGTCTGGTCGGCGTGGTCAATCTCGGCGCTCATCAGTTGCTCGGAAATCACCGGCGTCAGTTTGTAACGCCTGGCGATGGCCGACACGATGCGCTCGACCGTCACGTCGTGCCAGGACACCTCGCGCTTAACGTTAAACTCATCCCGGAAATCCGCGCTGCGGGCGGTTATCTCCAGTCTGTCCGGCGGCCCTGAATGCGCAACCTCGTCGACAGTGTAAACCCCTTTGTAAACCAGCGGCTCGCCCTGCCACCCCAGCGATACAGACAGCTCAGCACCACGCGGCGGCAGCTCGATCAATCCGTCGCTGTCGTCGATAGCAATGGTCAGCTCGTCGGCCTCAAATCCGCGATTGTCGGTCAGCTCCAGCGAAATAATGCGCGGATCCAGCTGCGTCAGTGCTTTGCCGCCCATCAGGATGCTGAAGGCCGGTACGCGTGACAGTTCGGACTGATAGTCCTGGAATCGCTGCGCCCCTTCGTCCAGTAACGCTTTTGCTTTGTCGATAGTGTCTGTCGTCAGTGTCATGTATCTACCTCCGCCGCTGATGGTTTCATGCGCGCGCGATACTGGCGATGGCTTTTTGTTGTGGCGGAATGGTCACAACCCTGAATGCACGACAGCGGCCCCTATCCCGGCGAAGATGACCGCGAACTCACTCAACATGATGGCGGTAGAGTATGACCGACAACTTTTTCCACGGGGCGCGCGTCAAGGAAAATACCGACCTCCAGACCGCGATCAATGACATTGATTCAACGGTCATTGGTCTGGTCGCGGTAGCCGAAGACGCCGACCCCGCCACCTTCCCACTTAACACTCCGGTGCTTGTGACGCGGGTTATCAGCGTACTCGGAAAAGCAGGTAAAACCGGTTCGCTCTACAAATCGCTGAAAGCTATTTCCGACCAGGTCAGCACCCGCGTGATCGTTGTGCGCGTTGCCGAAGCTGAGACCGGTGAAGGTAAGCCAACGCAGTCGCAGTTGATTATCGGCGGCACGCAGGCGGACGGCAGTTACACGGGTATGTTTGCCTTTCTGACGGCGGAGCAGAAAACCGGCTATCGTCCGCGCATTCTCGGCATTCCGGAGTACGATACCGCCGAAGTGACCGCGCAGTTGCGGGTTATCGCGAAGCAGCTGCGGGCGTTCTCATACAGCTACTGCGACGGCTGCGACACCATTGCGGAGGCGAAAACCTACCGCGAGACGTTTGCGGAACGCGAAGGCATGCTGATCTGGCCGAACTTCATCGCCTATAACCCGCTAACCGGTGTGAATGAAGAATTCCCGGCCGTGGCTTATGCGCTGGGTCTGCGGGCGCTAATCGACAACGAGCAGGGCTGGCATAAATCACTGTCTAACGTGCCGGTCAAAAACGTGCTGGGGATTTCGAAGGATGTGTTCTGGGCGTTGCAGGCGGAAGACTCTGACGCCAACGAGCTGAACGCCAACGAGATCACCACGCTGATTAAGCGCGATGGCTTCCGCTTCTGGGGCAACCGCACCACCGACACCGAAGAATTCATTTTCGAGGTGTACACGCGAACCGCGCAGATTCTGGCAGACAGCATCGCAGAAGCGCAGTTCACTACCGTGGATACCCCGCTGACCCCTGCGAACGTGAAAGACGTGGTGAGCGGGATTAACGCCAAACTTCAGGCGCTGGTCACGGCTGGCAAGCTGATTGGTGCGGCCTGCTGGTATGACGTCGTTGATAATCCGGTAACGGGCATACGTCAGGGTAAAGCTGTCGTGCGTTACAACTACAGCCCTGTGCCACCGCTGGAAGATCTGACGATGATCCAGACATTCACCGATCAGTATTACGAATCCGCTTTTGCATCGCTGGGAGGTGAATAGTGGCTATTCCTAAAAAACTTCGATTGTTTACCGTCTTTGTGGACGGCGTGAACCATATCGGCAAAGTCCCCAGCGTGACGCTGCCAAAAGTAACCCGCAAGACCGAAGATTACCAGGGCGGTGGCATGCTCGGTTCGGTGGCGGTTGATCTGGGGCTGGATTCCGGCGCACTGGACGCATCAATGATTGTCGGCGGCGTGGTCGAAGAACTGATCCTGAAATATGGCGGCGATATTGACGAAATGCGCCTGCGCTTTGTCGGTGAGTTTTACAGCGGCGGTACCAGCTCGTTACTGGAAGTTGAGATGCGCGGACGTATCACGGAAATCGATCCGGGTGATGCGAAACAGGGGGATGATACAAGCCACACCTACGCCATCAAAAACACCTACTACAAGCTGTCAGTGGACGATAAGCCGCTGCTGGAAATCGACCTGCTGAACTTCATCTACAAGCGGAACGGTCAGAATCTCTATCCGGATCGCATTATGTCGGCGCTGGGCCTCGGCAGCTGATAACCCTTTTTACTCACCTTTAAGGCGGCCAGTGTGCCGCCCGGAGAAACTGTTATGTCCATTATTCTCAGTAAGCCGATTAAGCGCGGCGATCAGGAAATTACTACTATCACCATCAACGACAATATCAAACAGGCCGGTTCCCTGCGCGGCCTGCGTCTGGTTGATGTGCTGAACTTCGATTTCGATGCGGTCTCTACGCTGCTGACTCGCGTCACCATACCATCACTGACCACCTCTGATGTTGGCACTATGGCAACCGGTGACTTTACCGCCATCTGCGAAGAGATTACGCCTTTTTTGACGAAACCGGCGCCGTCCGTACCGAACGCGGCGGAGACGGAGAGCGAATAAGAGAGGCGGTATTTTCTGACGTCGACGATCTGATCGCCGACATTGCAGTTATTTTTCACTGGCCGCCCTCCGAGATGTACGGCATGGAGCTGCGCGAGCTGATGGCCTGGCGCGAGAAGGCGGCCATCAGAAGCGGCAACCATGAACAGGAGGATGACGACGATGGATCTTAGTATTCGCGTTGCGTTCAGTGCCATTGACAAGCTCACCCGTCCGGTCAGTGCCGCCAGTAAAGCGATTGGCGGCCTTTCGGACTCCCTCAAGCAAACGCAGGGTTCAATCAAAGAGGTTGAGCGGCAATCTGCCGCCTTCAACCGTCTACGCGACAGCGTTAAAAAAACCTCCCGCACTATCGACGACACCACCCGCACGCTGGAAGGACTGAAGCAGGCCCAGCGGTCAGGTGCCACGCTGACGGATAAGCAACGCCAGCAGATGACCGATCTCGCGGCGAAGCTGGATCGTCTCAAAGTCCGACGCGATAAAGAGACCGAGAGTCTCCGGGGAGCCTCCGAGGCGCTCCGTCGCCACGGCGTTTCCCTTGCGGGCGGCAGTCAGACTATTGCCAGCGCCATTCGCCGAACAGAGCAATATAACCAGACCCTTGAGCGCGAACGTCGCCAGCTCGCGGCGGCCACGCAAGCGCGCATGCAGTATGACCGCGCGAAAGAGATTGCCGGCAAGATGCGTGGTGCTGGTCTGGTGATGACGGCGGCGAGTGCCGGGGCTGGCTATCTGGGCGCACGGCTGATGGCACCGCAAATCCAGACTCAGGAGCACGCCTCCGTTATTGCTGCCCAGAATGGTGAGGGTGCCGCATCCGGCGGTCGCTACTCCCGCATCATTCAGGATATTAACGCCGCTGGCGTCAGTCGCGATCTGGCCCGTATATCCGAGGCGGTGGCGGGCGTTCGCAGTACGCTGGGTGCGCTCGGCGCGGTGGGTGACGAAGAGTTGACGCGCATCTCCCGCAAGGCGCTGGATCTGCAAGCCGCCCTCGGCGGGGATATGACGGAACATATCCAGATGGCGGCGATCATGATGAAAAACGGGCTCGCCCGCAGTAGTGATGAGGCATTCGACCTTATCACGTCGGGCATGCAGCGCGTTTCCACGCAGATGCGCGGCGAGATGCCGGAAATCCTTCACGAGTATTCCACCCACTTCCGCAATATGGGCTTTACCGGTGCGGAAGCCATGTCGCTGCTGGTCAATATGGCGCAGCAGGGTAAGTTCGCGCTGGATAAAACCGGGGATGCCATCAAGGAATTCAGCATTCGCGGCTCTGATATGTCAAAAAACAGCGTCAGCGCCTACAAGGCGATCGGTCTTGACGCAGCGGCCATGTCGTCAGCGATAGCCACGGGCGGTGAGAGTGCGCGCAAGGCGATGGAGAAGGCCGCAAAAGGGCTGCTGTCCATTCAGGATCCGGCGACGCGGGCTAATGCCGCGATTTCGCTTTTTGGTACCCCGATTGAAGACCTGTCTATAGACCAGATCCCGGCGTTTCTTTCGGCGCTGGCGAACGTTTCTAATCGTCTCGGTGACACCAGGGGAAGCGCAGACAGGCTGGGCAAGACCTTGCGCGATAATCTGCCTGGTGATATCAGCAAGCTGAGCGGGGTATTTGACGGGCTGCGCACGGAAGTGCTGACGGGAATGGATAAAAGCCTTCGTTCTCTTGTGCAGGCGATTACGGCCAGCGTTAACAGCCTGCGGGCATGGGTCAAAGAAAACCCCGGACTCACAAAGACGCTTGTACTTGTCACTGCCGCGCTGGTATCGCTGGTTGGTGTGATTGGTGTGGCAAGCCTGGTTGCCAGCTTCATACTTGGCCCGTTCGCTAAGCTCAAGCTTGCTATCAGCATGATCGGCCTTTCTTCAATCACAGCAACCTCCAGCATTGCCGCCCTTAATCTCGTCCTTTCCGGGACGCGCATCATTCTTGCTACGCTGCTCGGCCTCCCCGGACTGATTGCGCTGGCGTTTATCGCAGCGGGGCTGATTATTTGGAAATTCTGGGAGCCCATTAAGGCATTCTTTGGTGGATTTCTTAGTGGGATCTGGCAGGGGTTGGCCCCTCTCAGGGCTGCATTTTCAGCAATGGCTCCGGTATTTTCTGCGCTGGGTAGCGGTGTTAAAGCCGTATGGGAGTGGTTCAAAAATCTGCTTAGTCCGATGCAAACCAGCAAAGATACACTGGATAAGTGCGCTTCTGCCGGGGAGACCTTCGGGCGGGTGATGGGGACGGCGCTTAGTGTTCTGCTGTGGCCGCTTCAACAACTCATGAACGGTGTGGACTGGCTACTTAAGAAACTGGATCTCATCCCTGAGGGGATCGACAAAGCCAGACAGCAGGCCGACAAGGCTCAGCGGGAACTGGAGGCTTCTGCGGCGGTGCTGGCCGGGCATCAGCTCCCGCTGGGTCAGGCAACGGTGTCAAAATCGGTCGGTGGCAGCAAGCCGCCGGTTATCACTGGCGTTCAGGGCCACCTGAAAAACATCGATACGAATACCAAAGCAACGGCCAACAATACGAAGAAAATCGGCCCCGGCGATATTGTCTTTAAAAACCTGCCGCGTGCGCTGGCGCTGCGTGGTGCCTATCAGGAGGCGCGGGTTATTCCGCCGCCTGTGCCTCGCGTGTCTGCGGCTGCGGCCGGCGGCGTTCTGTCGGTACCGACGGCGACACAGGGGGCAACATCTGCGCCGGTCGCTGCCTCGTCGGGTGCTGCGCCGTTCTTCCAGCTGGTCTTTAACGACGTCGGCAAACGCTCGGATCAGGAGCTTGAAAAAATGGTTCGCAACGCTGTGCGTGATGCGATGGCCAGCACCCGCAAAGCTAACCGTGGTTCATACCGCGATCGGGAATAAAGGGGATTATCACTATGATGATGGTATTCGGGATGTTTGTTTTTACGCTGCGCACTGTCCCGTATCAGCAGCTTCGGCACTCGCAGGAGTGGCGACACGTTAAAAATGACCGGGTTAATCAGTCGGCGGCCTGGCAGTATATCGGGCCGGGTGACGATACGATCACCCTTGACGGTGTGCTATACCCGGAAATCACCGGCGGGCGGTGGTCACTGTCGGCGCTGGAGACAATCGGCTTTGCCGGTCGCCCCTGGCCGCTGATTGAAGGTGACGGGCAGATTTACGGGATGTACGTAATGACGCGGCTGGAGCGGGGAAAGACGGAGTTTGATCGCTACGGCAACCCAAAAAAGATTGAGTTCACGATCAGCCTGAGTCGCGCGGATGCAGATTTTCGCGAGAAGCTACAGACGTCGTCAGTCAGTGATGTGCTGGATGATCTGAAGTCCAGCGCGACAAAAGCGGTTAACTCTGTTTCAACCTCTATCAAGAGCCTGTTTTAATCCACAAAAAAGCCCCTTCAGTAAGGGGCTTTCACTACCGGCAGACATCGCCATTTCTGACCGTGATGGTACCGCACTGTTATTCCCGGTGGTGCTGTACTGAACTGCAGCACTGTTAATTTTGACGGTACTCGATACTACGCCACCCTCGCCCAGCACATCAGCAGGGTGTGGGCTTCCACCACGCTGAACGATGTACCTTCGCCGAGGTTGGCGGTTTTGCCGCTGGTCGTGTGTTTGTGCGCCGGTACCGTGACTTCGTGGTCGTGCTCTCCGGCGTCATCGGTCACACCCAGCTCTTTCGGGTTAAAGAGCTGCCGCACATCGCCGCCAATCTCCCAGGGGTCATCCTTACCGGCCACGCCACCATGATTGTGAACACCGCCGCGCGTGGTCGTCAGCTTCTGCTCTGGCTGCTCGCTGGTTTCGCCACTCACGTCAATCTGCACAGCGGGCAGGTTGGCCTGCTGGAGTGTGGCGGTATCGCTGCCGCCAGTCTTACCGACGTTTGCGCCGCTGGCTTTACCGATACGAATGGTTTTATCTTCCCCGGTATAGATCCATTCCGTCCACGGGTAGCGCTCATTAGGGTCAACGTTCTGCGCGTAAAATTTTACGGTGCCGACAGGGTTATCCAGCTCCCATGCCGCGCGTATGGCTGATTCGATGGCTCGCTTTACCGCAAGGGGGGTTGCGGCTTTATCCTGATCGCTGCTGTCAATAGCATTGCTCAGTTGGGTAAAGCCTTTTTCTTCCAGTGTGGCGTCAGGGTGATCCCTTGAGCCTGCGTGCTCGCTTAACTGCTCATCGGTATAATCTTTAATCTCATTACCGGTGTTAATCACATCTTCTACGGTTGCCAGCACGATACCCGGATCAACGACCAGCTCGACAGCTTCGGTACTGCTGACCGCCAGCCAGATGCGGAGAATGGTAAAACGCCCCGAACCTTCCGCCAGTACTGGTTTATACGTTTCCGGGACGTTGGCAACTGCCATGCACACACCGGCATCATCAAACAGCGCGGCCTCTCTGATGGTAAATCCGCCCGCTTCTGGCGGGATTATCATCTCTGCGATAATTATATTTTCGGTATCGGACAGTTTCAGGCTGTTCAGTTGAGTTCGGAAAACTTCACGAACCAGCGAAGTCTGCTCATCACCGGGCGTAGTTGCAGCACCGCCACCATCACCCACTGACATTTCGGAAAATATAACTTTATTGCCGTTAACTATTGCAGATGCGATTTTTTCACGCCCTGCGAGGGTTATGACAGATTTAAAAATTTTACTCATTTTGATTGATTCCGTGTCAGCCTGATGATTGCCATTTACGCGCCACGCGGCCCCCTGATATTTTTCTTCCGTTATCAGGAAACAGAAACACCGAATTGCGTCTTTATCCCAAGTGAATTAATAATATGATTTATTGAGTCATCAATTGCCCTTTCCACGTCTTCCGTATCGAAGGCAACAATAATATCTCCCGTTTCGCTTTTTGATATTTCATACTGATTCAGATTATCGACTGATTGTCTTTTCCGTAAATAATACATAACACCTCACAGAACCGAAGCTTGCCAAAAAACCGGGAGTTTCACTTTTACGGTACCGACAAACCCTGTAAATCTCAGCGCTAACCGGCAGGAGTCAGCGTACTGCGCCTGGCTCACGCTCTGCCAGACCCCCACGTAATCGGCCGCTGTCAGCGGCGTTCCGTCCTTGCTGAAAATTTCGCTCACATTGATAACGTCGGAAACATAGTTCGTCACAACAGCGCGGTTAGTAGTAATGACAGAGGTTGTACTGTTGAAAGATAGCGTTGGCTCTTCGTAGGTGCGTGCAACGAGGTACATGTCGCATTCCCCTGCTGTGACGCCTGCAATATTAACCGATGCGCCGCCACACCATGCCGGGCGAGTTTTTGCCGGATAATACGGGGTCAACAGCAGTTCGACGACATCAGTTGCTGCGGCTGTGGTAATCTCAATCGCCCTCGCGCCGTCGCTGGTTGCTGCGCCGTATTTTGCGCTGACGTCAGTATTTGAACTGGAGACCGTGATTTTTGTGTTGGCATCGGTAAGGTTAAGAACTGAAGCCCCCTCTGTTCCGACAAAATTGAATCGCCAGCCCATCAGGCCATTGTTATATCGCGGCAGAATCTGTGAGCTACGCAGCCCGGTGACGCGAGGGCTTTTATTGGTAATAACACAGCGGTTATTCGCCTCTGTGCCGTCGCTATAACCGCTCAGCGAAATGTACTGAGAGCTTTCAAAATATTCAGTAAACGTCCAGTCGCACTCTTCAAAAGAAACCGCACAACCACCACCCGGCGCATGGATAAGTTGACGCATGGAGTTGTTGGCGCCGTTCATATAGAGCTGGGTGTCACGGAACTGCACCTTAACTGGTATCCCCGGCGCGGCAGGACAGTTCACCAGATAACCCGGAACCCCTTCAACATGGCCGCCCTGAATGAGAATCCTTGATACCTGAGACAGATTCCCTACCAGGAATACATCAGCACTGGTGTAATCCAGTGAGCAGTTGTTGATGTAGTGCCACATCGGAGCCTGAAACCAGAAATGCGCAACAGAGTTATTCCCGATTGTGCATTTTTCGAAAATCATTTTCTCGCCGGCGTTCAGGGCCTGACCACCTGAGACATAAACACCGTACTGGTTCAGCATTGAGATAATCCCATAAAACGTGTTTATGAAATTATTACGCGCCGTTATCTGAATTCCGTATTTGAAGCCGATGATTGTCAGGTCACAAATCATCAAATCACGAACGGCGAAAACGCTGGTATTGGGGTCGCCGACGTAAAGACCGGTACCTGTAGATACATTTCCTCCCGGGCCGGTAAGAATGAACCTTCCCCCATTGGCATTAAATATTTTACAGCCCTGAACATCTGCGGGGTTAGACGGCATGCCGCCTGAGGCGATATCCAGAGCGGCGTTATTAATACTGAACGCGCTGCCTGTCGCGGATGGATAATTCATATAGACATACCCGTCTGTACTCAGGCACATAAATGACGGAATAAATACAGACTCGTCAATCGTGTACGGACGACGTGATGCCGGAATGAAAACGGAGGTAATGGCCCCTTTGATGGTGCCAGCCGCTTTAACCCTCTCTATTTCACCACTAAAGATGGTATTCAGCACCGATCCAAGATTGGAGTTGTCAGCCAAAAGACCCGCCAGACGAATATCAATCCCTCTGGATATGTCTGCTTTCCAGCGGGCACCTTTCCCGGTGACGAAAACGGAATACCCGTCATCAGGGGTTTCAGTGTCTTCTGCGTCATACCAGAGCGTCACATTAATATCATGACCATCCTGCACAGCTCGTCGCAGAATAATGGCCTGATTAGTGTCGGTGGGTTCAGTCACCCGGAGTGAAGAGAGGCTGCGGCATCTTCCGAGCAACTTCATGCCATCATCCGCTCCCAGACTCTGGCGAATAACAGCATCTGAAGTGTAAGCCCAGGCACCCGCCCCCGTCCCGCCGGTTTCTTTTGGCGTGCTGCCTGCTGGTACGGTCTTTGGAAAATCGCCCGTCCACACAAGGCGATATTTGCCATAGAGGATTTCTTCCCGCGGCGATGCCAGGGTCGCGCCTTCCTCAAATGTCTTTACCGCACTGACTTTTTCAGCGACAAGACGTTCTGATTCATCGGACTTTCCCTTAAGGTAGCGGGTGCGATTAGCCAGGCTTTTGAGCGGTCTGTTTGCCACACCGTCCAGCCCTCCGGAAACGCGCTCGCGCCTGGAAATAAGCTCAATCTCTTCTTCCCACGATGAGGATTCTGGCAGTCTGGTCATAGTCTTACCCGTAATTAAAATTGCCGTCGTGGAAAATCACGCCGTTGTAAATAATGTTGTCTTCAGCATCAAAATCGGCAGGATAAATACTGATAATGTCTCCGCTGCACAGCGTTGATCCCGTCCAGATATCCCCCTTTACTTTTGCCGCGATGTTGAGCTGCGTCGGGTGTCTGCTGACTGGTTTTGCGTCGTCAATCAAGCGATTCAATTCAGCCAGGGTCTTTTGTGTCAGCCCGACTTCGTTTATGTCCACTTCGAGCCTGAAGGTTCCCGGCTTGTCACCGACATCAAACCACTCGGCAAACGTCGCTGAAAATCCCATATCCTCAATCACCCGACGCACCGCCGCGCGCGTACCCTTGCGCCGGTGTAGCCAGTACGATTTTTGGATGGCGGCAATTTTTCGTTCTGCCGGCCAGCTCTTGTCCCACCGATCCACTGACAACGCCCAGGCCAGATAGGGCAGTAAATCCACCGGGCAGACTGTCGGCGTCCATAGCGTACGAAGCGCGACGGTGATCGCCGACAGTCTGGCGGTGCCCGCTTCGGTATAGCGGAGCCAGTTTCCGGAAGACGGCGGCAGCAGAGAATTACTCATCCGTGCCGCCGTTTTCCACGGTGTATCCGGTATTGCGTGCAACCTGTGTGTTATCGATCTGCAGGTCGCTTTCCGGGGCGTTAATCACCACGCGCTGTACACCCTGAACGTGCAATGAAGCCGATATGGCAGAACGCACCACATCGCGCCCAATTTTTTTATCGGCGTCCGCCAGAAATGTCCGCAGCGACGCCAGCGCGGCATTAATGATGGGTTCGGATTCCGGCCCCGGATACAGGTAGAGCGTGGCATCAATGGTGTATTCAATGATTTCCGCGCTGCGCACTGTCACGCGGTCGCTCAGCGGTCGGGCATCCTCGTCATTTACCGCTGCCTGAACCGTCGCGATCAGTTCGTCTGATGCGGTGCCATCGCCGTCACTGGACAGGATAGCGATCACCACTTCCGCCGGTGCTGGGCTGGTTGCGCGTACGGCGGCGACCTTGCCACTGGCGCTTCGGGCAAAATACTCATAGGCCGCCGATGGCCCGGCAACACTCATACCCTCAAATGCGGCCTGTGCGCGCAGGCGTAGCGCTTCATCGTTTTCCATCACGGCGTCTGCGGTATCCGTTGCTTCAGTGATAATCAGGCGTTCTGTGTCCAGATTGTCGGCAATATTATCCAGATCGTCGCCGGTCGCATGGCTCAGCATGCAGGCTGCGGCGCCTTCATTGATGCGTTGACGCAACAACATCTCCCGGTAAGCCATCGCCTGAGCGACGATGTTCAGCGGCTCCGACTCCAGCTCCATCGCTGCCGCGACTGCGCTTCGCATATCCTCCGGAAAGGCCGCCACCATGACCGCTTTGACCTCAATGAGGATGGTCTCGAAGTCCAGCGCCTCGATAATGGTCGGTGATGGCAACTGCGATAGGTCAATTGTTGGCATTGGCGCTCCTTAGCGTCACCGCGCGGGTGCTCTTTTCCATGGTCTCGGTCAGCATGCCGGACATCTCAGCAGTCACCGCGCCACTGGCTGAATACATCACATTGATGGTGTCCAGCACGATCCGCGGCTCCCATGCGGCCAGCGCTATCACCGCCGCGCTCATCAGCTGCAGGCGTGTGACGTCGTTTTGCGGGCTGTCGATCAGATCAGGGCACAGTGAGCCGTAGTTACGGCGCATCAGGCGACTACCAACCGGCGTCAGCAGAATGTCGTTAACTGACTGCCACACATGATCCTCGTCGGTCAGGGTGCCGGTGCCTGCGGCATTCATGCCGCGATAGCGCTCTGTCATCGCGTACCCTCCGTCCAGCTTCCGCCGCGCTCGACAGCGCCGTGGTCGTGGTCATCCACCTGCACGCCGTTAGAGGTAAATGCCCCGCCGGTGTGGGTGATATCGCCATGCATCTCGCCGCCTTTGGTGACATTCAGATTTTTGGTGGTCAGCAGGTTGGTGCACTCCACCTCCGGCGTGTCCAGCGTGATTTTGACTGACGCCTCAACCACAGCGGATTGAATACCCTTCACCTGCAATGCGCCCGCCTCCGCGTCGTAGCGAAACGTCGCGCCGTCCGGCGCTGTCACTACCATCTCGTTGCGCGATACGCCTGGTGCAAGATTGTCATCGCTGTACAGGCTTCCGCCGATAAATGCGACGTCGGTATTGCCACCCAGACACAGGAACCAGACCTGCTCGCCGACAGATGGCGGCACCCAGACCTTAAACGCCCCGGCCCGCTGTGCGTTCCAGCGCAGCCAGGTGGTTTCCAGCCCACCGCTCTGCACCCGAACGCGCGCACTTTTCTCGTCAATCTCCGTCACCGTGCCGGTGCGCGCAATGTTCTCCAGCAGGCGAAGCAGTTCGGCAATTCCCATCAGCGTACCCCCAGCGAGTCAATTACCTGGCGAGCTATCGCCATTCGGTCGGTCTTACTCAGGCCCAGCAACTCACGGCGGGGATAGGTTGCCATTGCACCGCTGTCATTGATTTTATCGCGCAGGCCAAGCTGATGGACGCGGGCGATACGTGCTGCCACGCCGGAATAACCCACCTCCGCACCGTCAGCGGTGGCGCGGGTTTTCAGAAAACGCGCGGTACGTAAACGCCGGAACATTGGATCGGCTTTCGTGGTATTGCGGCGCGTCTCGTTAAAGTTGATATCGAGATACCGCTCAATGTCTTCGCGGTAGAACGAGCGAACTGCGCCACGCTCTTCATCGAAGCCGGTCAGCATGCGGCCGCGACGGCCACGAACGGCCCGCCAGTTACGCAGACGACGGTTTTCACCCTGCCAGACAAAGCCTATCCCTGCCTGTGAACGCAACACGCGATGACGTCGGGACGGGAACTTTGAGCCGTCCGGTGCTTCCTGCCTGCCGATGCGCCAGCTTTGACTCCGACGCAACATGGTACCGACGCTGCGTGCGGTTCGCTGGCGCCCTGCCGGAGACATGCCCGACAAAATGGCCGCAAATACCGTATCAAGCTGACTGAACAGCGCATCATCATGACTCATGCCAGCGATCCCCCGGATTCCGGATCAAAGACCATTTCCCACTCACCGCCGTTAAAGCGGGGGCGCTGCTCAGCCAGATGCTCCGCCTTCGGCGCGCCATTGCTGTTTGTCACCATGACGCGCTCCCAGACCGGCACCTTAAACAGAATGTCGGCGACGTCGTCATTGACGATATCGGCGTCAAATTCTACCTTGCGGTTATTGTCCGGGTTCAGCAGCAGGTCGGGCTGTTGCTGCCATACCCACGCCAGCAACGGCAGCATCAGATCGTCAATCTGGCCGGGAAAATCCATCGCCAGTACCTGAATGGTGTAGTGGTACATGAACGAGGCTTCGCCGGTCGCTTCAATCTGAATATGCCCTTTCTCCACCCAGACGGTGATCAGTTCAGGGTTGGCTTTGCACCAGGTGTTACCGGCGATCAGCGCAGTGCGCAGCAGTTCAGCTTTTTTCACTTTATCCCCCTGGCGATACGCCGCAGTTCCAGTTCACGAATGCCCGCCTTGTCGGCGTTGCAGGTATCCAGCGCGTCAAGTAATGAATCTGTCCAGACGGCAAGCCCGCCCCACGTCATCGGCCTGACCGGTGGTGGCGGAACGTCAGTTTTTGCCGTCAGGCTTTCCGGTAAAGGTTCCTGAATAATCTGCGGCGCTGACATCTTCGGCTCGCTGGTACAGGCTGTCAGCGCCAGCAACAGGCACGGGAGCAACGGCGCAGTCGTTACCGGCCAGTGCGGTTTTGATGTTTTCACGTCGGTGTTCTCCTGTTGCGTTTCGTTGCTGATTCAGTTTCTTCAGTCCGGCTTCCACCTGGCTGACGTCCTGGCGCAGCGCCCTGACCTCGGCCAGCACCTCGCCGGTTTGATTCAGTTTTAGCGTGGTATTAGCCAGAGTTTTTTCGGCTGCCTGGCGTTTATTTGTCTCACCGTTAAATCCGATACAGACCGTAATAAACAAGACCAGAAGCACCGCGAATGCGACTATCAATCCTTTCATTTCGCCCCCTTGATGGCGGGATCAGACAGACACCAGGCTTTGAAGTCTTCCCGACGGTTAACCAGTCCCTGCGAGCGTTTCCCGGCGGAGTTCACAAAGTCCGTCAACCGTTCGCATACGCCCTTCCAGTTACCGGCCTGCGCGTGGCGCCAGAGAGTGGTTCGCACCTTCTGGCCTTTGCCGTTGGTGTACCAGCCCAGTCCGGTGCAACCGACGTTAAGCGTGCCATCGGTCATGCTCTCAAAGACTTTTTGTGGCGCGGAAGTCCCTTTAAATTCACGGTTAACGCATTTCTCGGCGCGCAAAAGATCGTTAAACCAGCGTTCGGCAATCTCGCCCTCGGCGTATTCACGGTTCTCCACCTTTGAGGTGGAGCCGATGCCCACTGTCAGCACGCCCGCCGGGCAGTAGTACGGGGTTTTGCGACAATCCTCATACTTCGCCATCTTTAGCTGTGCTTCCGGGCTGGTTCGCAGCGCCTGCGGCCACAGCGTGGCGGCCAGCGAAATGATCGCGGCGGTTGAGCAGGCAATAATGCGTTTTTTCATCGCGGCGCCTCCCGGATGGTGCGGATCAGCTCTTTAACGTCCTGGCGGTTCTCGGTGTCGTCGCGAATCGCGTCGATCAGTTCGTTCAGTAACGCATTATTGGTTTCGTGAATGCGCGCCATACGGCGCCGATGCAGTTCACCCAGCGCAGCGGCAGCGATACCAATCAGGATGCCGATAGCGGTCAGCCAGTCCTTTTGCGTCATGACACCGACGCCTGTCAGCAATGTTGACCAGGAGTACGTCACGCCATTCCAGATACGATTAATCAGCTCCATAGCTGTACGGTCTCCTTCGTCGCCGTGGCACTGATTTCCGGCAGCTCTACCACCTGGCCGGCGTCGAGAAAGATCTGACCGGCCAGCGCTTTGTTAGCAGCGAGGACGATCTCCGTCACGCCCTGCGTGGAGCCGTAGTGCCGCTGACATAACAGGTCTACCGTGTCGCCCTGCAACGCTTTGACTTTCATCAGAACGCCTCCGCTGTATTGCGCACGGTGCCGCGAATGTCGGAGATCGCCCAACGCGCATCGCGCCACATGTCATCGACCTGTGAAGTCAGCGCGACGGCGCGTTTCTCGCCCGCATCACCGGTGGTGTCCACGTCCCGGTTCGTGCCGAGGATGTGCGCACGGGCGATGCTGAATACCGCGCGGCGGTATCGGTGAACCTTCACACTCTCACCGTTAACTGCTACCGCCGGAACATCAGCAAGTCGGGTGTAACCCGCTGCGAGCTGGGCGGCCTGCCAGTCAGCGAGCTGATCGAGGGTGTGAGACACGCCTTCGATAACCGCTTGTTTGAGGCGCGAAGTCGTCACCGCGCCATTGATGCGCATCTCCATGCGCACATCGCTCAGGGCAATTTCCGGCCAGAACGTTCCGGCAGTGACTTTCTCGCCACCATCGTCAGTGTCTGGTACATCCTCCGAAGAGGGGATAACAGTGCGACCGGCTACAAGGCTCATCGCGTCATCTCCTGAATGGGTGGCGGTGAGCGGACGGAGAAAAGCAAACGCCATGCGTTGCAGATCTCCGCCCGCGCCGCCAGCGCACGGGGCGCAAGTCGGTTATTTTTTGGCGGCAGGCGTTTTTTTCGCTGTTGTTTTGCGCGCTGCCGTCTTACGGGTTGGGCTTTTGCGGGTGGTTTTCGTCGTTGTGGCGCTGGCCGCCACCGCCGGATTTGACGATACTGCAGCGTCTCCCGCACCCGCGCTGTCCGCTGCGGTGCCTCCGTCAGCATCGCCAGTGCCATCGGAACCATCGGTGCTCTCAGCCCCGTCGGCGCCTGTCTGCGCGGCGGCTTTTTTCACCACGCGAGCCAGCCGGTCGATCTCTTTTTTCACCCCGGCGCCCGCATCAAGCGTCAGCGCCTGGCGCAACAACTCCAGCGCGGTCGCCTGTTCTTCCATTGTGCCGTTACGCAGCGCAAAGGCGCGCACCTTGCAGAGCTTGGCGCGAACCACGTCGGGCATATCACTGCCGGCGGTGAACTCCGCCACTTCATCGAGTACCGTCAGATATGGCGTGACGTCGGTGGTATCGTCTGCCTTGACCTGCACCAGAATCGGATCGCAAATCTCATCGACCAGAACGGTAGCGGCGGTACGGTTGAAGCGGTCAGGCATCAGCAGGCCGTGCGTGACGACGTAGCGACCAATGCGGGCGGCCAGCGCGTAATCACCGGCATCAATCGCCCAGACCATCAGGGTGACAATCACCTCATCCTGTCGGCCACTGTCGCCGTCGAGCGTGCCCTCGATCCAGCCCTCGTAATGCGGCAGCAACTGCCGTTTCATGGCCGCTTTCGCCTGGTCAGACTGCACTCGCCTCAATGCACTCTGATCCATGCGCAGCCGGTGCATGATCTGCTCGTGCGCCGTCCGCGCGGTATCGGACTGCTCGTCTGTTTTGCCATGGCGTTCGGCCATGACCTTCTGAAAATGTTTTTGTGCCGGTGTCAGCATTATCTCTTCCCCGAATAACGGCGGGCCGAAGCCCGCCCTGTGCACGGTTACTCGCCGCCTTCTGCTTTTTCAGCGAAGGTGATGCCGTCGATAAAGGCCACCGCGCCGTAATCCTCAACAATGAAGTCATCGTTAGAGGACTGATACGTTGCCACACGGTTGTATTCCGGCTCCTCTTTGATCGTCCGGCGCAGGCCGCCGCGCTGGTAGTAGATCGAGAGGTTTTTAAACGGCGTGATGAGGATCGCGTTACCCGGCATGTAGGGCGCGATGAAGGTCGGCATATTGCCTACGCGTTCCTGCGCCACAATCAGCTGACCGGCCAGCATTTCGGTGTTCGGGTTGGTCTGGCTCATGGCGTTGATGGTTGGGAAGTTGCTGGTTGTCAGCAGATCGCCGGACAAAATCACCACGTTGTCAGGGTTGCGCTTATGCCACTCGTCCATGAGGCTGTTTTTGGCGTCATAGACCGCAGCCGCTACGTTGCCGTAGGTGCCCTCGGCGACAATGGCGTTGTTCTGGTTGCGCGAAGTGATCGTCACACCGGTAATGCGACGGTGCGCCGCTTCGTTGCGGATTTTTTGCAGCCAGCCAATACCACAATCCTGCAACAGCGGATTCGCTGCGCGGTCTGACGGGTCGGCGTAGCTGGTACCGTTAAAGCCGATCATGATGCGGTCGAGCGACATCTGACGGGCCATCGCCGAGCTAATCAGCGGCTGGAAGTTCGGCTGATGCGCCCACGCATCCATCTGCGCGTAACTGACGGCGTAGTCATAGTTGGTTTTACGACACAGATAGTTGTACGCGTCCATCTGGTCGTTAGCGCCGGGATTGCGACGGTTGGTGGTGCTGTTGTTGACGCCCGCCAGCGGGCCTTTGCTGCCGATCAGGATTTTCTGGCCGATCTGCTCTTCAACACCAAAGACGTTAATCAGCCTCAGGAAAGCATCATCCTGCTGCGCTGCGGCCTCAAGGCGCTGCTGCACGGTCGGATCAACGCTGAATTGCGCCGCGACGGCGGCGGCGGTGACGCCGTTCAGCTGCGCCTGACGGGCAACGTAACCGTCAAAGTGCCTGCGGGTGGAGTTTCTCATGTGCGGGTTCTCTCGTTATAGATATCAGTAGTCAGCGAGCTGCGCGTTCGCGCCGCCGTTCGCTGGCTGGCGCTGGCTGAAATTGCCGTCAGTGCCTTCCAGCTGCTGACGCAGCGCGGCAAGGTCGGTGGTCAGCTTCTGGATGGCGGCTTTGTCCTGCTGGCGCTCCAGTTCAGCGGCGTTGAACTGGTCAATTTGTTCAGATTGTGATTGCGCCACGGCTTCAACGACCTGATGCATCTGGCTGAAGCGCTGATCGTCAGTTTTCTGGCCTTTGCTGATAATGCCCATCACACGGCTATACCACTTCGCCCCTTCGTCGCTGCGCTGAGCGGTCAGCTCAATGACCTCGGCTTCAATGGCTTCGGAGAACATCGGCGGCTCTGCCTGCTGGTTGTTGAAGGCCATCACCGATGCGCGCTGCTGGGTGGCAAACTTCAGGCGTTCGGTGCCGAGGCTTGCCGGCGTATCGGTCATCGCCAGCCCCACGATATAGGCCTTGCCGTTAAGGGCGAATTGCGGGTGCAGCTCAATGCTGGAGTAGACCTTCTCCCCCTTATTGGTCATCTGCACCATGCGATCAGACGGTTCAATTTCCGCATACAGCGCCGTACGACCGGCCAGAGGCCCTTCGGTAATATCCTCGGTGCTGAGTGCTGCCACATCGCCCATCGCGCCAAAGTCGCTGCCTGGATACGGGGAGAGATAGTGCTCGATGTTGACGCGCGCGCCGTACACTTCCTGGCTGTAGTTCGCCGCCGCATCGCGAAGGTGTTGCGGCTGAATTTCGCGGCCATCAACGGTATTACCGGAGACGGCAACGCGGAATTTCTTACGGGGTTTGGTTGTGCCTGCCATGTTCGTTTACTCGCTCGGTTTCTGAGTTCCCGGTGATGATGGCAGGCGGTGACGCACGCGCTCAACGCGTTGTTGTTGTGAGGGAACTGTCACAACCAAAAGCGGGCGAAAGGGCACACGCGCGCGGGTTAATCTCCCCGGCAGGAAGCGAGGAGGACAAATGGCGATTGAAGAAGCATTCATCATGCAGCGGGCGCGGCAGCTCTACTGGCAGGGATACCCGCCGGCGGAAATCGCACGCCTGATGGGTATCAATCAGAACACGATTTACTCATGGAAAAAACGTGACGAATGGGACACCACGCCACCGATCCAGCGCGTCACGACGTCCATTGATGCACGACTGATCCAGCTCACCAGTAAGGACACAAAGACCGGTGGCGACTTCAAGGAAATTGACCTGCTGACGCGACAGCTCAAAAAGCTGGATAACGGCACACCAGTGACGCAGCCGAAGAAGAAGATCCGCAAGAAACAGAACTTCTTTTCCGAGGCGCAGATCTCCGCGCTGCGGGCCAATATCATCGACTCGCTGCACTGGCATCAGAAAACCTGGTATGAGAACCATCACCACCGTAACCGGGCGATCCTGAAAAGCCGACAGGTTGGCGCAACCTGGTACTTTGCCCGGGAAGCGCTGCTGCGTGCGCTGTCTGATGACGTGAAGTACAAGCATCAGCTCAACCAGATATTTCTGTCGGCCAGCCGCCGCCAGGCGTACCAGTTCCGCAGCTTCATTCGCGCCGCAGCTGCTGAAGTTGATGTTGAGCTAAAGGGCGGTGACATGATCCAGCTGTTCAACGGCGCGGAGCTGCACTTTCTCGGCACGTCAGCTGCAACCGCGCAGTCGTACACCGGCAACCTGTACTTTGACGAATTTTTCTGGGTCGGGCAGTTTGCCAACCTGAAGAAAGTGGCCGGCGCAATGGCGACCCTGAAGGGGTTGACGCGTACCTACTTCTCGACGCCGTCGGCAGAGAGTCACGAGGCGTACCCCTTCTGGTCTGGTGAGGCGTTCAACAAAGGTCGCAGCCACGGTAAGCGCGTGGAGTTCGACACGTCCTGGAAAACGCTGAACAGTGGGTTGATGTGCCCGGACAAAATCTGGCGCCAGATCGTCACGTTGCAGGATGCGGTCGATAACGGTTGGGATCTGACTGACATTGACGAAATCCGCGAGGAAAACAGCCCGGAAGAGTACGACAACCTCTATGCCTGCACCTTCATCAAGAACGGCGAAACCGCCTTTGACTACAACATGCTGCTGAGCTGCGGCGCGGACGGCTATGACGAGTGGCCGGACTGGAAGCCTTACGCCATGCGGCCAATGGCCGATCGCCCGGTGTGGATTGGCTACGACCCCAACGGCTCCAGCGGCAAAGGCGACAGCGGGGCCATCTCTGTTAACGCGGCGCCACTGATCCCCGGCGGCAAGTTCCGCACTATTGAAACTATTCGCGTGCGCGGCATGGAGTTTGAGGCGCAGGCCGCCATGATCATTAACATGCTCACGCGCTACAACGTGCAGCACATCGGCATCGACGGCAGCGGCATTGGCGAGGCGGTTTACCAGCTCGTGAAGAAGCGTTTTCCGGCGGCGGTGTGCTACCAGTTTTCGCCAGCGAGCAAGCGCATGCTGGTACTGAAGATGCTGCAACTGATTCGCGCCGGCCGCTGGGAGTATGACCGCGGCGAATATGACCTGATCACCGCTTTCTGTGCCGTGCGCAAGGTGGTCACTCCCGGCGGCGTCATCACCTACGATACCGACCGCGCCCGTGGTGTGAGTCACGGCGATCTCGCCTGGGCGACCATGCTTGCCACCGTTAACGAGCCGCTGGGTCAGGAAGGCGGCAACACTATGACTGTTATGGAGTACTGATGAGCAGACGAAAATCCCCGCGCGGCAGGCAGTATGCCAGAGAGCAAGCCGACCTCGCCGACGCGCTGAAGTCAGCCCCCGGCCTGAGCGCGTTCACGTTCGACGGGCCGTGGCCGGTGACCGGTGCTCATGACCTGCTGGATAACATGTACTGCGCCAACAATGGCCGGTACTACGAGACGCCGATCAGCTGGTACGGACTGGCCCGCCAGTTCGGCTATGCGAGCTGGCATCAGTCGGCGCTGTTCTTCAAGCGGAACGTGCTGGCCGGGTGCTTTATCCCGCACAAACTGCTGTCGCGCCAGGCGTTCTCCGCCTTTGCGCTCGACTGGTTTGTGTTCGGCAATGCGTACCTTGAGATGCGCCGTAACCGCCTGAATGGGCCAATGGGCTTTCGTAACTCACTGGCGAAGTACACCCGGCGAGGCTCTGACCTCGACACCTACTGGTTTATTCAGTCCGGGCTTGACGATCACCAGTTCGAGACCGGCTCGGTGTGCCATGTGATCAACCCCGACATTCACCAGGAGATCTACGGCATGCCGGAGTATTTCGCCGGCCTGCTGTCGGCCAACCTGGCCCACTCCGCCGACAAGTTCCGCAAGCTCTACTATGACAACGGGTCGCATGCCGGCTGTATTGTCTACGTCAGCAGTGCAGTGGCTGACGGGGAAAGCCTGGAGAACCTGAAGAAGACATTGACCGATACACGACGCGGCGGGGCATTTAAAAACATCCTGCTGAGTGCGCCCGGTGTCGGCAAAGACGCCGTGCAGATCCTGCCGTTCAGCCAGATATCGGCGAAGGATGAGTTTGTGGGTGTGAAGTCCTCCACCCGAGATGACATGCTCGCAGCTCACCGCGTGCCACCGCAGCTGATGGGTGCGATCCCGGAAGGCAACGGATCGTTCGGCGACGTCGAGAAGGCGGCGCGAGTATTCGCAGTCAACGAGCTGACACCGGTCATGGAGGCGATGAAGCATGTTAACGACTGGCTCAGTGAAGAGGTGATCCGCTTCAACCCTTACGCGTTGCTGACACCGCAAGACTAAAAACCCCGCCAGTGGCGGGGTTGTGCTTACTTAAGTGAGGCGGGGTACTGCTTTTGAATGGCTTTCTGGATGTGGCTTTTAATCTTCAATGCCACCTCTGAATAAGAGTATTCATCAGTACCCATAACAAAAACCGGAATAGGCTTATCGCCATCCACACTGATCGCGACATCAATCCCATCGCCTCCCGCAGACATCACCTGCAGCTTGACTGGAACGGTAACCGCAGGCAAATCCCTGTCGCTACCTGTCGCAGTACGCAGCACCATTTGCAGGGTACCATCGGTTTGCATTGGCATCTCATTAATGCGAGCGGGCTGAAAGGTGCCGCCACTCCCAATAAAACCAACATCAACATACGGACGACGCTCGCCGCGTTCATCGATCCAGTGCTCAGCTGGTAGGCCCAGCCAGCCCTTGTAAAATGATACCAGGCGTGTCGCCTCACGTTTAATGAGGCGCTCTACATCTTTCTTCTTTTCTTCAACCGCAAAACTTAACTGACACAGATCGTCAAAGTGGCTCATTGCTCACCTCGTAGACGTATTTAACTCACGCCCATTTTGCCCGTCCCGACAACTGCTGGCAAGGCCATCCACCTTTAAAGCCGCAAGCATCATTACCACGCTTCACCAGCGCCATTCTGGCGGGCTTTTGCCTGCGCGCTCGCCGGATGCACCGCGAAAGTGCGCGCCCGGCAGGCGGCTTTTGGCGAGGTATGCCGACCCCTTCCCTACCCCCAAAGCGCGCGCTTGCTCCCCCGCCTCGCCTGCGCGCTAAACGTGCCTCTTTTTGTGCACTTTGTGCAAACCGCCAAAGCCTCGCCAGTGCTGGCGCTGCGTAGCAAAAACGACGTTTCAAAAATTGTGCAATTTTGTGCGCTTTTTTGCACATATCACCTTATCAATATCCTTTTTAGCAATGTATTGAGGTCGTGATTGAAAAATCAGAAGATGCTCTTTCATTATCACATTCAGAAAACTAGGATAGCGCCATGAGAAAGACATGCATAAACATAAATGGAAATAGAATTCAAGATGTTACACCGGACTCATTTTCCTTCTCTGATGAGGATTTCGGTGCTTACGCCGCCTATGACACTGTTAAAGCATCTGATTATTACAACGTTGTAACATTAGTCCACAATGGAGCTGCTATTGGATACTGCTCCTACATGTTTGGGGGAGATAATGCCAACCCGGATGATATAGTGATTTCGATGACTATTGACTCCGTTTTTATCTCTCAGACTCACCGCGGCAACGGATATTCTAATTGTTTTGCAACCTATGTCGCATATGACTTTACTAACTACGTCAAAGCTATGACTGGAGGTGATAAACCTTTTCATTATGTTGATTTAAGTCATTATATCGGCGATGAGGGAGAGAATTTTCATGATCGCGTCTGTCAGATGGTTCGTGGGGAAAGGCCACACTACTGGCAAAAATAACCCTTTCACATTAGTGATGGCTACGCCCTTCAGTGGGTGGCCTTTTTCCAGCGTCTGACCAGGTCACGCACTGCCATATATTCGGAGGTTGGTTTATCTTTCTCGCCTGCGCGCCATACCTTCACCTCACGCAACCGGCCATTGTCCGCCGCGAGCAGGCCGCCGCCGTGGCGAACGCGTGCGCCGCTGGCGATTGACCGTACGACGTCATCGCTGACGAAAATCCGGCACTCGCGCAGCTGCGCGCCGATGCTGGCGATCATCTCTTCGGAGATGCCGTGTTTTTTCGTTGCTTCTTTTTGCTGCGCCTGGCGCAATGCGGCCTCAGCTTTTTTCTTCTGATACTCCGCAACCGCCGCCGCGTAGTTATCTGCTCGCCGTTCCGCCTCGATTCGCAGTTGCTCGCGCCAGCGCTGCTCGGCCTCTTCCGGCGTCAGGCTCATGTCTTTCGCGGCGGTAACTTTTGGCCCCCATGTCAGCGCGCTTTCGTCATCAATCGACGTGCGCAGGCCACGCGCGGTACGCGTGAAGGCTTGATCTGAGCTTTCCCGGGCGGATTTTCTGAGGCAGCTTGTGATCTCCTGCCTTTGCTGGCGTGAATATCGCCTCAAAACATCGATATTCAGCGGAAGTTCTGTCACTGAACTGTCGTCGGGCGCCGTTTTATCAGCTAGCTCCGCCGTTTCTGACGGCGGTTTTTCATCCGAAACGGAGCGCTCCGTACAGTTATTGACAGAACTCCGAGGGGCCGCTGCGCGGCCTTCTAAGGTCAAGACCTCGATCGGCGATGGCTTACGCTTCGGTACAATTTTGTAATCTGTGGTGCGGGTATAAATGACCGATTCACGGATGGTAAGAGGGCAATAGACGCCAGTTATCTTGGCGACCGTGTCACCATAATCATTGCCTTCTTCGGTGTATTCGTAGCTGAGACGAACGCGCAGGCAGTCACGAGACACCAACGGGCCGCCCTGGGCGTTGGTGTACCCCGGCCAGTCCGCCGCGTCAGCAGCCGCGCGAGCCTCTTCGATCTCAGGATGTAGAACCAGCTCGCGGTTGCCTAACCGGCGCAGCTCTCGCCAGGTAGTAACGGGCGCACCGCCGATCTGTTGAAACTGGCGGATATTCCAGCGCGACGCCCACGCCCGTACGCGCTTTGCCATCTCTTTGACGGACTGGCCTGATTCATCGTCTAACTCGCCGTCCATGCCGTAGCCGTCGATATTTTTCGAAATATATTTCGCGATATATCCCGTTGCCGATCCAAATTTTTCATCAATCGGCGTAACGGTAAAGCGGTGCTCCTGCGCCCCCGGCTCGTTGCCGTCCTCTTTCAGTGCATGTTTGCGGAAAATAGCCGTTGCATATTCCACCTCTTCCGGGCGCAGGAATAACAACAGGTGCCAGTGTGGGGTTGCGTCGTGGTGCGGCTCGGCGACACGAAAGCCGAAAGTACGAATACCCTCGCGGCCCCATTTAGCGCGGACTCGCGCCCAGACTTTGCAAAGGTATTTCTGCGTCTGGCGCGGGCCTGCGTCGCGATATTTGTCGTTGCGCTTGCCCGATTTTACGTGCGTGGAGTGATAACGAGACGGCGCGGTTAGCGTATAGAACATGCCGACCAAACCCATTTCGGTTGCCATGTCCTCAAACCCGCGCATGCGCACCATCAGCTCGGCGCGGGCGTTTTTGGGGTTGGACGTGCTACCCATGACCTTGTCCAGTAAAGAGCTGCGCTCGCCGGTGGCCTGATCTTCCAGTTCCATCGCCTGAAGAAATTCAAAGTTTGCCTTTTTCTGGGCTATCCACTCTCTGAAGCAGGGATCGGAGCAATACGGTGATGCTATTTTGCTCACGTAGCCGGTGGCGATCATGAGGTGCTCACGCCAGCGGTCATGTATTTTGCGGATTTTACTTAACCACCACTTTTCCGACTGAAGGCGCGCAACGGCACGCAGCGCCTCTTCGGCTTCCAGCTCCTCTTCGCAGTACCGACCCCAGCCAGGGATCGCGATATTGAGTGTCATCGCCTTACTGGCGATCGCGCCATACGCATAGATCGTGGAAAACTCTACATCGGCGGTTTTCTCGTACTGAAAATCAAACTCGCGCATAAACTCGCTTTTCATCAGGTTAGCGAGCTTATAAGCCAGTCGTTTCAGGCGTTTTTTATCTGCCCACGGCAGCAAGTGAAAATCATCACGCAGCGGGAAAAGGATTGCGGGAAGGTTGTCTTGTGGCAGGTATTGGGCGTTTACGGCATCAACGCGACGCAATACATGACGTTCAAATGTGCTAAACAGCCAGAGTACAGCGGCTTTTGGATCCTGCCGCTCCAGCGACTCCAGTCGCTGAGAGAATCGCTTGCGGATAAAAGCAGGGAGAGCCTGCACGCGGCGGCGGAGATGGCGAGCTCGCCTTGTGCGATCAAACGCCTCTCGCGCCTCGCCTTCGCGCGGGCGCAGCGGCTCCCGATAAACGACGTCAACAAGATCACCATAGGCGAGCGCCTTACGCTCGCCTTTTGGGGTGAGATACTCAATAGGGCTATCTTCGCTATCGTCGGGGCTAATGGCCTGCCGTGGAGCATTCCATCTCCATGCCAAAGCAGCGGAATCAGACATGATCCACCGCTGCCATGTAGGATTTTATGAACGCTGCCGCCGCTTCAATATTGATAGCGTTTCCGTAGGCGCGCAGTCTTCCCACTCTGGCGGGAATCCCATCAACCAGCGGGAATGATCCGGGTCTAACTGGCCGCCACTTTCCATCCCGGCAGTACAGCCAGTCAGCATCTCGCCAGAAGCCGTTAACCGGACTGGCTCCGCTATCTGCACCGCCACATCCAGCCTGTCCGTTGATAACTTCCCGTTGCGCATCCTGCCGCCCTGATAGCCGCCCTTGCCGTCCGTAGCCGTCGGCGTCGGCCATGCTGCCAGCCTGACAGCACCGCCCAAGGTTGTTCCCCGCTTCGGTGCATTGGCCGCCGCACCCTGCCCCGCAACCTGATTGTTGTCGATGGTTGTTGGCGTGGGCCAGCCAGTTAATAACGCTGCTGTCTGAAGGTTTACCCCCCCCTGTCGGTTGAAATTCCCCGCGCCCCTCCCATTGGAGGCGATCGGCGTCGGCCACCCAATAAGCACGGTCTCGCTGGTGCGGCGCGCCGACGCTCGCAGACGGAAACGCAGTCGCCCCGAAGGCATAGCCCAGGGCTTCCACGTCAGCTTGTACAAGGTCGATCCAGTCGTTCGCGTCAGCGCTGCCAGATTGCTCGCCAAAGACCACGACAGGGCGGCGCTGGCCGACAAGCCAATGTGCGGAGGGCCATAGGTGCCGCTCGTCAGCAAACCCAAGTCCTTTGCCTGCCGCGCTGAAAGGCTGGCAGGGGCATGATGCTGACCATGCCGGGTGACTATCTGGCCAACCTGCCCGACGCAGTGCGAGCGACCATCCACCGATTCCGGCGAAGAAATGGCACTGTGTGAATCCTTTAAGGTCATTGGGGGTGACATCCTCAATTGAGCGGGTATCAACGACGCCCGGAGCAATATGGCCGGCGTCGATAAGGTTGCGCAGGTGCTGTGCTGCGTGGGGGTCTATTTCGTTGTAATAAGCGAGGGCTTTCATTCGCAGATCCCCGCGCAAACACTGCTGCACACGGATTTGTCGTTAGCTTCAGCCAGTAGGTCAAACTGCGCGCCACCTCGGGTGGTCATCGCCCAGTCGCGATAGGTTTCAATCCCGTAACCGTCTACGGTGATGACGTCTATGCAGCGTTCTGCCCTGCGTGGGTCATGCGTAGATGGGAAAAAAGTAGAGTTTCCGCGGCGAGAGCAAGCCGCAACGAAGCGCTCCCACTCGGCTACCCTGGCTATCTCTTCCGGCCAGCGTTGGAAAATCTCTGCCAGCTCAGATTTGCGGGCATGAATGCACGGCATGTACCCAACGCGGCTGCAGCCCTGCTGATAGAGCGGGTTAGGTTTAATGCCGTAGCGTTTAGCAATGGCGAATACGTCCTCATGCAGCCAGTTGAGGATCGGACGATAGACGTGCAACCCTGGGGTATTGTCTGCATCCTCTTCCCACATCGGCAGTCCAGCCCGCGCTGGTGACTCCTGGGCCCTCACCCCCTGCCAACTGATAACCTCGTCATATTCATCAAGTGCCGGTAGCACGACCTGAGTGCGCACGGGCTCGTGTTTCAGGTCGAATGTGCAGAACCGCGCTTTAGTGCTCGGGAAACGGCCCTTCCACATGCACAGGTCGAGGAATGGATTCCCGGTCGGATGGAGGATTTCGAGCGCGCGGGCAATACGCTCCGCCGCCTCATTGGGGGTCATGCCGCACTCTTCAACGAGAGATACCGGCCATTTTTCTGCAATGAATTTACGCTTACCCTCGATCTGGCGAGTAAAGTCGGCTTTTACGCGGCGAATCGGGCCTAGCTTTTGCTCCAGGTAATCGAGGTACTCCATCGTTTGAGGGTGTTCGTGGCCGGTGTCAGCAAACACCCGCTCATGCTGCACGCCGTTCTCTAAGGCATACAGGCATTGCGCCAACGAGTCTTTCCCGCCGGACATGGAAATCAAATTAAAGGTGTTTCCTGCTAAGCAGCGGGCGTCAACGGTGATTACAGGCATACCTCACCCCCAAAAATCATTCTCAGGATGTAGAAGGTGGCGATGGCTGACGGAGTCCAGAAAAACAGCAAGCAGAGCACGCAGCAGATAACAAGGTTTCGCCAGAACCGGCGGCAATTGGTTTCTTGGTTCATCAGAATGGCAACTCCTCATCAGGACTGTCGGAAACGAGTTGCAGGCGTACAAGTCCACCCCTCTTAATGCCCTGGTCGTCGCTGCCTATGCCGGACACACATGACTTAAAGAGCGGCACATCTGCATCAAGGATGAATGCCCTGAAATCAATCAGGGTGAAAGTGTGGTACTGCTGGCTACCGGTTATGCGGTAAACCAGCGCCGTCACTATGGTGTAATCCCCTGACTCATCGGCGGGATCTACTGCTAACCAGACAGGCTCATTCATCAGAATCCCTCCGCGCCGTCGAATGCGCCCGCCGCAGCCATTGCGCCGTAAGTGGCTTTTCCCATAACCGTGCCGCAGTCAGGGCAGCAACCGCCGCCAGAACGGCCACAGCCTTCGCAAACGCGAAGCACGCCAATCACCTCGCCGGCCATATCTCGGCTTTTGGCGCTGACAGAGCGGCGAACGCTTAACGCATGGAGCCTGAAAGGGGAATAGATCTCGCGGGCTTCCGGCGTGTCGCTGTTTGAGATAACCGAGCGGGTGCCGTGCTGGCGATGAGCATCGAGAAGGGTTAAAACTAAAGCGCGATGATCGTCCAGGGTAAACGGCTTGCCGTAGGCAGTGAAATTGGCGGTTTTGCTGGTCGGGATGTAGGGGGGGTCGCAGTAAATAACAGCGTCATATGCCAGTTGCATAACGTCAGGGATGGAGTGGCGAAAATCGCTATGGATGAAAATCGCTTTTGTGTCGTTGGCCTTTTCGGCAAAGCGGCGCATTTCATCAGCCGGAAAGTAAGGTGCAGCATATTCCCCGAACGGGACGTTATGATCACCCTTCTGATTGATGCGATATACCCCGTTAAAGCAATGGCGGTTCAGATACAGAAACAAAGCGGCGTAAAGCAAGGCGGTATCAGCTTTGCCCGTATCGCTCCACTGCATGGAGTTAAATAGTGCACGGCGCTTGTAATATTTCTCTTCGTTATTGCCACCCAGAAACATTCCGCGTTCGGTGTCGATCAGTCTCTCGGTGTCAGAGGTCAATACGCGAAGGAAGTTAATCAGCGCGCGATTGCTATCGCAGAGAACATAGCGGCGGTATTCCGTATTCATAAATACGGTGCCGCTGCCAACGAACGGCTCTATTAAACAATCAGCTTTTGGTAAGTGCTTCAGCAGCTCCGGCATGACGCGGGTTTTGCCCCCCGCCCATTTGATGGGTGATTTAATCATTACCTTGCCCTCAGAGTGATTCGAGGTGTGGAGTGGTAAGACGCTGCCAGATCTCGCAAACCTGCTCGGCCTGATAGACGGCATCTGTCAGTGTGTACCGCGCAAAGGCTTTCCGTGCGTGGGGGGCGTAGCCAGTGGCGGCGGCAAGATCGAGAAGAGAGCGAATGCAGCGGAATTTTGTACCGTCAGGGAAGATGCCAAGCACTTTTGTGCGCTCGACGGCATACCGCAATGAGACCAGCTTTTCTGGGGTATCCTTGAACCACACAAATAAACTATCGAACCGATGCTCGGTGTTGTCGGCAATAAAGCCCGCCAGGTCGCACATCACACCTTCTTCGGCCTCGGTGGCACTCGTTAATTCAGCGCGCCAGTGGGAATCCTTTTTCATCCACTCAAAGGCTGTATCAACGTTGATCAGGCCTGTCGCCATCCGGATATTGATTGGAGAGTAAAAGCTTTTCCCGATCTGACCCGTTGACGGCTCAAAGAACACGGCTTCGATAGCGAGCAAAGGTGAAGACTCTTTCTCGTTGATGATTAACAAATCGACCATTAAATGATTCATTATTTATTGCCCTCGCTGATTGGTAATTCGCGGCTATCAATCCACCGCTCGACTGATGAATAAATCTCTTCCGGGGTAGCACTTTCCTTTTTCAGCTGGCCGACATAAATACGCAGCAGGCCCAGAAGGTGGGCACGTTCGTGCTTCCGAGCGTTGGCGCTTATTTCCACAAACTCCGGATCGCTTATTCCGCCATCCAGTTTTATTGACGTGATCGACATGCGACCTCCTAAAAAAGGCAAAACGAATCCCCGGCAAAATGAATGCCGTTATTTTTAACGCTGGTCAATTAATGGTTAGGGCGCTGTTTTCTTTCTTTTAACCTGCTTAAATATCCTTTCATGCCAGAAATACAGGAAATCAATAAACGTCATTCGCGCACGTCCGTGATTACCGCGAATTGTTTTTTCCAGACCGTAGATAATTAAATCAATCGACGGGCTATTGGAAGCAACAGTGATGCGAGCGCCGTTTTTTAGATGAACGGTGAAACCTTGTTCCGCGCTCTCTATCGCCTCGCGGATCAGCATCTCCTGTTCCCATGACGTTTTCTCTTCGGTGAACATGGTACGCCCCGCTTATCGGCTGTAGAGGGGTGAGCTCTTTAGTTTTGCCGGGATATTTGCCATTGCCTGTTTCAGCTGCTGCATCATCTCCGGTGTCACCTCAATAGACACCGCAAGAGGCTTAGCAAACATCAGTGTTTTGGTTTTGACATCGTGCGGCTCTGCGTCGATTGACAGCAGGTCGTATGGCTTCGGGATATCACCGTTGGTGATCGCAATAATGATGTTGCGCAGCTCTTCCAGCGTGGCTTCATCGTTCTCGCCCTGAAGCATAGCGAAGTGATAAAGGTGGGAAACGCCGTGGCGTAAAAGTTGATGTGAATAATCATGGTTCCATTCCAGAAACTCTTTATTGAAATGGAAGCATTGCAGCAGCGAATTGATTTTGTCTGCGTATTCTCTTTTCATTTTCGGCCTCGGTTAATTAATGAATGGTGAAGCGGTTGTTATTAATAATGCGATCTATCGTTTTGCGTGCTTCAGATAACGCAAAGTCAATTCCGAAAGAATCACCATCTTTCATAATTTGATAACGCTTCTTACCTACCCTGCGCGGTAATACACGGATGGTGAAGCCGCAACAAATTCCGGCGTGCTTATTTATCCAGATGACCTTGGGTAAGTTATCGCGCGTAATTCCGCTCCCTTTCGGCATGACCATCCCCTTTAGTTCATTGACTCAACAAAGCGTTCGGCTTTGTAGCGGGCGTTCATGTAGATAGCGAGCAGGTTCACTTCCCGCTTTGCTCGCGGGCGGGCCTGGATGATCGGTAAGCGGCCATCATCTGCGCGGTGCTGAACTGCCTTCAGCGTTAAGCCGGTGCGTTTTGCATAGTCGGCTAAGGACTCAGAAACACGATCGCCGAATGGGTAATCTCCCGGCAAATCCCTGATTTCAGTTGGCGTGGTGGCTCTTCTTGCGTTTCTTGCCATGTGCTATCCTGCCTTATTTGGGTAATTTAGGGTCATTTGGTGTACTTATAAGTACACCATAATTCGAATCTTAGTGTACTTAAAGGAACACTGTCAATGAATCTTGGCGAAAAAATAAGAGCTATTCGCGAAGCTGAAGGCTTAACAAGGGATGAATTCGGTTCCCTGCTGGAAATCCCCATAGGCACTCTTCGTCGTTACGAAACCGGGCGGATTGAAAACATAGGCGGTGACGTTCTAATCAAAATTGTTAATCACACTAACTTTCATAAGTACATGAATTGGTTGATGACGGACAAAACCGATGAAGGAGCCGGACAAATTGCCCCTACTCTCTCCCCTGATGGGCAAGACGGAACATCGAGCCGCCGAAGCGCGAAAAAGGTTGGCTAACTGCTTTAAATATAATGGAAAGATGGGGTAAAGGTGGGATCTGTCATGAGAGGGGGATTTTCTGGTGAGTATTAAATCTCTTAAAGATGGCTATATGGTTGATATGCGTCCGCAGGGTCGTGAAGGCCGGCGTATACGCAAAAAATTCCCAACCAAATCCGAAGCGCAACAATATGAGCGCTGGATCCTGTCCTCTCAACACGGGAAAGAATGGTTGGATAGAGCCCCCGATAAGCGTCCGTTCTCCGAACTCATTGAGCTTTGGTGGCGCATCAAAGGCCAGACCATGAAATCAGGCGAAAGTACCCGCCGGAAACTTGAGCGCGTTGATGAAGCGATGGGCTTCCCCACCACAGACCGGATGAATAAGAATGCCTGGGCCGAATATCGCGGAACCCGATATGCAGCGGGCATTAAGGCCAAGACACTCAACCGCGAACAGGAAACGCTCTCTTCTCTGTTCGGTACGCTCATTGAAACCGGGAATTATCACCATGAAAACCCCTTTAAAGGCATCTCACCGCTAAAAGTACACGCGCATGAAATGGGCTATCTGCTGAAGGCGCAGATTAACCAGCTATTGACTACCCTGCCCGAGCCGGAAAACCTCGCGGCGCGATTAAGTCTGGCGACCGGCGCCCGCTGGGGTGAGGTCGTTAAACTAAGACGAACACATCTTGCTCATTCAAAAGCGATGTTCATTAACACTAAGAACAGCAAAAACAGAACCGTGCCTGTTAGTAACACACTATTTGATGAATTGTGCGAGCGGGGAACGGGCGATATTTTTGCGGACGTGGATTACGAACTGCTTCGCCGGACGATCAAGCAGGTGGCTCCGGATCTACCGGACGGCCAGGGGGTTCATGTTCTGCGACATACCTTCGCCAGCCATTTCATGATGAACGGCGGCAATATTCTGACTCTGCAAAAAATACTGGGTCATTCGAACATACAGCAAACGATGGTATACGCGCATCTTGCGCCAGATTACCTACAGGATGCTGTGCGATTTAACCCTCTGGAGAACTAAAATGGATATGAAAGAACCAACAGAGCAAGAATTGAGAGATTTTCTTCTAAAAAAATTTTATGAAGAAAAACTCAACTCCAAAATCGATCTTCTGAACGGCAATGAACAAGAAGTAACAGATAAGTATCGTAGTCGTCTTAGAACTATAGATGCAGAGATGTTATTTAAGTACCTTTCAGAAAAAGGAATTTCAGGACATTGCCTAGCTTGCGGTTCAGATAAATTATCTGTTCCACAGACTGGTTACATAAAAACCGATGGCTTTCCCGATAACTTTGACTCTCTTGGAGATGCTGAGCGAGACATGATTGAAGATGCTCAATCAGTACAATATGTCCAATATGTTGCATTTGGTAATCTAAATACGATCGCAGGACTAAGAAAAAGCTATTACATAGTCAATTGCCTCAATTGTGGGCATTTGAGCCTATATCGTTCCAGTGCTGTCCTTAAGTGGTTTGAAGATCATAACCCCAAGGGAGCACAAAACGATGAGTAGTGTTAGGGAGTTCCCCCGCTCCAATGGCACAAATGATGTACTATGGAAGAAAGATGGGGATGGAGGCGATGGCATGTATGGCAATCTTGAAAAACGAGTGGAAAAACTTGAAGACGGCATTTCCTCTGTCAAGCTAGACCTTGTACGACTGACGGAGCGTTCGGAGCAGTTTGCCACGAAGGCTGGTTTGCTGGAGCTTAAAGGTGAATTGAAATCTGAAATATCCAATACGAAGAATGAGCTTAAATTAGGCATTGTTAATGTCAAAAGCGAGCTCATCGAAGCGATGGATAAGCGTTTTGATAAGCTTGAGGAAAAAGCTCGTTGGAAATGGGGTAGTGTCGTGGTTCCCGTTGCTGTCGGCATTCTTTCAGCACTCATCACCTTTTTAGTGGCAGAATTTGGCTCCTGATAGAGATCCACAAAATGTCCACACCCGCCGAGTAATAGCGGGTTTTGGTGGGTGGTTTGAGGTTATCTAAAAGCCAGAATTTCAGTAACTTATTGAAATTCTGGCATATGTGATCGGCGGAGTGATCCGCCTCAGGCTAAGTTACACCGTCACAACCGGTACGCGCGGCGCGAGCGCGCACATTAATTCATATCCGACGGTGCCGCAGGAGGCCGCGACATCGTCAATTTTGATCTCTTTGCCCCACAGCTCAACCGGCGCGCCGATCCCTGCCTGCGGGCATGGGGTCAAATCCACGGCCAGCATATCCATTGAGATGCGCCCGACCGTCACGGTGCGTACGCCGTCAACCAGCACCGGCGTACCGCTCGGCGCCAGCCGCGGGTAACCATCAGCATAGCCGCAGGCAACGATGCCGATACGCCGCTCCTCCGCCGTGCGCCAGGTTGCGCCGTAGCCGACCGCTTCACCGGCTTTCAGGTTCTGTACGGCAATAATTTCGCTGCTTAGCGTCATCACCGGTTTCAGCCCGGTGTTGGCCACGTCCTGCCACAGGCCGGAAGGCGAGGCGCCGTACAGCACGATCCCCGGCCTCACCCAGTTAAAATGCGACTCCGGATGCCACAAGGTTGCCGCCGAGTTCGCCAGCGAGCGCGGGCAATCCAGCCCTTCCGCCGCCTGCTCAATGCGCCGCATCGGCTCGACAATGCCGTCCGGGTTTTCCGCTTCGGCGAAATGCGACATTAACGTCATTTCGCTGACGTTACCGAGCGCTCGCAACTGCTGCCAGACGATGTGCAAACGGTCCGGCATAAAACCCAGCCGATTCATCCCGCTATTCACCTTGACGTAAATATCGAGGGGCGCGTGCAGCTTCGCCTGCTGCAGCGCCTTGATTTGCCAGTTACTGTGCACGCTGGTAGTCAATCGGTATTTATCAAACAGCGCCAGCTCATCGGCATGGAAGAAACCTTCCAGCATCAGTATCGGCCCTTTCCAGCCGAGCTCGCGCAGCAGGATCGCCTCTTCAAGATTGAGCATCGCGAAACCGTCCGCGGCGCTAAGCGCGTTCCAGACCCTTGCCAGGCCGTGGCCATAAGCATTGGCTTTGACCACCGCCCACAGGCGCGAGCCGGGCGCCGCGCGGCGAACAATGTGTTGATTCTGGCGTAAGGCTGACATATCAATGCTGGCCTTTACAGGACGAGACATGAAAGCTCCTTGTTAATTGTGAACGCCATGCAGATGCTGAGCGCGGGCCGGCGTAAAGCCGCGGCCATAGCGGGCGACGGCAAGATCGTCATACAGGATCGCCGGCGTACGCCCGGAGATCAGATCGCTGATCAGCTGGCCTGAACCGCAGGCCATGGTCCATCCCAGCGTGCCGTGGCCGGTGTTGAGCCACAAATTTTTATACGCCGTGCGGCCCACCACCGGCGTACCGTCCGGGGTCATCGGACGCAGTCCGGTCCAGAAGGTTGCCTGTTCAACGTGGCCGCCGCGCGGGAACAGATCGCGCACCACCATTTCCAGAGTTTCACGCCGCGGCTGCAGCAGTTCTTTATTAAATCCAACAATTTCCGCCATTCCGCCAACGCGAATACGCCTGTCGAAACGGGTGATGGCGATTTTGTAGGTTTCATCAAGGATAGTCGAAACCGGCGCGCCGTCTTCTTCCGCGATCGGAATCGTCAGCGAATAGCCTTTCAGCGGGTAGACCGGAATATCCACCAACCCTTTCAGCATGGCCGTCGAATATGAACCGAATGCCATCACGTAAGCGTCGGCTTTGATGATTTCAGCGCCGCACTTCACGCCGGAGATGAGATCCCCTTCATAGAGCAGTTCATCCACCGGTGTATTAAAACGGAAAGTCACGCCCGCCTGTTCAGCCATCAGGGCCAGACGCGTGGTGAAAAGCTGGCAGTCGCCTGTTTCATCATTAGGTAAACGTAAACCGCCCGTCAGTTTATGGCTCACTTCCGCCAGCGCCGGTTCAACGTCCAGCAGGCGGTTTGCCTCCAGCAGCTGGTAAGGCACGCCCGCCTCCTGCAGTACCGCGATATCGCGGGTCGCGTTTTCGAACTGCTTGTCGGTGCGGAAAAGCTGCAGCGTACCGCCCTGCCGGCCTTCATACTGGATACCGGTGCTCTCGCGCAGCGCCTTCAGGCAGTCGCGGCTGTACTCCGCCAGGCGCACCATACGTCCTTTGTTTTCCATATAGTGGCGAGTGTCGCAGTTGCGCAGCATCTGCCACATCCATTTCAGCTGGAACGGCGTGCCATCCAGCCCGATAGCCAGCGGCGCGTGGCGCTGGAACATCCACTTAATCGCCTTCAACGGTACGCCCGGCGCCGCCCACGGCGCAGCGTAGCCGGGAGAGATCTGCCCGGCGTTAGCGGCGCTGGTCTCTTCGGCCGGCCCCGGCTGACGATCGATAACCGTCACTTCATGTCCTGCCTGGCTTAAGTACCAGGCGCTAGCGACTCCAACTACCCCACTTCCCAGTATGACGACGCGCATAGCGGCTCCGTAATCGTTAAAGAACAATCATCTGATTACAAATTGATAACTCAGATGAAAATATTATTCAACATACGCTTTATTTATGGTGACTTATCTCACAGGGTTCTGCGCCAGCGCTGCCCCCGTCGGTTTACCATCTCCTGCTGCGCCTCATTTTTCTACAGAATAAAATCCTGTTTAAACCGTAAAACAACGCCTTTAAGATTGTGAAATCGCGAAGAAAAGAAAATGTGGATGCACGCAGTTTGCGACGCCGTGTTCTATGCTTGTTAAGAGGTTTTCCGTACAGAGAGAACCATCAACAACGAGGGCGCGCTAATGGCTACGATTGATTCCATGAACAAGGACACAACCCGTTTAAGCGATGGACCCGACTGGACTTTTGAACTGCTGGAGACCTATCTGGCAGAAGTCGATCGGGTGGCGAAGCTGTATCGTCTTGACACCTATCCGCACCAAATCGAAGTCATTACTTCCGAACAGATGATGGATGCCTACTCCAGCGTCGGGATGCCGATTAACTATCCGCACTGGTCGTTTGGTAAAAAATTCATTGAGACCGAACAGGCCTATAAGCACGGGCAACAGGGGCTGGCCTATGAAATCGTCATTAACTCCAACCCCTGTATCGCCTATTTGATGGAAGAGAACACCATCACCATGCAGGCGCTGGTGATGGCGCACGCCTGCTACGGGCACAACTCGTTTTTCAAAAATAACTACCTCTTTCGCAGCTGGACCGACGCCAGCTCCATCATCGACTATCTCATCTTCGCGCGTAAATACATCACCGAATGTGAAGAGCGCTACGGCGTTGATGAAGTCGAGAAGCTGCTCGACTCCTGCCACGCCTTGATGAACTACGGCGTTGACCGCTATAAACGCCCGCAGAAAATCTCGCTGCAGGAGGAAAAAGCGCGGCAAAAAAGCCGGGAAGAGTATCTGCAAAGCCAGGTGAATATGCTGTGGCGCACCCTGCCGAAGCGCGAAGAGGAAAAGACCATTGAAGCGGCACGCCGCTATCCCTCTGAGCCGCAGGAAAACCTGCTCTACTTTATGGAGAAAAACGCGCCCCTGCTGGAGCCATGGCAGCGTGAGATCCTGCGTATCGTGCGTAAGGTCAGCCAGTATTTTTATCCACAGAAGCAGACTCAGGTGATGAACGAAGGCTGGGCGACCTTCTGGCACTACACCATCCTGAATCATCTTTATGATGAAGGAAAAGTCACCGAGCGCTTTATGCTGGAGTTTCTGCACAGCCACACCAACGTGGTGTTCCAGCCGCCCTATAACAGCCAGTGGTACAGCGGCATTAACCCCTATGCGCTGGGTTTCGCCATGTTCCAGGATATCAAACGTATTTGTCAGTCGCCGACGGAAGAGGACAGGTACTGGTTCCCGGATATTGCCGGCTCCGACTGGCTCGAAACCCTGCACTTCGCCATGCGCGATTTCAAGGATGAAAGCTTTATCAGCCAGTTCCTGTCGCCGAAAATCATGCGCGATTTCCGCTTCTTTACCGTGCTCGATGACGATCACAACAACTATCTGGAAATATCCGCCATTCATAATGAAGAGGGATATCGTGAGATTCGTTCGAAGCTTTCAGCGCAGTACAACCTGAGCAACCTCGAGCCGAACATTCAGGTATGGAATGTGGATCTGCGCGGCGACCGTTCGCTCACCCTGCGCTACGTGCCGCACAACCGCGTGCCGCTGGATAAAGGCCGCCGCGAGGTGCTGAAGCACGTCCACCGCCTGTGGGGATTTGACGTTCTTCTCGAGCAGCAAAACGCCGATGGTAGCGTTGAGCTGCTGGAACGTACGCCGCCGCGGCCCAATCCGCTGTAGCGCGTAAACAGCAAAACGCCCGGTGACAGCACCGGGCGTTGTTTATTCGTGGGCGGGGTCTAGCGCATATTAATCGCCAGGTCACCCGGCAAATTCTTCTGCATACGATGCCAAATCTCCCCGCTGTCATGCCCGTAGCGGCGAACGATTTCATAAACCTGTTCATGAAGCCCTTCTTCACATACTTTCGCCAGCTGATGATAGAAGCCGAGCGCCAGGCTACGCGCTTCCGGGTTGGCAAAATAGTGACGACCTATGCGGGTGTACAGACCTTTCATCCCGTTGAGGATCAGGCCGTAGATGGGGTTACCTGAAGCAAAGGCCAGACCGCGGAAGATATTATAATCCAGCTCGGCAAACGCATCGGCGTGGTCTTCAATTTCACGCGCGCTCGCCAGAACCTCCAGCGCCTTATCCGGGTGCTGACGGAAAGCGGTGCGGATAAAAATAGTCGAAATATTGGTACGCACGGACAGCAGATTATCAATCAGCTGCGGAACGCTGTCGTGATCGAGACGCGCGAGGGTTTCGAGAATATTCAGACCTGACGTTTCCCAGAAGTTGTTCACTTTGGTAGGCTTACCGTGCTGAATGGTTAACCAGCCATCGCGGGCCAGACGCTGCAACACTTCACGTAAGGTTGTACGGGTAACACCAATCAGTTCAGAAAGTTCACGTTCAGCGGGAAGAATTGAACCAGGAGGGAAGCGGTTATTCCAGATACTTTCAATGATGTACTCTTCAGCGAAACCCGCAGGGCTTTGCGCCTTAATGACCATAATAAGATTTCCATTACACAGCGTTGCTATTCGACTCATCATACCAGAGCGGCCATAAGGCAGATAGCGCCAGAAAGTAATTAAAAAGGGATCGCCGTTTCATTTTCAACTTTTCATTTCACACTTTCTGTGGCTAAAGAACGTGATGCGAAGAAAGTTGCGTCTCGTTTTGCGCAACTGGTAATCTTGCGTATAGTTACGCATAAAATCATGTTTCAGAATTTGACGGAGAAAGGATGTCTGTCGTGGAAATGTCGTATGGCCGCGCCCTGTGGCGCAACTTTCTTGGTCAGTCCCCGGACTGGTACAAACTCACTCTCATCATTTTCCTGATCGTTAATCCGCTGGTCTTTTATCTTCATCCGTTTATTGCCGGATGGCTGCTGGTTATCGAATTTATCTTCACCCTTGCGATGGCGCTTAAATGTTATCCGCTGCTGCCGGGCGGCCTGCTGGCTATTGAAGCGGTATTTATCGGTATGACCACGCCCGGGCATATTCGCGAAGAAGTGGCCAGTAATCTTGAAGTCCTGCTGCTGCTGATGTTTATGGTGGCGGGTATCTACTTCATGAAGCAGCTGCTGCTGTTCATCTTCACCCGTTTGCTGCTCGGCATTCGCAGCAAGATGCTGCTGTCGCTGGCGTTTTGCGTCGCGTCCGCTTTCCTCTCCGCCTTCCTCGACGCGTTGACCGTTGTCGCCGTAGTGATCAGCGTAGCCGTTGGCTTCTACGGTATTTATCACAAAGCCGCTTCGGCGCGGCCGGACGATGACAACATGCTCGACGACAGCCATATCGAGCAGCACTATCGCGATGTTCTGGAGCAGTTTCGCGGCTTCTTGCGCAGCCTGATGATGCACGCCGGGGTCGGCACCGCGCTCGGCGGCGTAATGACGATGGTCGGCGAACCGCAGAACCTGATTATTGCCAAAGCCGCGGGCTGGCACTTCGGTGAATTCTTCATGCGCATGCTGCCGGTAAGCTTACCGGTGCTGGTATGCGGCCTGCTCACCTGCCTGCTGCTGGAGAAATTCCGCCTGTTTGGCTACGGCGAACCGCTGCCGCCTACGGTGCGCAAAGTGCTACAGGATTTCGACGATCGTAGCCGTCAGAGCCGCAGCCGTCAGGATCGCCTGCGTCTTATCGCTCAGGGGGTTATTGGCGTCTGGCTGATCGTTGCGCTGGCGCTGCATCTGGCGGAAGTCGGCCTGATTGGCCTGTCGGTCATCATTCTGGCAACGACTTTTTCCGGCGTCACCGACGAACACGCCATCGGCAAAGCGTTTACCGAAGCGCTGCCGTTTACCGCGCTGCTAACGGTCTTTTTTGCCGTCGTGGCGGTGATCATCGATCAGCACCTGTTTGCCCCGGTGATCGAATTTGTTCTCCAGGCCTCGCCGCACGCCCAGCTATCGCTGTTCTATCTGTTTAACGGCCTGCTATCGTCGATTTCGGATAACGTCTTCGTCGGCACCGTGTACATCAACGAAGTGAAGACGGCCCTGGAGCATGGGACGATCGGCCTGCCGCAGTTTGAGCTGCTGGCGGTGGCCATTAATACCGGTACTAACCTGCCATCCGTCGCCACGCCGAACGGTCAGGCCGCGTTTCTGTTCCTGCTCACCTCCGCGCTGGCCCCGCTGATTCGCCTCTCCTATGGCCGTATGGTGTGGATGGCGCTGCCGTATACTCTCGTCCTGACCCTGGTGGGCCTGGCGTGCGTCGAATTTACCTTGATGCCGGCGACCCAGTGGATGCTGGAGCAGGGTTGGCTGGTAACGCCTCAGCTGCTGAAGTAAAAAGCAATACCCGGATCAAAAATCCGGGTATTCCATATTCGCTTACGTAATATTTTCAGACTAGCTGCTGGCGTCGCTTCGGTTTTCGTTTACACTGCCATGATTTAGCATGTTCCAGGGAAATGATTATGTTGCGATATTTAAACCAGTGCTCAAGGGGACGCGGTGCCTGGCTCCTGATGGCGCTTACCGCGTTTGTTCTTGAATTGGTTGCTTTGTGGTTCCAGCACGTCATGCTGCTGCAACCCTGCGTACTCTGTATTTACGAACGCTGCGCGCTTTTTGGCATTATGGGTGCCGGTATTGTCGGCGCCATCGCGCCAAAATCGCCTCTGCGCTATGTGGCGATTATTATCTGGCTCTACAGCGCCCTGCGCGGGCTGCAGCTGGCATGGGAACACACCATGATTCAGCTTCACCCTTCCCCCTTCCAGACCTGCGATTTCGCCGCTCGTTTCCCCACGTGGCTGCCGCTGGATAAATGGCTGCCTCAGGTATTTGTCGCCACCGGTGACTGCTCCGTACGCCAGTGGGAATTCCTGACGCTGGAAATGCCGCAGTGGCTGGTCGGGATCTTCGCCGCCTATCTGGTTGTCGGCGCGCTGGTGCTTATCGCACAGCCGTTTAAACCTAAAAAGCGCGATCTGTTTGGTCGCTAAGAACGATTGCTGATAAAGCGCTCCTCCGGGAGCGTTTTTTTTGCCTGCACGTTGACGTCGGTCACATAAAATTGCATATTAAATGCAACTTATAGATGTTAACTAAGGAGCACATGATGTCTCATTTGCGTATTCCCGCTAGCTGGAAGGTAAAACGCTCCACCCCATTCTTTACCAAACAGAACGTCCCTGCCGCTCTGCTGACGCACCACAACACCGCTGCGGGTGTTTTCGGCCAGCTTTGCGTGATGGAAGGTACGGTAACCTATTATGGTTTCGCCGACGAACAGGCGACAGAGCCTGAAGCAAAGGTCGTTATCAACGCCGGACAGTTCGCGACCAGCCCGCCGCAGTACTGGCACCGCATTGAACTTAGCGACGACGCGCAGTTCAATATTAACTTTTGGGTTGCAGATGACGCCGACGGTGAAAGCGGGCTATTTCACGCGAAGAAAGGCTAACTGAGCGCCTACTGCGCCCAGTCTGGTTTATTCAGGATATGATCCTGCCAGTCAACCACCGTGGATTCTTTCACAGCAATATGGCGAACCGAGATGCGTTCGCCATGCATCGCCGCCTTCGAACCGGTTAACAGCGGGTGCCAGTGCGGCAGCGGTTGACCTTCCGCCAGCAGACGATAGGCGCAGGTCGGCGGCAGCCATTCAAACGTAGGCAGGTTGTCGCGGGTGAGCTTAATGCAGTCCGGTTCATATTCGAAACGGCGCTCATAGTTACGGCACTGGCAGGTTTTGATATTAAGCTGACGGCAGGCGACGTTGGTGAAGTAGATTTCGTCGGTATCCTCATCCATCAGCTTATGCAGGCAGCACTGTCCGCAGCCGTCGCAAAGTGATTCCCACTCCGCATCGCTCATTTCATCCAGTGTTTTGTGTTGCCAGAAAGGTTGTTCGCTCATTGGGATGTCCGTCATTGCAGTTCAGGGTGCACCTTATAACCAGTCTGGCACGCCGATGCAAGTTTTGCCGCCCGGAGAAGGCGGCAAGCGGTCGTTACAGCACGCGGGTGGTCAGCGAAAACCCGTTAAAACCGACTTCCAGCTCGTCGCCGCTGGCGAGCGGCCCCACGCCTTCCGGGGTGCCGGTCAGCACCACATCACCGGCTTTCAGGGTGAAGAAGCGCGACATATAGGCGATCAGCGGCACAATTTTATGAATCATGTCGGCCGTCGTGCCCTGCTGGCGCACCTCGCCGTTTATCTTCAGGCTCAGCGGCGTATTCTGCGCGTCGCCGTGAAATTCGCCGGCGGGAATAAACCCCGAAATCGGGCAGGAGTTATCAAAGCCTTTCGCCTTTTCCCACGGCTGCCCGGCTTTTTTCATTTTGCCCTGCAGATCGCGCAGAGTGAGGTCCAGCGCCACGCCATAGCCGGCGATGGCTTTGAGCACATGATCGTCCGTCGCCTGACGCAGCGTGCCGCCAATCAGCACCGCCAGCTCAACCTCGTGGTGCACCGACCCCAGCCCCTCAGGAAGCACCAACGGCTGGCGGATATCGCATAGCGCCGTCTCAGGTTTAATAAACAGCACCGGCTCTTCCGGCGTCGCACTGCCCATCTCCTTGATGTGTTTTGCGTAGTTGCTGCCCACGCACACCACTTTGCTTACCGGATAATCCAGTAGCGCACCCTGCCAGTTATGATGTTGGTACATTGTTTTCCCTCTGTGGGTTAATCAGATTTATTCCCCTGTTCCGCCAGGTGTTTCTTGAGTAAATTTTCAGACGGAGGAGGGAGCTGAAGGTAATAGCCCTGATCGGCCAGCGCCTGTTTCACTTTATCCAAATCGGCGTGGATGAGTTTTTTTCGCCCATCGAGCGGTAAAATCATTGCCAGTTTGGGCGTACCGAAGCTATACATTAATTCGTCAGGAACGCGGGAGAAATCGTCCTTTTTTTCGACATATAAATAGGTTTGCTCACGTTTAGTACTTCGATAGATCACACAAAACATAGTTTTACTCGGAATTAGACCTGTGGTCACTTGCCTCTATATATGAGTGACTATAACATGCCTTTTAGTCTTCGGAATATCACCGCACTTCAGCGAGTGATAAACAGCAAATTGAGTAAGGCCAGGATGTCAAATACGCCAATCGAACTTAAGGGCAGTAGCTTCACCTTATCTGTGATTCATTTGCACGATGCAAATCCCGAGGTTATTCGTCAGGCGTTAGAAGACAAAATCGCCCAGGCTCCCGCCTTTTTACGTCATGCCCCCGTGGTGGTGAATATCAGCAGCATTGAAGATGACGTCGACTGGCGCCCTCTTCATGAGGCTATCGCGGCTACCGGCCTGCGTATTATGGGCGTAAGCGGATGTAAACTTCCTCGGCTGAAAACCGAAATTGACCGCGCCGGGATCCCTTTATTAACCGAAGGGAAAGAAAAAATTACCCGTCAGGCCGCGCCAGAACCCGTTGCCCCGCCGCCAGCTGTTAATCAGATCACAAAAACGCGCTTGATCGATCAGCCGGTACGTTCCGGTCAGCGTATTTATGCGCCACACTGTGATCTAATTGTTACAAACCATGTGAGTGCCGGGGCTGAACTTATTGCCGATGGTAATATCCATGTATATGGCATGATGCGGGGACGTGCGCTTGCCGGCGCCGGCGGCGACAGAGACGCCCAAATATTTTGCAGCAACCTCTCGGCGGAACTGGTTTCCATCGCCGGGGAATACTGGCTGAGTGATAACATTCCGGCCGAATTTTATGGCAAAGCGGCCCGTCTACGTTTAGACGACAGCGCTTTGACGATTCAATCGTTGAATTAATCCCTTTTTAACAAGGAATTTCTATGGCACGCATTATTGTTGTGACTTCGGGTAAAGGAGGCGTTGGCAAGACCACCTCCAGCGCGGCCATCGCTACTGGTTTGGCCCAGAAGGGAAAGAAAACGGTCGTTATCGACTTCGACATCGGCCTGCGTAACCTCGATCTGATCATGGGCTGTGAACGCCGGGTCGTTTATGACTTCGTCAACGTCATCCAGGGCGATGCCACGTTGAACCAGGCGCTGATTAAAGATAAGCGCACGGAGAACCTCTACATCCTTCCGGCCTCCCAGACGCGTGACAAAGACGCCCTGACCCGCGAAGGCGTAGACAAAGTTCTCGAAGAACTGAAAAAAATGGATTTTGATTTTATCGTCTGTGACTCCCCTGCAGGCATCGAAACCGGTGCGCTGATGGCGCTGTACTTCGCTGATGAAGCCATCATCACCACCAACCCGGAAGTCTCCTCCGTTCGCGACTCCGACCGTATCCTCGGCATCCTGGCCTCCAAATCCCGCCGCGCGGAAAGGGGCGAAGATCCGATTAAAGAGCATCTGCTGCTGACGCGCTATAACCCAGGCCGCGTGAACAAAGGTGACATGCTGAGCATGGAAGACGTGCTGGAAATTCTGCGCATCAATCTGGTGGGCGTGATTCCGGAAGATCAGTCCGTGCTGCGCGCGTCTAACCAGGGCGAACCGGTTATTCTGGATGACGCCTCGGATGCGGGTAAAGCCTATGCCGATACCGTTGAACGTCTGCTCGGAGAAGAACGCCCTTTCCGCTTCGTAGAAGAAGAGAAGAAAGGTTTCCTCAAACGCCTGTTCGGAGGATAAATTATGGCATTACTCGACTTTTTTCTCTCGCGGAAAAAGAACACGGCCAACATTGCGAAAGAGCGCCTGCAAATTATCGTCGCGGAGCGCCGCCGCGGCGACGCTGAACCGCACTATCTTCCGCAGCTGCGCAAAGACATTCTCGAAGTGATTTGCAAGTATGTGCAAATCGACCCGGAAATGGTCAGCGTACAGCTGGAGCAGAGGGACGGTGATATTTCGATTCTGGAGCTGAACGTGACCCTGCCGGAAACTGAAGAGTCGAAGTCCTGAGCCTGAAGGTATAAAAAAACCGGCAACGCTGCGCGAAGCCGGTTTTTCACTATGCCGTTCGGCGCTAGCGCGGGTAGTCGCTCAATAGCGCATTCAGGCGATCGGCCATCAATTCTCCGCGCCAGCCGGAAACCAGTTCAGGCTGCCCGTTGCCGTTTTTAAGCCCCCAGTGCCAGTTCAGCAGCTGGTTAATCTGTCTTCTTGAGGCCAGCAGCTCCGCGCTGACGCCCTTCTCGGCGCTCACGGTCTGCACAAGCGCTTTGATATCCTTAAACAGCTTGCGGTAGCCCGGCATGTCGATCAGGTTCTGCAGCGGCTCTGGCAGCGCCTCTTCCGGCAGCGCCTGCGCTTTCTCGACGAGGCCGATCAGCGTCTTGCCGTGGAAACGAATTTCGCTGCCCGAGAGTCCGAGGCTGTCAAGCTCCCCGAGGCTGGTGGGCATATAGCGCGCCACGTTCCACAAATGCTCTTCCCGGATCACAAAGTTGACGGCCAGATCGCGCTCGCGCGCTTTGCGCAGACGCCACTCCGCCAGCAGCTGCAGGCAGCCCAGCTGACGAGTACGCAGCTGCCAGGCATTACCGATATCGCGCCACGCCTCTGCGGGATCCTGAATCTCCTGACGCCGCTGCTGCATCAGCTGACATTCATCCAGGGCGGCGGAGAGCCAGCCTGCGCTGTCGGTTTCAGCCATCAGCTTTCCGGCAATCGGCAGCAGGTACCAGACGTCGGCGGCAGCATAAATGCACTGGCGTTCGGTCAGCGGGCGCGCCAGCCAGTCGGTGCGGGACTCGCTCTTGTCCAGCGCCACGCCGGTAAACTCTTCCACCATCGACGCAAAGCCCCACGACATCGGGCGGCCGCAAAAAGCGGCGAGAATTTGCGTGTCGATCAGCGGCTGCGGCATCAAATGAAAAGCATTGAGGAATACTTCCAGATCTTCACTGCCGGCGTGCAGAAATTTGGTCACATCTTTATTCAGCAGCAGTTCACGCATCGGTTCCCAGTCGGTGATGACCAGCGGGTCAATCAGCGAAACCTGGCTGCCGTCGAACAGCTGGAGCAGACCGAGCTGCGGGTAGTAGGTACGAGTACGGACAAATTCCGTATCCAGCGCGATGGCGGAAACCGCGCTTGCCGCGTCGCAGACGGCGCGAAGGCCATCGTTGGTGGTGATCATCTGATAGTTCAAATCATACTCTCTTAACTTGCGCCCATAAAAAACGCCGGCTTAGCCGGCGTCTGGCGATTCACTCTTAGCTCAGGCTTTATTGTCTACTTTAGCACGGGCTTCGTCACGCAGTTCTCGACGTAAAATTTTCCCGACGTTGGATTTCGGCAGCTCATCGCGAAACTCCACCAGCTTCGGCACCTTGTAGCCGGTTAGCTGGCGACGGCAGAAAGCGATCAGCATCTCTTCCGTCAGCGCCGGATCTTTCTTGACCACGAAAATCTTCACCGCTTCACCGCTGCTGCCGGACGGCACGCCGACCGCGGCCACTTCCTGAACCCCGGCGTGCTGCATCACCACATCTTCGATTTCATTCGGATAGACGTTGAAGCCCGAGACAAGAATCATATCTTTTTTGCGATCGACGATACGCAGGAAGCCCTCTTCATCCATCACCGCGATATCGCCGGTATGCAGCCAGCCGTCCTTGATAATTTCAGCGGTCGCGTCCGGACGCTGCCAGTAGCCCAGCATCACCTGCGGCCCTTTCACGCACAGCTCTCCCGGTTCTCCCGGCGCGACTTCATTATCGTCATCATCCACCAGCTTCGCTTCGGTGGAGGGCACCGGCAGGCCGATACTGCCGCTGTGATAATCGATATCGTGCGGATTGACGCTCACCAGCGGCGCGCACTCCGTCAGGCCATAGCCTTCCAGCAGATACTGCCCGGTCAGCTTAACCCAGCGCTCCGCCACCACCTGCTGTACCGGCATTCCGCCGCCGGCGGAGAGATGCAGTGAAGAGAAGTCTAGCTGCTGAAACTCTTTGTTATTGAGCAGCGCGTTAAACAGGGTGTTGACCCCGGTCATCGCGGTGAAGGGATATTTCGCCAGCTCTTTGACCAGGCCTGGAATATCGCGCGGATTGGTGATCAGCAGGTTCTGCCCGCCCAGCTCTATAAACAGCAGACAGTTCATGGTCAGGGCAAAAATGTGGTACAGCGGTAGCGCGGTAACAACCAGCTCTTTACCGCGGTGCAGCAGCGGCCCGTAGGTGCCGTTGACCTGCTCAAGGTTCGCCAGCATATTACGATGGGTCAGCATCGCCCCCTTCGCCACGCCGGTGGTCCCGCCGGTGTACTGGAGAAAAGCGAGATCCTGGGAGACGATTTCCGGCTTAATGTACTGCATACGGTAGCCATGCTGCAGCGCGCTGCGAAACGAGATGGCGTCCGGCAGATGATATTTTGGCACCAGCCGTTTGATGTACTTCACCACAAAGTTAACCAGCGTCCCTTTCGCCGTGGAAAGCTGATCGCCCATGCGGGTTAAGATCACGTGCTTGACCTGGGTTTTATCAACCACCTTTTCCAGGGTATGCGCGAAGTTGGAAACGATCACAATGGCGGCGGCGCCGCTGTCGTTGAGCTGGTGCTCCAGTTCGCGCGGGGTGTAGAGCGGATTAACGTTCACCACGATCATGCCGGCGCGCAGAATACCAAACAGCGCTACCGGATACTGCAGCAGGTTAGGCATCATCAGGGCGACGCGATCGCCTTTTTGCAGGCCTAATCCTTCCTGTAGATAAGCGGCGAACGCCCGACTGCGCTCCTCCAGCTTACGGTAGGTCATCACCTCGCCCATATTGATAAAGGCCGGCTGATCGGCATAGCGGCGGACGGCGTGTTCAAACAGTTCAACCAGGGATTGATAGCGGTCAGGGTTTATCTCCGCAGGAACGTCCGCGGGATAACGGTTTAGCCAAACCTTTTTCACTGCATCACCTCTGAAATAGTTATTCGTCGTCATCACAGCCCCTGATCAACAAACATTTTGTTAACATTATATTAACTCAGCGTACCAGTTTATTAATTAGCCGTTGTACAGGTTGCGAAGCGCGTCACTATTTATTTTTCTTATTTGACTGAAAACGAAGAAACAGCGGACCAGCCGCTGTTTCTTTTTGCTTACAAAGACTACAAAATCATTCGGTTACAACGTTTCTGACTTCGGCAGGACCGGGGTTATACCAGCCCCAGCCGCCGTACCCGTAGCCCCACGGGCGCGGGCCGAACATCCACGGGTCCATCATCGGCTGCGGCGGCATGACCACCTGCTGGACTACGTTCCAGCGCTTGTAGCCGGTGGCGTTCATCAGCATGAATTTATACGGCGTATTGCCCACTTTGCCGTCGACGACGCCGACGATCGGGCCAACCACGGTAACCAGCTGCCCGCGAAAATCCACCGGGTCGATAAAGCCGTTCACGTCGGCAAAAATACGCCCGCGCGACGCTTCTCCCAGCTCCGGACGCGCGGCGTCGTCAAGCTGAACGGTGGCAATTTCCAGACGAGTTTTACCCTGCTGATTCTGCACGCTGACGACCTTACCGCCAAAACGCGCCTCCTGGCCGACATACAGCTGCGGCGCGTTCATCACGCGGACTAAATCCTGCTGCGGCGTCGGGGTGGAGCCCTTAATGGCATCCGGCACCGAAGCGCACCCGCTCAGCGCAGCAACGACTGCTGCCGCGACTAACCAACGCACTACCCTTTTTTGACCCGCCATGACGCGACTCCTTCCTTCTTCTCAGACATATAGTTACTGAGATTCACTCGCGGCCAGGAAGTTTCTTCCACGCCACTTCATTACGTAAATAAACTGGCTCAGCGTGTTCGACGGCCACGGTTTTTCCCGCCGTAAACAGGTGGCAGGCCAGCGGCAGCATATCCTGCGCTTCAGGTAGCTGAATGTCGCCATCGACGAGCGTTAAACCGCAGTCGCGAGCCATATCCGGCCACGCCTGCCAGCCGGTGCCCACGGTGGCCCACTCGCCTTCCAGCCGCTGAAGCCGCTCGCGAACCGCTTCCGGCTTCAGCACCGCCTCGCTCTCTTCGCCGTGCCAGACGCCCTGCTCATCGCGCTGATATTCCGCCCAGTAGACTTCGCCCATTCTGGCGTCGATGGCCGCCAGCACGCGGGTGGCGCCGTTTTTGCGCCACGCGCCCTGCGCCATGGTCGCCAGCGTAGATACGCCGATCATCGGCAGCCCGGCCCCCAGCGCCAGCCCCTGCGCGATACCGATGCCGATACGCACGCCGGTGAAGCTCCCCGGCCCGCGGCCAAAGGCCAGCGCATCAAGCTCGGTCAATAGCGTTCCGCTTTCATTGAGGACATCCTGCACCAGGGGCAGGATACGTTGGGTATGTTCACGGGGGCAGATTTCAAAATGAGCACTGAGGGTGCCATCATTCCACAGCGCCGCGGAGCAGGCCTCCGTGGCGGTATCGATAGCTAAAATTCGCATGGGTTGTCGCGCTCTCGCTCTAGCAGATTGACAAAATGGCGCGCAGCTTACCACATTTTGCGCCGGATTACCTCGCCGGCGGCACCGCAAGAAAACGCACCGCCCGGCGGATATCGCGCGTGCGCGGCGCAGGCGGAAGGCTCGCGAGGAAGACCGCGCCGTAGGGACGCATCACCAGACGGTTGTCGCAGATAACCAGTACCCCGCGATCGTCGATGTCGCGAATCAGGCGCCCCACCCCCTGTTTGAGGGTAATCACCGCGTCCGGTAGCTGCACCTCGTCAAAAGGATCGCCGCCGCGCAGGCGACAATCTTCCATCCGCGCTTTGAGTAGCGGATCGTCCGGCGAGGTGAACGGCAGTTTGTCGATAATCACCAGCGAAAGCGCATCACCGCGCACGTCCACCCCTTCCCAGAAGCTGCTGGTCGCCACCAGCAGCGCATTTCCGGCGCTGACGAACTGCTGCAAAAGCTGACCTTTGCTGGTTTCTCCCTGCAGGAGCACCGGCAGCGTCATGGTGGCGCGGAACTGTTCCGCCAGATCGCGCATCATGGCGTGCGAGGTGCAGAGCATAAAGCAGCGCCCGTCGTTGGCCTCAATCAGCGGTTTGAGCATCGCCGCCAGATGGCGCGCCGCGCCGGGCTGGTTCGGCAAAGGTAAATTGCGCGGTACGCACAGCAGCGCCTGATGGGCATAATCAAAGGGGCTGGGCAGCAGCAGGGTTTGCGCTTCGCCAATCCCCAGGCGATCGGTAAAGTGGTGCAAATCGTCATTGACCGAGAGCGTCGCCGAGGTAAAAATCCAGCTCCCCGATTTTTGCGCCATCACCTCTTTAAACTTATCCGCCACCGTCAGCGGGGTCAGCGCCAGAGTAAAATTACGCGAAGTGCACTCATACCAGTAGCTAAAGCCGGGCTGGTTGGTCTCTTTAAGCCGCTTCAGGCGGCCGCGGTAGACGGTGGCCCGCTCAAAGGCGGCGTCGAGCAGCGCCGAGCGGCCCAGCGACAGCTTTGCCACGTCGTAACAGAGTTCGAGCGCATCATCAAGCAGCAGCAGCGCGCGCTGAATGTTGTTATCCGCCAGCAGCTCGCGCAGGTTGCCGCGATAGCCGGGTTCCCCCAGCTGCAGGCGAAAATCCTGCGCGCTCTGGGCCAGGCGGTCGGCGCATTTCTGCAGCTGCTGGGTGTCTTTGAGTTCGGTGCGATAAGCAATGGTGATATCTTTCGCCAGGTCCAGCAGCTGGCGGCTGGAGAGCGACTGGCCGAAGTACTGGCTGGCGATGTCCGGTAGCTGATGCGCTTCGTCGAAGATCATCACTTCCGCTTCGGGAATCAGCTCGGCAAATCCGCTCTCTTTGACCACCATATCGGCGAGGAACAGATGGTGGTTGACGACGACCACGTCAGCATCCATCGCCTTTTTCCGCGCCTTCACCACAAAACAGTCTTTATATAACGGGCAGTCGCTGCCGAGGCAGTTATCGTTGGTACTGGTGACCAGCGGCCAGGCCTGGGAATCTTCGGCCACGCTAACGCAGGTGCTGATATCGCCATCAACGGTCTGGTTAGACCACGAACGCAGCAGAATGACATCGCTGAGGGTTTGCACCGGCAGGTCGCCGCCGGCGAGCGCCTGCTGTTCCAGCCGCTCAAGGCACAGGTAGTTCGAACGCCCTTTCAGCAGGGCCAGCTTACCGGTGTACTTCAGCGCTTTGGCGACAGTGGGTAAATCCCGACTGTAGAGCTGATCCTGTAGCGCTTTCGAGCCGGTGGAGATAATGACTTTCTTATTGGCGCGGAGCGCAGGCGCCAGGTAGGCGTAGGTTTTCCCGGTCCCGGTCCCCGCCTCAACCACCAGCGGACGGGTTTCTTCAATCGCGCTGGCGACGGCGAAAGCCATCTGACGCTGCGGCTCGCGTGGTTTAAATCCCGCAATCGCGCTGGCCAGCTGGCCGTCTGCTGCAAAATCGTCGATCACATTACCCCCTGGTTATTTGGACAGTGATTATGTCAGGGTGGAGTCGTTTTCGCCAGTGCGGGTAGTGACGCAGGTGAAACATTATGGCAGTCTTGCCGCAGCTTAATGAACCGGAACAAAGAGGAAATAAACATGACCATTACGCGTATTGATGCCGAAGCCCGCTGGTCTGATGTGGTGATTCACAACCAGACGCTGTACTACACCGGCGTGCCGTCCAACCTTGACGCCGATGCCTGCGCGCAAACCGCCGATACCCTGGCGCAGATTGACGCCGTGCTGGAGAAACAGGGCAGCAGCAAGTCGCGTATTCTTGATGCGACGATTTTTCTTGCCGACGGCGCAGACTTTGCGGCGATGAACCAGGCCTGGGATGCGTGGGTCGTCGCCGGTCATGCCCCGGTGCGCTGTACGGTGCAGGCGAAGCTGATGAATCCGAAGTACAAAGTCGAGATTAAAATCATCGCCGCCGTGTAAGACAGCGTGGCCCCGTAGCCCAGGCAAGCGTAGCGCCGCCCGGGAAGAAGCCGCGCCAAAGCCGTTATCCGGCGCATTCCCCGGATAGCGGCGTAAACGCCTTATCCGGGCTACATAGCAGCCAGGCCGATCGGGCACAGCGCCGTCGCGAGGCAAGAAGCATTGTTCTATCAGCCCGGACACCACATCAGCTGTTCCTTCAACTGCAGAGTCTCCTGCGGCACACATTTCAGCGCTTCACGATAGCTGGCAGATTGTTTTGCATAGCCCCGCACTGACTGCAGCAGCACGCGCAGCGCGCTATCCCACACGATTCCCTGCAGGTCGCTGTAGGGCCAGAGATCCGGTTCCCGGATAAACGGCACCAGGTAATCAATCCCTTGCTTCACGCCTCGCCCATCGCGGATGGCGTTCCAGCGATCGAACTCAACGTGTTCGGCGTAGCGGTTGAGCAGCAGATGCGCCTCCAGGTTAAACAGCGAGTAGTGGAACGGAATGGTACGTTCCAGCTCCATCGTCTGCCTGCCGTCCTGGTCAATCTGCGCCGCCATCCGCTGGGTGATCCCCTGCTCGATGATCCGCGCCGCCAGCCCTTTATCGCCATAAAATAGCGCGTTAACCGTCCGCTGAGCGTCATACCAGGTGCCGTGGTTGTTGTGCCAGACGTACTCAGAGTGGCCGATGTCGCTGTAGTACATCCAGTGGTTAAAGTCGCGGAACCACTGGTGCAGGCCGATGATATCGTCGGTATCAAGCACGCTCGCCGCGTTAATCAAACCGATGGTGTCCACCACCATCCACATTAAGCGGGTATCGATAAGCCCGGTACCGCGACCGGAAACAATCCCCGGGATCGCCTGGCCATAGTTCAGATGCGGGTTCATCCGCGTTTCCGCATCAAGGAACCAGCAGCGGATCTGCGCAGCCGCCGCCTGCGCGTACTGGCGCTGACCGGTGAAGTACCACGCCAGCCCGAGGGTCAGGCACCGTTCGCACATGCGGATAATGCGCGAGGTATCCGTGTCGTTGTTCTCACACTGCGGATTAATATGCCCGTCGCGGCGAATATAGGGCAGCCCGTTGGGCCGCCGCGGGTTTGGCCACCAGTAGGTCCCCAGGCTGTAGTAATCGTGCGCGTCGCCGCTCGCCGGGCGCAGCTTTTTATGTACCACGCTTTCCGGCGCTTCCCGACGCAGGATATCCGCCTCCGATACCAGCTTGCTTAGCGCCAGCTGCAGCGGCGAGAAGGGCTGCTTCAGGCCCGCCCGGGCGTTTTCCAGGCAGGTTTCGTCAAGGGTGTACAGCTTCATCGCCACCTTAATTTCCCTCCCGGCAGGCTATGCGCTGGCCGCTTTGCGCATCGAACAGGTGCACGCCGGCGAGCTTAGGCTGCAGCCAGATCTTATCGCCCTCTTTTACGGCCAGACGCTGTTTGAACACCGATGTAAACGCCCCGCCGCCGGTATCGCAGAAGAGCTGCATATCCGAGCCGGTGTTCTCCACCGCCGTCACCTTCGCCGCCAGCGCATCGTCCCGCGCTTCATGAACCACGTTGACCTGTTCGGGGCGAATGGCGTACACCACCTGCTGGCCATCGGTGACCCGTAAACCGGCGGGCAAAGCCAGCAGGGAGCCATCTTTCAGACGCAGGCTGGTGGCGCTACCGTTCAAGACCACGACGCCCGGCAGCTGGTTAATCTCCGGCGAGCCGATAAACCCGGCGACAAACAGATTCGCCGGCCGGTCGTACAGTTCCAGCGGGGTCCCCGCCTGCTCTATTCGCCCGTCGCGCAGCACCACAATCATCTGCCCCATGGTCATGGCTTCAATCTGATCGTGGGTGACGTACACCGAGGTGGTTTTCAGCCGACGATGCAGTTCGCGGATCTCACCGCGTACCTGGGTTCGCAGCTTGGCGTCAAGGTTGGAGAGCGGTTCATCGAACAAGAACACCTGCGGCTTACGCACGATCGCCCGCCCCATCGCCACGCGCTGGCGCTGGCCGCCGGAGAGATCTTTGGGCAGGCGCTCCAGCAGCGGCTCCAGCCCCAGTAGCGCCGCCGCTTCATTCACCTTCTGGCTGATTTCCGCTTTCGGCAGCTTAGCCATCTTCAGGGCAAAGCCCATATTTTCACGCACCGTCATCTGGGGGTAGAGCGCATAGCTCTGGAACACCATCGCAATGTCGCGCAGCTTCGGCTCCACCTCGGTGACGTTACGCTCGTTGATATGCACTTCGCCGCCGGAGATCTCCTCCAGCCCGGCAATCATGCGCAGCAGCGTGGATTTGCCGCAGCCGCTGGGCCCGACGAGAACGCAGAACTCGCCGTCCGGAATCGTCAGCGACACATCTTTAATGACGTGGGCATCCCCGTATGATTTGCGCACGCTATTTAATACAACCGATCCCATCGTTAACCCCTTATCCTTTGACCGCGCCGGACATAATCCCGCGATTGAAATGTTTTTGCAGACCCAGATAGACGATGATGCTGGGCAGCATCGCCAGCAGCGTAATGGCGATAAAAATGTTCGGCGTGATGCTCTCATCGGTACGCAGCGTGCCGAGGATCACCGGAATGGTATTCAGGCTGTCCTGGTTGACCACAATCAGCGGCAGCAGGTACTGGTCCCAAATCATAATAAAGCCGAAGGTCACCACCGTGCCGAGCGCCGGTTTTACCAGCGGCAGAATGACGTGGAAGAAAATCTGCCATTCGTTGGCGCCGTCAATCCGCGCCGCCTCCTCCAGCTCTTTCGGTATCGCTGACATAAATTCGGTCAGGACAAAGATGGAGAACGCCCAGCCGACGACCGGTAAAATCATTCCGAGATAGCTGTTGTAGAGCGAGGCGTCGATCAGCGGCAGCCGCCAGTTGATAATCATGTACAGCGGAATGGCGATGACCTCTTCCGGCAGCATCATGGTGGACAAAATCACCAGGCTCACCAGCGCTACGCCGCGAAACTTCTTCCGCGCCAGGGCGTACGCCGCCAGCGCGCTGACCGACACCTGCAGAACAGTGCCGAAGAACACCACCAGAATGGAGTTCAGCAGATACTGCCAGACGCCGATATCCATCCACGCGAAGATGAAGTTTTCCAACGAGAACTGATGCGGCCAGGCCAGCAGCTCGCCCGGCTTCACCGGCGCGCCGCTGAATGCCGTGGCGACGATGCCCCAGAACGGCCCGACAAAGACAATCAGCAGCAGCGCGTAGATGCACCAGCGCCCTGCTGTATCCCAACGTTTGCTTAACATCGCGGCTCCTTAGTAACGGGCGATACGTTTTTTCAGCGTCAGATGACAGAGAGTTAAGATAACCGTGAAGGTGAACAGCAGGAACGACACCGCCGAAGCGTAGCCATAGTCAAACTGCTCAAAGCCCAGCTTGTAGATGTGGGTCATGACCATTTCCGTGGCGTTAGAAGGCCCCCCTCCGGTGGTGGCGTACACCTCGGCAAACACGCGGAAACCGCGAATGAAGGAGAGCATCAGTACCACCGAGAGCGCCGGGATCATGCCGGGCAGCGTGACGTAGCGCAGGCGGTTCCACCAGCTGGCGCCGTCGACGTTCGCCGCATCGTATAAATCGCGGCTGATTCCCGCCAGGCCGGCAATAAAGATCACCATGTTGTAGGGCACCGCTTTCCAGATATGCAGCAGCATGATGACGCCCAGCGCCTGATCGGAGCTGGCAAGAAAGCCCTGATCGGCGACGCCAAACCAGCTGAGGATGTGATTAACCACGCCGTTGGGCGTCGGGTTAAACAAAATTCGCCACATTTCGGCGACGATCGCCGCGCTGGTAACCGCCGGTAAAAAGATGGCGGTTCGAATAAAGCGCAGATGGCGCGCCGGGCCTTCCAGCAGCATGGCGAGGAAAAACGCCAGGATAGCCGCGGCGAACATCGTTACCACCACGTAAAGCAGGGTATTCACCACCGCCGCGTGCAGCTCTGCGTCGGCAAAAGCGCGGGTGAAGTTATCGAGCCCCACCCACTCGTTGGGCTGATTAAAGTTAACTTTGTAAAAGCTCATCACCAGACCCTGAATCATCGGGATAAACTTAAACCAGCTAAAAATAATCAGCGCAGGCGCTAAAAACAGCCACGGGATCAGCGCCCGCTTACGCTTTGCGCTCAGCCATCCGGTCGAGTCAGGCGAAGCGGCCTGCTTTATCGGCGAGGACTTCGTCTCATGCAGCGTCATAACCTATGTCCTCAGTTAGCCAGCACATTTTGTTTTTTTAGCTCAGCGTTCACCTTGCCGTCGAGCGTCTTCAGCTCGCCGGGAATATCGCTGCCGCAGTCGGCAAAAATCCGGTTAAAACCGTCGGCAACCACCTGGCGCACCGGCGTCCAGTTGGGAATTTGCGGCACGTAGCGTCCCTGTTCATTGTAAAGTCTGGCGAAAGTTTCCCAGCGCGCGTCCTGATACACGGCTTTGACGTCGACGTTCTTATTCACCGGCAGACGCACTACCGGAATATGCTGGCTGCCTTTACCCATGCCGATCTCCTGGCCTTCCGCAGAGATCATAAATTCGATAAATTTTCGCGCCGCCTCTTTCTGTATGCTGCTCTTCATCATAAAGACCGTGGTGCCCTCGGCGAGGGTGGCTTCGCCTTTCGGCCCCGCCACCGGGATCACTTCGAAGTTATCTTTACCGGGGTCTTTATCGAACAGCGCGATATGGTACGGCCCGCTGAAGAACATGCCGCTTTGCCCGGAGCGGAAGGAGGGAATAACGTCGGCGGTGGTGGCGTTAATCGCGCCCGGCTGGGTGACTTTGTCGCACATCATGGTGCGCATAAAGGTCATCGCCTGAGCCACTTCCGGCGTATTGAGCGAAGCGCTGAATTTTCCGTTCTCTTCTTTAACGAAATCACCACCCGCCTGCCAGATAAAGCTGCTCATAAACCAGCTGGCGTAGCCGCGCGTCGTGGAAGCGGGAACGATAAAGCCGTAGGTATCATTTTTGCCGTTACCATCGGGATCCTGAGTGGTGAAGGCTTTCGCCAGCGTCTGGATATCATCCCAGCTCTTAGGCTGCGGCAGCCCCAGTTTTTCACGCCAGTCTTTACGCACGAAGAGCGCGAAAGTTTGCGCCGAGGTCGGCACGCCGTAGTACTTACCGTCGATATAGCGGGTACTCTTCCATGCCGTCTGGAATAGCTGGTCGCCGCCCGCGATCGCCTGCGGATCAATTTCTTCGGCAATACCCAGCTGGATGAACTGCCCTAGCGACGCCGCATCGTTAAAAATCAAATCGGGTAAGGCGTTGCCCGCCGTGGCGCGCGCCAGCCGCTGTTCAAAGTCGGTGGTGGCGTTGAAATACGCGATTTTGATACCGGTTTTTTCTTCAAATTTTTCCGCCTCCTGTTTGTAGATATTCTTCGAGTCATTGCTGGCGCGGATCCAGACGTTGAGAGTGGTGGCGGCGTAACTTTGACTAACGCCTAGCCCGAGTGCGGTGAGAAGTAACAGTGAACGTAATTTACAGGCAGACATGATGGCATATCCTTTATTGTAGGGCACAAAGGTAATTAAATTCTCAATTAATACACGAAAAAGAATTTGAATATCGCTCAGGCGTTAATACAGCTGGCGCAAGAATTATTTCCATTCATTAGATAGAAATGTATTTCCCAATACAACCGTATAAAAAAGAAATTGCGTTTCAAAAACAAGAAAGTTGAGACAGATCACACAGAGAAGTGACAAAAAAAGTGACAAAAAATAAATAATCATATAAATCAATTGATTATAATTTTACTAATTTTGTTAAAAGATTCAAAAAATAGAGAAAAACGGCAAAAAACGTGATGTACACTGCATTAAAAGCGTCATTATTTATCCAAAACGTTAAACTTGAAGGACATCACAAAAAAAATCACTTTGTCTTTTACACTGCTCGCCATCGAATATTTAAATATATTGTTTTTAATTACACCGCCTGTTTCACGCGTTCTTTAAATACGCGTCAGGTATAATTCTGTTGTTATCTTTTCTCATATTTGCAGAAGGGTTATCACGATGAACTCAATACCTCGCCGAGGTTTGTTAGGCATTGCGCTGTTTTGTTCCGGCCTGAGCGCCGCCTCGTATGCCGCCGAGCCGTACACGCTAGACGGAAAGGATTTAGCCTTTAGCCGGCAGCAGATCGCCGCGAAAGATCCGCTATTTGTTCAGGCGCAAGCGGCGCTGCTAAAAAAAGCCGATCTGGCGCTCAATCATCCGCTGTTCTCGGTGATGGACAAAACGCTGGTCGCCGCCAGCGGCAATAAGCACGACTACTACAGCTTTCCGCCTTACTGGTGGCCGAATCCCGATACCAAAGACGGGCTTCCTTATATTCGCAAAGATGGGCAAACCAACCCTGACGCCAATAGCGACGCCACCGATAAGAACCGGCTGGTGAAGATGAGTAACGACGTGTCAACGCTGGCGCTGGCGTGGTACTTCTCTCACGACGATCGCTACGCGCAAAAGGCGGCGGCGCAGTTAAAGACCTGGTTCCTCGATCCCAAAACGCGCATGACCCCCAACCTGCAGCATGCCCAGGCCATTCCCGGCATCAATACCGGACGCGGTATCGGCATTATTGATAGCCGCGCGCTGGTTGACGTCGTTGACGCCATCGCCCTGCTGCAATCCTCCGATGCGCTGAGCGAAAACGACGTTAGCGCATTGAAGCAGTGGTTTGGTGACTATTATCACTGGATGACCACCAGCCAGAACGGCTTTGAAGAAGAGAACTGGCATAACAATCACGGCAGCTATTTCGATATGCAGGCCGCCGCCTTCGCCCTGTTCAGCGGGAAAATCGACGAGGCGAAAAAGCGCCTGTACATCACCCAGCTGCGGCGTATTGCGGGACAATTTGATATTGAAGGCCGCCAGGTGGCCGAACTGGAGCGCACGCGCCCGTGGCACTACAGCAATTTTAACCTTGAAGCCTACAACCGCCTGGGAAGGCTCGGCGAGAAGGCGGGCGTCGATATCTGGAACTTCACCCTCGACGACCATAGCCTGCGCAAAGGCTATCAGTACATCGCCGGGTTTATTAACAGCGATACGCCGTGGCCCTGGAAGGACCTGGATAAAATGGATGACAAGAAAGCGCTGCGCAATATCGCCACCGCCGCGCACGCCTGGCCGGAAGATCCGCTGTTCCGTGACAAAGCGCAGTGGCTGCGGGCGAAATACCCCGACGATATCACTACGCTCATCGCCCCGCTTTCCGCATCGTCAGAGGTCAGGGATAACCGCTAATGAAACAATTCTCCGGGCTCTGGCCCGACATTGTCGGACGTGCAGCCGCGAATAGCGGACTGCTTGAACGGCTGGTGAAGGATGCTCAGCCGGTATTAGATGCAGCGGTTCGCATTCCGCAGTCAGGGATCGCCAGTTGGAATCTCTACTACTTTTGTCCGCGCCACGGCGTGCGCCTGGCGTGGCGGGCGGATACGCCCCACCAGCATGCCTGCCCGGTCGATGGGGAAATATTTAGCGGTGAACCGTGGGATGGCGCATGGTGGCGCGAGATGAATGGCCGTAACGCCAGCGCCTGTCAGCAGCTTGGCCTGTTATGGCGGCTGACCGGCGAAACGGCGTATCGCGATAAAGTTCGCACGCTGCTGATGGGCTACGCGGATGTCTATCCCGGCTATGAAATCCACGGCGATATTCCCAACAACGGACCGGGCAAGATGAACGCCCAGACGCTGTGCGAAGCCAACTGCATTCTGGAAATGGCGCTGGGTTATGACTTCATTCGCGACAGCCTGGCGCCCGGCGAGCAGCGGCACATCAGTGAAAACCTGCTGCGCTGCGCTGCAGCGTTTTTGCGCGACCATCGTAGCCCGCAGATCCATAACCATGAGGTTAAAATCAGCGCGGCGCTTGGCGTACTGGGTTTCATCCTCGAAGATGAGACGCTGCTGGAGTTTGCCGTGAACCAGCCGTACGGCCTGCGCTGGCAGCTGGAAAATGGCCTGCTGGCGGAGGGGCTATGGTTTGAAGGCTCCATTCACTATCACTACTACGCGCTGCAGGGGTTTCTGGCCTTTGAGAAGCTGGCGCGCGGCACCCGCTGGAGCCTGCTGGACGGCCCGTGGTATCAGGCGATGCTGACGTTCCCGCTGTCGCTGCTGCTGCCGGACGGCACCTTCCCGCGGCTTAATGACTGCCTCGCCGGGCAGGAGAAGCTCAATCATCAGGATCTTTACGAGTTCGCCTGGTTTATCTGGCGTGACCCGCAGTACGCCGCGGTGCTGCAGTTTACCGAAACGACGCCCGACGAGCGTGAAACCTTACTGTGGCGCGAACACCCCCTGCCGGAAACGCCCCTGCCGCTGATCCCGCAGCAGTCGCTGTTTGCGCCCGGCGCCGGCCTGACGTTATGGCGGCGACCGCAGCAGGCGCTGCTGATTAAGCACAGCCCCTGGGGCGGCGAGCACGACCATTACGACAGGCTGGGGCTGATGCTCTGGCATCGCGACGGCTGGCTGCTCACGGATATGGGCACCACCGGCTATGGTGCGAAAATGCACTATGACTATTATAAAAACAGCGCCACCCACAATACGCTTTCGGTCAATCAGACCAACCAGCCTCCGGCCAATCCGCAGGTGCTAGGCTGGCATATGGATAGCGACTCTCTGTGGCTGGATAGCGAGGTTGACTGGGGAAAGCCGCCGCCGGAGCTCAACAGCCATAGCCGCGTCGAGTGGGACGCGGCGGCCTGGCGAGGCGTGCGCTTTCGCCGTCGCCTGCTGTGGCTTGAAGAGGTACTGATCGATCTCTCTACCGTGGAAAATCCGCATCGCCAGCAGCTTGACTGGACACTGCACCTGGCGGCGCGGGCGCTGGACCAGAGCGGTACGCCGCAGCCTTTTTCGCTCAGCGGACCGCTGCGGCATATGGCCAATGCCACCATGACCCCGCTGAACGGCTGCCAGCCGCGCCACTTTGCGCGCGACAAAGACACCGTTGCGCTCTGGCTTTCCGGCGATGGTGAACTCTGGCAAGGGCTGGCGCCCGATAACCCGGCGATTCGCGATCTCAGCTATCTGGTGATGCGCAATCACCTGCCGCAGGCGCGTTTCGTCTGCCTGTGGGATTTCGCTAACCGCGCGCCGCTGACGGAGGTGAATGTGCATCATACGCCAGCCGGTACGCACATTACCTTCTGGCGCGGCGATCGCGTAACGCACGTGACGCTGTACGACGATCCCGGGAAACGACCTGATGCGATCCTTCCGCTCCCGGAAAGCGGCATCTGATCGCAACGGGGGATTTACTCGTCTTCATCCTCAAAGCGCGCCACAATCCGATCCCCGGTATGCGAGGCGCGCAGTTCATCCGCCACTAAAGCAATCGCCTGGCCGCTGCTCATGCCCTGCGACATCAGCTCCTGAATTCGTTCCACTGCTTTTTGCTGCTGCTCGTGGCTCAGCGAAGGTAAACCTGCAAACATGACTGACTCCTGCTACATTGTGGGGCGTAATTATTTCACGCCGTCCGCGCGTATACCAGCGGACGGTAACGATCAGGATTGAAGAAGACGATGTTGTCCCCCGCAATGATTTCCCTGCCCTGGCGTCCGGATGCCGCTGAATACTATTTTAGCCCGTTGAGTTCCCAGCCCTGGGCGATGCTGCTGCATTCCGGTTTTGCCGAACATGCGCATAACCGTTTTGACATCATTGTCGCCCAGCCGCGCGCCACGCTGGTGACTCACGGTCAACTAACCACCCTACGCGAAGGGGAAACCGTCTCAACCTCCGCCGCCGATCCGCTTACGCTGGTGCATCAGCAGCTGGCGCACTGTAACCTGCAGCCGCAGCCTCATCCGCATCTGCCGTTTCTCGGCGGCGCGCTGGGACTGTTCGGCTACGATTTGGGTCGTCGTTTTGAACATCTGCCGGCGCGGGCCGACGCGGATATCGAACTGCCGGATATGGCGGTAGGTATTTATGACTGGGCGTTAATCGTCGATCATCATCGCCGGGAGGTGTCGTTATTCAGCTATGACGATCCGCAGGCGCGCCTGGCGTGGCTGGAAGCACAGACAGCGCCTGTCGCTGCAACCTTTACCCTGACCTCAGCGTGGCGCGCTAATATGAGCCGCGAGGAGTATGGCGAGAAGTTCCGCCAGATTCAGGCTTATCTGCACAGCGGCGACTGCTATCAGGTCAACCTGGCGCAGCGGTTTACGGCGAGCTATCGCGGGGATGAGTGGCAGGCCTTTCGTCAGCTTAACCGCGCCAATCGCGCGCCGTTCAGCGCCTTTATTCGCCTGGATGAAGGGGCCGTATTAAGCCTGTCGCCCGAGCGTTTTATTCAGCTCCGGCAAGGCGAAATTCAGACCCGCCCCATCAAGGGGACATTACCCAGGCTGGCCGACCCTGAGCAGGACGCGCTGCAGGCGCAAAAGCTGGCGAACTCGCCAAAAGACCGCGCCGAAAATCTGATGATCGTCGATTTAATGCGTAACGATATTGGCCGGGTTGCGGTACCCGGTAGCGTTCGCGTTCCTGAGCTGTTTGTGGTGGAGCCCTTCCCCGCCGTGCATCATCTGGTGAGCACCGTCACCGCCAGGCTGCCCGCTCATCTGCACGCCGCCGACCTGCTGCGCGCGGCCTTTCCCGGCGGCTCAATCACCGGCGCGCCGAAGGTCAGAGCGATGGAGATCATCGATGAACTGGAACCGCAGCGGCGCAACGCGTGGTGCGGCAGCATCGGCTATCTCAGCTTCTGCGGCAACATGGATACCAGTATCACTATCCGTACGCTGACGGCCTGGCAGGGACACCTCTACTGCTCCGCCGGCGGCGGAATTGTGGCCGATAGCGAAGAGGCAGCGGAATATCAGGAAACTTTTGATAAAGTTAATCGTATCCTGCATCAACTGGAGAGCTAGAACATGGCGGACAGCGCCCTCGAACTTGACGATTTCCTCTCACGTTTTCAGCTTCTGCGTCCGCAGCCCACGCGCCACGCGCTCAACCAGCGCCAGGCCGCTGTGCTGGTACCGATAGTTCGCCGCCCGCAGCCGGGGCTGCTGCTGACCCAGCGTTCGCCGCTGATGCGCAAGCATGCGGGTCAGGTGGCCTTCCCAGGCGGCGCGGTAGATAACAGCGATGCAACGCTAATCGCCGCCGCGCTGCGTGAAGCGCAGGAAGAAGTGGCGATCCCGCCGGAGTCGGTTGAGGTGATTGGCGTTCTGCCGCCGGTCGATAGCGTAACCGGCTTTCAGGTTACTCCGGTGGTAGGGATTATCCCACCCAATTTGCACTATCACGCCAGCCAGGATGAAGTAGCCGCGGTCTTCGAAATGCCGCTGGCCGAAGCGCTGCGCCTGGGGCGCTACCATCCGCTGGATATCCATCGCCGCGGCAATTCGCATCGCGTCTGGCTCTCCTGGTACCAGCATTATTTTGTCTGGGGAATGACCGCCGGCATTATTCGCGAGCTGGCGCTACAGATAGGCGCCCGTCCTTAGCTATACTCAAACTGAGACGGCGTTCTCAGCATTAGTAAATCCGGGGTTATGCATTAGTTTAATTCATGTGAATAGATAAGCTGATGACCCGGTTCCCTCTTACACTATGCGCAGTGATTACATCGTTGTCGCACCCGCGACAACCCTGTCAGGAGTGTTAGCGTGATTAGTATATTCGACATGTTCAAGGTGGGGATCGGCCCCTCATCTTCCCATACTGTAGGGCCGATGAAGGCCGGTAAACAGTTCGTCGATGACCTGGTCGAAAAGGGATTGCTTAATGAAGTGACGCGCGTGGCGGTTGACGTCTACGGCTCACTGTCATTAACCGGCAAAGGCCACCATACGGATATCGCCATTATTATGGGACTGGCGGGCAATCAGCCCGATACGGTCGATATTGACGCGATACCGGCATTTATCCGCGACGTTGAAACGCGCGGTCGCCTGCTGCTGGCCCAGGGGCAGCATGAAGTCGATTTCCCGCAGAATGACGGCATGCGTTTTCGCAGCGACAACCTGCCGCTGCATGAAAACGGCATGACCATTCATGCCTGGGCTGGCGAGAAAGAAATCTACAGCAAAACCTATTACTCCATCGGCGGCGGTTTTATCGTCGATGAAGAGCATTTCGGCAAAGAGAGCGCCAGCGAACTCGCCGTACCCTATCCGTTTAAATCCGCTCAGGAAATGCTGGGCTACTGCAAAGAGACCGGCATGTCGCTCTCCGGCATGGTGATGCAGAATGAGCTGGCGCTGCACAGCAAAAAAGAGATTGAAGACTATTTTGCCAATATCTGGCAGACCATGCGCGCCTGTATCGATCGCGGAATGAATACCGAAGGCGTTCTGCCCGGCCCGCTGCGCGTGCCTCGTCGCGCCTCGGCGCTGCGGCGGATGCTGGTTGCCAGCGATAAACTCTCCCACGATCCGATGAACGTGGTGGACTGGGTCAACATGTTCGCGCTGGCGGTCAACGAAGAAAACGCCGCCGGTGGCCGCGTGGTGACGGCACCGACGAACGGCGCCTGCGGCATCGTACCGGCGGTGCTGGCTTACTACGACCACTTTATCGAGTCCGTCAGCCCGGATATCTATATTCGTTACTTCCTGGCGTCAGGGGCTATCGGCACGCTGTATAAAATGAACGCGTCCATTTCCGGCGCGGAGGTGGGCTGTCAGGGCGAAGTGGGCGTGGCCTGCTCGATGGCCGCTGCGGGCCTGGCGGAAATCCTTGGCGCCAGCCCCGAGCAGGTCTGCGTGGCGGCGGAAATCGGCATGGAGCACAACCTTGGCCTCACCTGCGACCCGGTGGCCGGCCAGGTACAGGTGCCGTGCATCGAACGTAACGCCATTGCCTCCGTCAAAGCGATCAACGCCAGCCGGATGGCCATGCGCCGCACCAGCGAGCCGCGCGTCTCGCTCGATAAAGTCATTGAGACCATGTACGAGACCGGTAAAGACATGAACGCCAAATACCGGGAAACGTCGCGCGGCGGCCTGGCAATTAAAGTTCAGTGCGACTAATCCGTGTCCTACAGAATGCGCCCCCGGGCGCATTCTTCTTTTTCCACGCTATATTATTATCTGCGCCCACTACACTTGCTCTATAACGGCTGTTACTCTCATTAACACTTTTAGCCGACAGGGCGTCGCGCATGCAGACTGCACAAAAAGTTATCACAACCTACCGCAGGAAACGTATCCTGGTTTGCTTGCTGGTCGCGCTACTGACCCTGACGACAACATTAGTGATACGATTTATTTCGCAGCGTAGCTTAAATCAGCAGCGCGTCCAGCTCAGCACCAATAAAATGGTGGCCGCGATGGATAATATTCTGCGGCCCCTGGCGGCCCAGCACGCCACGCTGCTGCAACTTGTGAACCATCCCTGTCAGGACGTCCACCTCACGTTACGTAAGCTGGCGGCATCGCTGCAAACGGTACGTTCCATCGCGCTGGTCCAGTCTGACCTGCTCTATTGCTCGAGTATTTTTGGCCAACGAAATATTCCGGTTCACCAGTTACAGCCGGCGCTCCCCGCCAATCACGCCCTGCTCACCTTCAGCTACGACGCATCGCTGCTTAAAGGGACGCCGGTGCTTATCCAGTGGTATCCCGCTTCGCTTAGCGGCGCCGACGGCGTGCTGCTGGTGATCAATATCGAGCTGCTGGGCGAGTTAATTTTTAACGCAAAATCGCCATTAATTACCGGAATTGGCCTCAGCATTGGCGATAAAAGCTTTATTAGCGGTTCCGGGTTGATTAAACAGGAATCCTTGCCGGGCGAGCAAATCATCTACCGCCAGTCGTCGACGCAGTTTCCCTTCACCATTAACGTCAGCGGGCCGGGCGCCTCAGCGGTCGCCCTCAATGAGCTACCGGCCGAACTGCCGCTGGCGCTGATAATCAGCCTGTTAATGACCGGCATCGCCTGGCTGGCGACCGCGGGAAGAATGAGCTTTTCCCGGGAAATTAATCTCGGTATTGCCGCCCACGAGTTCACGCTTTGGTGCCAGCCCCTGCAGGACTTGCGCACCCGTCAGTGCTGCGGCGTGGAGATACTGCTGCGGTGGAATAATCCACGCAGAGGCGCTATTTCGCCGGAGGTATTTATCCCCATAGCCGAAGGTTATAATCTGATCGTTCCCCTCACCCGCTACGTCATCTCCCAGACGGCCCACAAATTAGCCCTTTTTCCGCAGGACAAACATTTTCACATCAGCATCAACGTCGCCGCCCGCCATTTCGCCAACGGCGAACTGCTGCGCGATCTGCATCACTACTGGTTCAGCGCCCATCCGGTACAGCAGCTGGTGGTGGAGCTCACCGAACGCGACGTGCTTCAGGATGGCGACCACCATATGGCCGAGCATCTGCATTTCAAAGGGGTGCAGCTGGCTATCGATGATTTCGGCACCGGCAACAGCTCCCTTTCCTGGCTGGAAAAGCTGCGTCCTGATGTATTGAAGATCGATAAATCCTTCACCAGCGCAATTGGGATTGATAGCGTCAACGCAACGGTGACCGACATGATCATTGCTCTCGCCCATCGGCTGAAGATTGTGACGGTCGCGGAAGGGGTAGAGACCCGGGATCAGGAAGAGTATCTGCGCGGCAACGGCGTCGATTTATTGCAGGGATTTTACTACGCCCGGCCGATGCCGGTAGAGGACTTTCCACAGTGGCTGGCGGCGGAAAAGCGTCGGGAGCTTAACGCTTAAAAATGCCCGGCGGCCCGAGGGCCGACGGGCATCAGCCGTTACTCTTCTTCGTCGTTATACTGTCGCAGCTTGACGACGCGTACCAGATCGACGCGATAGTCGTTGGCTTCAACAATCGTGAACTGCAGAGGTAACAGTTCAAGCACGTCGCCCGGACGCGGAATATGGCCGTTGACGGCAATCACCAGGCCGGCAACCGTGGCAATATCTTCGTCCTCATCGACCAGATCGTCTACCCCCAACGCCTGCTGCAACGCATGCACGTCGGTTGAACCTTTCACCAGCCAGCCGTCGCCGTCGATGACAATTTCCGGCGTTTCGTCAGCGTCCGGGAACTCGCCGGCAATCGCCTCCAGTACGTCCAGCGGCGTAACCAGCCCCTGTACGACGCCAAACTCGTTAGTCACGATGACAAAGCTACCGCGGGCGCGGCGCAGCACGCCCAGCAGATTGATCGGGTCCAGCGTTTCCGGGACCACAATCGCCGGCGAGGCGGAAGCCAGAGCGGCAACATTGTCACCCGCTTCCAGCGCCACCAGCATCTCTTTCGCCCGCACGATACCGATGATTTCATCCAGCTCGCCGCGGCAGACCGGGAACAGGCTGTGCGGTGAAGAGAGCAGCTGACGGCGAATTTCCTCTTCGCTTTGCTCGGCGTTTACCCAGCTAATTTCCCCGCGCGGGGTCATAATGCTGCGCAACGAACGCTGGGCCAGGGTCAGCACGCCGTTAATCATATAGCGCTCTTCTTCCGCAAACGCGCCTTCGGGGATCGGCACGACCGACGCGCTATCGCTATCATGCGCCGCGGCGCTTTGCTTACGCCCGCCCATCAGACGGAGGATCGCATCGGCAGTGCGCGCGCGCAGAGGCAGGGTCGATTGATGACGAATAAAGTTACGGCGCGCAATCTGGTTAAAGAACTCGATGGTTATCGAGAAGCCAATCGCGGCGTACAGGTAACCTTTCGGTATATGGAAACCAAAACCTTCAGCCACCAGGCTCAGGCCGATCATCAGCAGGAAGCTCAGACAGAGCACTACCACCGTCGGATGCTGGTTGACAAAATTAGTCAACGGCTTCGAAGCCAGCAGCATCACCGCCATCGCGATCACCACCGCCGCCATCATCACCGGCAGGTGGTTAACCATCCCGACCGCGGTAATCACGGCGTCCAGCGAGAACACGGCGTCCAGCACCACGATTTGTAGTACCACCACCCAGAAGCTGGCATAGCCTTTACCATGACCGGAGTCATGCTGGCGGTTCTCCAGCCGTTCATGCAGTTCGGTGGTCGCCTTAAACAGCAGGAATATCCCCCCGAGCAGCATGATCAGGTCGCGTCCGGAAAACGAGAAATCGGCAACGCTGAAAAGCGGTTTCGTCAGGGTCACCATCCACGAAATAACCGACAGCAGACCCAGGCGCATAAACAGCGCCAGCGAGAGGCCGATCAGGCGCGCCTTGTCCCGCTGCTTTGGCGGCAGCTTGTCGGCAAGGATGGCGATAAACACCAGGTTGTCGATACCCAGTACGATTTCAAGGACGACAAGCGTCAGCAAACCGGCCCAAATAGAGGGATCCATTAAGAATTCCATGAGCAGCTCCAGTTAACGACAGGCGTAGTCATCGCTGTGTCATGCACAGACGAGACACTTGTTGCTGGTGAAAAGACGTAGCAGGTGGCGGCGGCAAACGCGTGCCGGAAGGTGAAAAGACGTCGGTGACGGTCCATATAGCGGGCTATGCCCTATACTCCTGAGTAATTAAACGGAACGTAAACATAGCAAAATATAGAGCATAATTGGAAAAAATTTACCTGTCTTTGCAATAGCTAAGACTATTTTTTGCGCTGCAAAATAATTACCAACAGATGCATAATTAGCGGAGCTTCATCACATTAATTATTTTTTCACTGTCTAAAATAATTCGCTGTAGTAATTACTTTATATCTTACACCCTTACTGAATCGATTTTGTTCGCAAGAGTGATTCAGGATGTATCAGAACAGATGATGCATTCACGATTATAAAGGAGGTAGCAAGTGACGATTGCTATTGTAATAGGCACACATGGTTGGGCTGCAGAACAGCTGTTAAAAACGGCAGAAATGCTGCTGGGCGAACAGGAAAACGTTGGCTGGATTGATTTCGTCCCTGGCGAAAACGCGGAAACGTTAATCGAAAAGTACAACGCTCAGCTGGCAAAGCTGGATACAGCAAAAGGCGTGTTATTTCTCGTCGATACATGGGGAGGCAGCCCGTTTAACGCGGCCAGCCGCATTGTCGTCGATAAAGAACATTATGAAGTCATCGCGGGCGTTAATATTCCGATGCTGGTCGAAACGCTGATGGCGCGTGACGACAACCCGTCGTTCGATGAGCTGGTTGCCCTGGCGGTAGAAACCGGTCGCGAGGGCGTTAAGGCGCTGAAAGCGAAGCCGGTGGAAAAGGCCGCCCCTGCTCCGGTTCAGGCGGCTGCCCCGAAAGCGGCTGCGCCATTGAAGCCAATGGGTCCAAACGACTACATGGTTATCGGGCTTGCGCGTATCGATGACCGTTTAATCCACGGCCAGGTCGCCACTCGCTGGACTAAAGAAACCAACGTTTCCCGCATTATCGTCGTCAGCGACGAAGTTGCGGCGGATACCGTACGTAAAACGCTGCTGACTCAGGTTGCTCCTCCGGGCGTTACCGCCCACGTTGTAGACGTCGCGAAAATGATCCGCGTCTATAACAACCCCAAATACGCAGGCGAGCGCATTATGCTGCTGTTCACTAACCCAACGGACGTTGAACGCGTGGTTGAAGGCGGTGTGAAAATCACCAGCGTCAACATCGGCGGCATGGCTTTCCGCCAGGGTAAAACGCAGGTGAACAACGCCATTTCGGTCGATGAGAAAGATATCGAAGCGTTCAAAAAGCTGAATGCCCGCGGTATCGAACTGGAGGCCCGCAAAGTTTCCACCGACCAGAAACTGAAAATGATGGATCTGATCGCCAAGGTGAAATAAGTCACCCCGCGGATCGCAACGCAATTTTCAACTTAAGACTTAATCAACAGGAGAAGTACAATGGAGATTACCTTTCTTCAGATTGTGCTGGTGTTCATCGTCGCGTGTATTGCGGGTATGGAGTCGGTACTTGATGAATTTCAGTTCCACCGTCCTCTGGTGGCCTGTACGCTGATTGGCGCCGTTCTCGGGGATATGAAAACCGGTATTATTATCGGTGGTACCCTGGAAATGATCGCCCTGGGCTGGATGAACATCGGTGCGGCCGTTGCGCCGGATGCCGCCCTTGCTTCCATCATCTCTACCGTTCTGGTTATCGCCGGCCATCAAAGCATCGGTGCCGGTATCGCGCTGGCAATCCCGCTGGCCGCGGCAGGCCAGGTTCTGACCATTATCGTTCGTACCATCACCGTTGCCTTCCAGCACGCGGCGGATAAGGCCGCGGAGAATGGAAACCTGACGGCCATATCCTGGCTGCACGTTTCATCGCTGTTCCTGCAGGCCATGCGTATCGCTATCCCTGCCGTTATCGTGGCGATTTCCGTCGGCACCAGCGAAGTACAGGGTATGCTGAACGCCATTCCAGAAGTGGTTACCGGCGGTCTGAACATCGCGGGCGGCATGATCGTGGTCGTCGGTTACGCGATGGTCATCAACATGATGCGCGCAGGCTACCTGATGCCGTTCTTCTACCTGGGCTTTGTGACCGCCGCGTTCACCGATTTCAACCTGGTTGCTCTGGGTGTAATTGGTACCGTGATGGCGGTGCTCTACATCCAGCTGAGCCCGAAATACAACCGCGTAGCGGGTGCGCCTGTGCAGGCTGCTGGTAATAACGATCTCGACAACGAACTGGACTAACAGGTGAGCGAAATGGTTGATATGACTAAAAATACCACCGAGAAAAAACTGACTCAGAGTGATATTCGTGGCGTGTTCATTCGTTCTAACCTGTTCCAGGGTTCATGGAACTTCGAACGTATGCAGGCGCTGGGCTTCTGCTTCTCCATGGTGCCGGCTATTCGTCGCCTGTATCCGGAGAACAACGATGCGCGTAAACAGGCGATTAAACGTCACCTTGAGTTCTTTAACACCCATCCCTACGTTGCGGCGCCGGTTCTCGGCGTAACGCTGGCGATGGAAGAGCAGCGTGCTAACGGCGCAGAGATCGACGATGGTGCTATCAACGGTATCAAAGTTGGTCTGATGGGCCCGCTGGCCGGCGTGGGCGACCCTATCTTCTGGGGTACCGTTCGTCCGGTGTTCGCCGCGCTGGGCGCAGGTATCGCCATGAGCGGCAGTCTGCTCGGGCCTCTGCTGTTCTTTATCCTGTTTAACGCGGTGCGTCTGCTGACCCGTTATTACGGCGTAGCGTACGGTTACCGTAAAGGTATCGATATCGTTAAAGATATGGGCGGCGGCTTCCTGCAGAAACTGACCGAGGGGGCGTCAATTCTCGGCCTGTTTGTCATGGGGGCATTGGTTAACAAGTGGACGCACGTGAACATCCCGTTGGTGGTTTCCACCATCACCGGTCAGGATGGCCAGACGCGCGTAACCACCGTGCAGACTATCCTTGACCAGCTGATGCCGGGCCTGGTGCCGCTGCTGCTGACCTTCGCCTGTATGTGGCTGCTGCGCAAGAAAGTTAACGCCCTGTGGATCATCGTTGGCTTCTTCGTCATCGGTATCGCGGGCTACGCTGTCGGCCTGCTGGGCCAGTAATCTACACGCTGTGCGCCGGGGGCTTGCCCCCGGCTTTTTTATTTGGAGGATGGATGACAATCACGGACCTGGTGTTAATCCTGTTTATTCTCGTTCTGCTCGCGTTTGCGATTTACGATCAGTTCATCATGCCGCGCCGCAATGGCCCCGTTTTGCTGGCTATCCCCCTGCTCCGCCGCAATCGCGTCGATGGCATTATCTTCGTCGGCCTCATTGCTATCCTGATTTATAACAATATTGCCAGCCAGGGCGAACTTATCACCACCTGGCTATTATCTGCCCTGGCCTTGATGGGGTTATATCTTTTCTGGATCCGTTCACCCAAAATCATCTTCAAAAAAGAAGGCTTTTTTTTCGCCAATATCTGGATCGAATATAAGCGTATTAAAGAGATGAATTTATCGGAAGATGGCGTGCTGGTTATGCAATTAGAGCAGCGTCGCCTGCTAATTCGCGTACAAAATATCGACGACCTGGAAAAAATATACAAACTTCTCATTTCAACTCAATGAGTTACAAATATAGCCTGCGCTATATTTTGTCATTCCCCGGCGAATGGAATATAGCCGCGGCTATATTCCATTCGTTTAATTCGCCGATATTTATTAACGAATTATTCACTTCTAAATTTAAATGAAAATCGTTATCATTTGGTTAGCAAAATAACCTGACTCCGTTATTGTTTTATATTCTAAAATTATGTTAAGGTTGCGCCCGTCGTTGGGGAGTAGCCAATTTTCTGCCTGCCAGAAAATGTACGTGTCAACATACTCGTTGCAAAACGTGGCACGTACGGGTTGAAGAAGAACGTCTTCAATCAGGCGAGACCATAGACGCATCGCTGCTGTACGCGGCGCCTCATCTTCAGGATGGGCTGCGTATTTTTACTGGGGGCGGCGATGTGTCATATGGATTATCCCCGGTCAGGACGCTCTCATGAATGTATCCGCTACAATTCTTCTTGCCTTCGGCATGTCCATGGACGCCTTCGCGGCCTCTATTGGCAAAGGCGCCACTCTCCATAAACCTAAATTTTCTGAAGCCCTGCGCACGGGTCTTATCTTTGGCGCTATCGAAACGCTCACGCCGCTGGTCGGTTGGGGAATGGGGATGCTTGCCAGCCAGTTCGTTCTCGAGTGGAACCACTGGATTGCCTTTGTGCTGCTGGTGTTTCTCGGCGGTCGAATGGTTATCGAAGGGTTTCGCGGCGGCAACGACGACGACTGCGAAACTCCGCGACGCCACGGTTTCTGGCTGCTGGTGACCACCGCATTCGCTACCAGCCTTGACGCCATGGCCGTCGGCGTTGGCCTGGCGTTTCTGCAGGTCAACATTATCGCCACCGCGCTGGCTATCGGCTGCGCCACGCTGATAATGTCGACGCTCGGTATGATGGTGGGACGTTTTATCGGCCCGCTGCTCGGCAAACGGGCAGAAATCCTAGGCGGTATCGTGCTGATTGGCATCGGCGCCCAGATCCTCTGGAGCCATTTCGCCGGCTGATCCTCAGGCGTCGCGCTGCCAGCAGTGAATGGCAAAATCGGTCTGGCAGTCAAATCCCACCTGTTGACGCAGCGCTTCCCGAACCGGCGGCTTAGCCCGCCACGCAAACGGCGTCATTTGCAGTAAAGCTTCCGCCTCGCTGCCGTTAAGCTGCATCGGATAGGCCAGCTGCTGCTGGTGACGTAGCGTAAACCCTGCCATCTCTTCCGCGTTCTGCTCGTGCAAACGCACTTCGTCGTATATCAACCCTTTCAGCTCCATCAGGTGACGAGGCCCCGGCGTCGCGGTGATGACCCAGCCGCCGGGGCGGACAACGCGCGCCAGCTCAACGGCATTGCAGGGGGCGTAAATACGTACTATCGCATCCAGGCTTGCATCCTCAAACGGTAAACGCTGGCTGGAGGCGACGCAAAAGTTGACCTGCGGGTACCGTTTTGCCGCCGCGCGGATAGCGGATTTCGACACGTCCAGACCCCAGCTGCGGCTGGCGATGGCGGCAAAAGCGTGGGTGTAGTAGCCTTCCCCGCAGCCGATGTCCAGTAAATCGGTCGGAGCGAAAGTGTGCAGATAAGCGCAGATCGCGTCGCGAAGCGGCTGATAATGACCCGCATCGAGAAACGCCCGCCGGGCCTGCATCATTTCAGCGCTGTCGCCCGGATCGCGGGAGCGCTTAAACTGCACCGGCAGTAAATTGACGTACCCTTCCTTCGCCAGATCGAACTGATGCCGCTGCGGGCAGATAAAGCTATTATCGCGGCGCTCAAGCGGCGCGTGGCAAAGTGGGCAACTGTAAGACATGGCAACTCCGGTGTGCTGAAAGGGCGAAAGTGTAGCGCTATTCGCCCCTCCAGGCCACCGTTACAACGCAGGCGGCAGCACGCCGTCATGATGCATGACGATCAGGTTTTCAGAACCCTGCGGCATCCCATCTGGCATCACGTTTTCCAGGCGCAGGACATCGCCCATGATCTGGCTGAATACCGGCGCCGACACTGCCCCACCGTAATACGAACCGTTGCTGGGGTCGTTCATCACCACTACCAGCGCAAATTTTGGGTTACTGGCGGGCGCCACCCCTGCGGTGTAGGCCACGTATTTGTCGATATATTTCCCGTCAGGGCCAATTTTCTTGGCGGTACCGGTTTTTACCGCCACTCGATAGTCGCGCACCGCCGCTTTTGTGCCCCCGCCGCCCGGCAAGGCAACGCTCTCCATCATATGTTCGACTTCATGCACAATCTGCTCCGGCATCACTCGGGTGCCCATGACCGGCGGATCGATACGCGTGATCGATAGCGGACGCTCAATACCGTAGCTGCCAATAGTTGCGTAAACGTGCGCCAGCTGGAGCGGCGTAACCATCAGGCCGTAGCCGAAGGCGAATGTCGCCCGGTCCAGCTGTCCCCAGTAGCGACGCTGCGGCATCAGCCCGGCGCTTTCACCGGTTAATCCCAGACCGGTAGAGTCGCCGAAACCGAACGCTTTATAGGTATCGATAAGATGTTGAATCGGCATGGCCAGCGACAAATGTGAAACGCCGGTATCGCTGGATTTTTGCAGAATGCCGGTGAGGGACAGCTCAGGGTAGTAACCGACGTCGCGAATACGATGACCGTCGAGGGTAAACGGATGGGTATCCACCACGCTATCCGGCTGAACAATGCCCTGCTGGAGCGCGGTCATCAGCACCAGCGGCTTAACCGTCGACCCCGGCTCGAAAGTATCGCTAATCGCGCGATTGCGGAAATCATCCAGCTTCGCGTCATCGCGATTGTTAGGGTTGAAATCGGGGTAGCTGGCCATCGACAGGATTTCCCCGGTATCAATTTTAATTAATACCGCCGCCCCTGATTCCGCTTTGTTCCAGCGCACGGCGTTATCCAGCGCGTCCTCGGTCACCGTTTGCAGACGCTCATCGATACTGAGCTGCAAATTGTGGGCCGGGACCGCCGGGACTTCGGTGATATTTTCGATGACGTTGCCGTGCCGGTCTTTGCGCACCAGGCGACGCCCGGGCTGACCGGTTAGCTGGGCATTAAAGCTTTTCTCTACCCCCTCGATTCCTTGATTATCGATATTGGTAAAGCCCAGCAGATTAGCCGCAACGTGCCCCGCGGGATAAAAACGACGCGACTCATCGCGCAGATTAATCCCCGGCAGGTGCAGCTTGTCGATCCACTCCGCCTGCTCCGGGTTTATCTGGCGCGCCAGATAGAGAAAACGCGCATGAGGATGCGCCTGCACGCGATGGGCAAGCTCGCTAAGGTTGAGGTGTAAAGCTTGCGCCATCGCCTGCCAGCGCGGGCCATATCCGACGCCGCCTTTTGCGAGAGTTGTTTGCGGATCGATCCAGATGGCGCTCACCGGCACGCTAACCGCCAGCGGGCGGCCCTCGCGATCGCTAATCATGCCGCGCTGCACGTCGATAGGCTCTTCGCGCAAGGAGCGCATATCTTCTTGTTTAACCAAATTGTCGGGAGAGACAATTTGCAGCCAGCCTACCCGGGCCAGCAGCAGACCCATACAGCAAAGAATGGCCACGCATAACAACCCAAACCGCAGAGGGGTAAAGTTGGCGGCTGACTTAAGTTTGTTCTTTTGCACCTTAGCTCCATCATTATTTTGCAACCACCTGATTTAACAGATATATACAAAACAGGTTGCTAAACAGTGCTAATAAGGATGTTGTTTTGCAACAAAGCGCAACAGAGGGAGGAAAAATGACATGATTTGCAATAAAGACTAAAAAGCCCCGCGGCTGCGAGGCTTTCTTACAAGATTCAGTGGTCTAAATCAGATAGCAGTTACGTTAACTGCAGCTGGACCTTTCTGGCCGTCCTGAATTTCGAACTCAACGTTCTGGCCTTCAGCCAGAGTTTTGAAGCCGTTACCCTGGATAGCGGAGAAGTGTACGAACACATCTTTGCTGCCATCAGCCGGAGTAATGAAGCCAAAACCTTTAGACTCGTTGAACCACTTAACTTGACCTTTAATCTTTGCCATTTGCAAAATTCCTTAGACTGTTTTCTTCGCCCGTGGGGCACTTACATAGATAAAACTGACACATGACTGCATGAGGCACTAATATAAGGTTCGGCAGAGAAGCGGTATTCAACGACAACGTGTTTACTCAGGACTTCTTTACTGAAAATGCCACACATAAACAGAACTGTACCTCGTTTAACCCGAAACGTGTTATCACATACTACGTAAATAATGGCAAGCCATTTTTAGACGGCTCTCGATCGCTCGCACAAATTATAAGGGAATCATTTGATCACCTGCACATTTATGCGACTTTGCTTCCTCTGGCTTATCCTTCTCCCTCCGCGCTGGCGCCGCTGAGACGGCCCCCTGCCTGGGAGTTTATCCGCCATTGCTCAATGACTTCAGCTTGCCGGGCCCCGCGTAGAGCCAAACTGCCAATTTTAGGGGGAGTCAGAAATCATTGCATAAAGATGCATTTAAAAGCTCATATCGATAGTTGAAAAATTGCTTTACCGGCCCATGGCATAATATCGAAGCGCGTTAATTGAAGTACTTAAAATATTGTCTATACTTCACGGCAATAATGAACGCCTGATGACAGTCAGGTCTTTCCTGTTCTTTTATTTGATGAATTAAACAAACTAATTAAAGAGAGCATAAACGCGCCGCCTCCGCTTGCCGGTGGGCAGGTTTACGGTCGGAAGAGAATTTATCGATAAGGATACGTTATACACCGGGGGAGATACAGGCGCACACCGTCACGATGTACACCTGACAATCAGATTAGCGCTCTGCGACCAGACGAATGAAGTCGTCGTCGCCTTTCCCCTTCTCGGCGATGGAAGGTTCTGCGGCACTCTCCTTCTCTGGCTCATTGGCCTCGCAGAGACGGCGCAGCAGCGCGTTTTGCCGCTTTTGCTGATCCAGCAGCGCCTGCAGCAGCGCTATCTGCTCATTAGCGCGCGAGCTGGCGCGATTAACAAAAAACCATAACAACAGGCCGACAAGCAACAGCACAACTGAAAGCGCCACGGATGCCAGGCTTACAATCCCAGGATTTAGTAACTCACTCATTTCACCACCTCAAAGAGAAGGCGTTTATTCTACCACCCGCGCGGCAGAAGAAAATCAGTCATATTAAAAATGTCTTACCAGGGAATAAATTTATTGATAGTGCAGATGCCGCTGAAGAACTGTACATCCTGATCGCACATTACGTTAAGCATCTGAGTCCATAGCAGTAAACAACCTGCGATGATGACTATCAGCAAAACCCAGCGTAATTTTTTCACTCCACACTCCGCATCAGTACCAGATGTCGCCAGGATAACATGACCTTCTTAAACCGCGGCTAACTGTAATACGAAAGGCAAGTTTAGGAATCATAGACTTGTTTCAAACGATGTTCATGCCAGAATGGACGCAAGGATAATACAAATAATGAGGCAACAATGCGATTGATCATTCGTACCATTGTGGTGCTGGCTATCTTGTGGATTGGCGTATTATTAAGCGGCTACGGCGCATTAATGGGCAGCAGTGAGAATGCCGGGGGGCTGGGATTGCAGTGTAAATATCTCACGGCTCGCGGCATCAGTACCGCACAATATGTTCATTCCAGCAGCGGTATTATCGGCATTACCGATTGCCCTATCCTGCGAAAAAGCGCCACGGTAGTCGATAACGGCTAGTCACGAACGGGCTACATACACTGTAGCCCGATTTACGCACAAGGTCAGAACGGATAATCGTTGTAGCCCATCTGTTCTGAAATTTTACGCGCCGCCGTGTGCAGCATCGCCACGTACTCGTTCAGGCGCTCCTCCGAGAAACGCAGCGTCGGGAAAGAGATACTCAGGCCCGCGATAACCACGCCGAAGCGGTCGAAAACCGGAACCCCGATGCAGCGCAGCCCCTCTTCCTGCTCTTCGTTATCTTCGCCATACCCCTGCTCGCGGACCTTATCGAGAACCGCCAGCAGCGCTTCGGTGCTGGTGATAGTTCTGTCGGTGCTGCGTTTGTACTCCACCCCTTCCAGAATCTGCTCAACCTCGGCACGATCGCGCCAGGCCAGCAGCACTTTACCGATCGCGGTGCTGTACAGCGGGTTACGACGCCCGATGCGCGAATACATGCGCAAATTGTACATTGAGTCGATTTTGTGGATGTAAACAATACTGTCTTCATCCAGGGCGCCCAGGTGGACGGTCTCTTTCGTCAGGCGTGAAAGCTCGCGCATCTGAATATCAGCGCTGCGCACCAAATCAACGTTCTGCAAAGCTCGCGCGCCAAGTTCGAAGAGTTTCAGGGTCAGAGAATATTTCTCGGACTCACCTTCCTGAGCTACGTATCCCAGCGATTTCATGGTCTGCAAAAAGCGATAAACGGTGCTTTTTGACATCATGACGCGCTGGGACAGTTCGGTAATGCCAATTTCACGCTCTTCGCCAAGCGCCTGCAGAATGCCAAAAACCTTCAATACCGAAGAGACAGAATCTGGCTGTTTATCCAAATCTGCAACTGCCATTTATCACCTCATCGCAACTGTTTTATAAAAATTAGAACCGGTTTTTATTATAAATTCGCATCCCGTTACCCGCAATCGTTCTTCTGCCGATTCGTTACAAATCTGCGACATGCCGCTGAATAATCAATGCTAAAATTATTAACCAGTTAATAGTTCCCGATAAGATACAGACTTCACATGGATAAAAACATCTCCGATGGGCTGCCTTTACCGCAGCGTTACGGCGCCATTCTGACCATTGTATTAGGCCTGGCGATGGCGGTGCTGGACGGCGCTATCGCCAACGTCGCCCTGCCGACCATCGCCAGCGATTTAAACGCATCCCCGGCCTCTTCAATCTGGATAGTCAATGCCTACCAAATCGCTATCGTTATCGCGCTGCTGCCGCTCTCTTTCCTCGGCGATATGGTCGGCTACCGGCGTATTTATAAAATCGGCCTGGTGCTTTTTACCTTTACCTCACTGGCCTGCGCGCTCTCCAGAAGCCTCGAAATGCTGACCCTGGCGCGCGTGGCGCAGGGGCTCGGCGGCGCGGCGCTGATGAGCGTGAACACCGCGCTGATTCGCCTGATTTATCCTCAGCGCTTTCTCGGCCGCGGGATGGGGATCAACTCTTTCGTGGTGGCCGTCTCCTCCGCGGCGGGGCCGACCATCGCCGCCGCGATTCTCTCAATGGCCTCATGGCAATGGCTGTTTCTGATTAACGTTCCGCTGGGGATTATTTCACTGCTTCTCGCGATGCGCTATCTGCCAGCTAACACCGGCCGCAGCAAGGCCACCCGCTTCGACCTGCCGAGCGCCATCATGAATGCCCTCACTTTTGGCTTACTGATTACCGCCCTCGGCGGGTTCGCTCAGGGCCAGTCAGGCGCGCTGGTTGCGGCGGAGGTTATGGCCATGCTGGTTGTCGGGTTCTTTTTTGTCCGCCGCCAGCTCAAAATGCCGGTCCCCCTGCTGCCGGTTGACCTGCTGCGCATTCCGCTATTCTCTCTGTCAATTTGTACGTCGATATGCTCTTTTTGCGCCCAGATGCTGGCGATGGTTTCGCTGCCGTTCTTCCTGCAGTCAATGATGGGACGTAGCGAGGTGGAAACCGGTCTGCTCCTGACGCCGTGGCCGCTGGCCACTATGGTGATGGCGCCGCTGGCGGGATATTTGATTGAGAAAGTTCACGCCGGGCTGCTGGGCGCGATGGGTCTAATCATCATGGCCTGCGGCCTGTTCGGCCTGGCTTTACTGCCCTCCGCGCCGTCGGACCTGGATATTATCTGGCGAATGGCGCTCTGCGGCGCGGGCTTTGGTCTGTTCCAGTCCCCCAACAATCACACCATCGTCTCGTCAGCGCCGGCTCATCGCAGCGGCGGCGCAAGCGGCATGCTGGGGACCGCGCGCCTGCTTGGACAGAGCACTGGCGCCGCGCTGGTGGCGCTGCTGTTTAACCTGCTGGGCGATAGCGGAACCCACACCGCGCTTCTGCTGGCCGGAACGTTTGCCATCGTCGCGGCCGCCGTCAGCGGGCTACGCGTCACGCAGCCGCGCGTCAGGCTGTAACGCAAAACCGGCATAAAAAAATCCGCAGCCCGAAGGTTGCGGATTTTTGTTTTCAGGGCCAGACGCGACGGTTATTTCAGGTATTCGCCGCTGCGCAGGGCTTCAATACGTTTATCCAGCGGCGGGTGAGTCATAAACAACTCGCTCATGGATTTCGCTTTGCCGTTAATGCAGAACGCCATCATGCTGCTGGCCTCCTGCGGCTCATAGCTGGTTTTCAGACGCTGCAGCGCGGCGATCATTTTCTCACGCCCTACCAGCTTCGCTGAACCGGCGTCCGCATGGAACTCGCGGTAGCGGGAGAACCACATGGTGATGATGCTGGCCAGAATACCAAATACCAGCTCCAGCACCGTGGCTACCGCAAAGTAGATCAGCGGGTTGCCGTTGCTGCTTTCACCTTCATCGCGGTTGCCGCCGAGGAAGCCCGCCGCAATCTGCGCGATAACGCGCGAGATAAAGATAACGAAGGTGTTCACTACCCCCTGGATCAGCGTCATGGTGACCATATCACCGTTGGCGATGTGGCTAATCTCATGGGCGATAACCGCTTCCGCTTCATCACGGCTCATGTTCTGCAGCAGCCCGGTACTGACCGCCACCAGCGACGCATCGCGGCGCGCGCCGGTCGCGAAGGCGTTAATATCCGGCGCATGGTAGATAGCGACCTGCGGCATAGCGATACCCGCCTGGCGCGCCTGCTGCGCGACGGTATTCATCAGCCAGCGCTCGGTTTCGTTACGCGGCTGCTCAATGACTTCCCCACCCACCGATTTCAGCGCCATCCATTTCGACATCAGCAGCGAAACGATTGAGCCGCCGAAACCAAACAACAGGGCCATGATCAGCAGCCCGGTCATGCTGCTTGACTGAATTCCCGTCAGGCTCAGCACCAGCCCGAACACCACCATCACTGCCAGGTTGGTCAGCAGGAAAAGCGCGATTCGCATCATAATTTTCTTTTAACCTCGATTTAACAAAACGCACTATGCGATTACCCACATGGTATGGGTAGAACGCCAATTTTCAACCATCAGGCCCCGCTAAGTCACGAGAAAGACACAACTTTACATTTTGTAGCATATTGCTGACGCTGGGCAAAAGCGTTGACATTTTGTTGAAATCAGGCAATGAACGTTGGGAAAGGCGAGAAAGAAAAACGGGCACAACTTAGTGTGCCCGTTGGGGGATTATTTACTGGCCGGAGGCTCGACCGCTGGCCGATCCTTTTCCTCATGGGCCAGGTCGAGCGCAATATGAACCGTTTCATCAAGATACGGGTCAGGCTCCTGGTAATCCTTCGGCAGATCTTCCAGTTTTTTCAGTAGCGGCTTGCCTTCGCGTTTCAGGCGATCGTTAACGCGGGCCAGACGAATTGCATCATCTTCTTCATTCTCCTTTTCACGCTGCGCGTAATTCAGGGAGACGATGTTGCGTTTGTCTTTCATCGCGTTATAGCGAGCAATGTCCTTCATGATGTACTGGAACTCAGGATCCTTGGCGATACGGGCATCGTGGCGCTTCAGCAGCTCGGGTCCGAACGGCGTCAGGTCACCATACTTCACGAAGGTTGCCGCATTGACGCTATCCCACGGCAGCGCGTTATCTTCATACTGCTCGCCGGTTTCACGCTCTTCGGTTCCGGTCGGCATCATGATGTCTGGCGTCACACCCTTGCGCTGAGTACTCCCGCCGTTAATACGGTAGAATTTCTGGATGGTGTACTGTACGGACCCCAGCGCCGGCCAGTCAGGGCGCAGCATCTGATCGTAAATGCGGTTCAGCGAACGATACTGCTGGACGGTCCCCTTGCCAAAGGTCGGCTCACCGACGATCAGCGCTCGGCCATAGTCCTGCATCGCGGCGGCGAAAATTTCAGAAGCCGAGGCGCTGAAACGGTCGACCAGCACCACCAGCGGGCCTTTGTAGTACACCACGCCGTCGGTATCGCTGTCTTCACGCACCTTACCGTTATTATCGCGAACCTGGACAACCGGGCCGGATGGAATAAACAGGCCAGAAAGCGAAACCGCTTCGGTCAGCGCCCCGCCGCCGTTGCTGCGCAGATCGATAACGATGCTGCTAACGTTCTGTTTCTCCAGTTTCTGCAGCTGAACCTTGACGTCGTCCGTCAGGCCAACATAGAAACCCGGAATATCCAGCACGCCAACCTTCTCTTTGCCGACGGTTTTGACTGACATCTTAACCGCGCGGTCTTCAAGACGAATGCGTTCGCGCGTGAGGGTCACAATCCGCGTTTTCGCGCCTTTACCCGCCGGGAGAATTTCCAGACGAACCTTGCTGCCCTTGGGACCTTTAATCAGCGCCACGACATCATCAAGACGCCAGCCGATGACATCAACCATGCCTTTACCCGGCTGCCCAACGCCAACGATACGGTCGCCCACGCTGATGGATTTACTCTTCGCCGCAGGACCACCGGCCACCAGTGAGTTGATCACCGTGTAGTCGTCATCCATCTGCAGTACCGCGCCGATACCTTCGAGAGACAGGCTCATTTCGGTGTTGAACTGTTCGGTATTGCGCGGAGAGAGATAGTTCGTATGCGGGTCGATTTCACGCGCAAAGGCGGTCATCGCCAGCGAGAAAACGTCTTCACTATTGGTTTGCGCCAGACGGCGAATGGCAAACTTGTAGCGACGGGTTAGGGTCTCGCGAATCTCTTTATCATCTTTGCCAGCCAGCTTGAGGCTGAGCTGATCAAACTTCACCTTGGCATCCCACAGCGCATTCAGCTCGGCCTCATCTTTCGGCCAGGGAGACTTGCTGCGGTCAAGGTTGAAGTTGTCATTGCCGGTAAAGTCCATCGGACGTTCCAGCACTTTCAATGCATATTGATAACGCTCAAATCGACGCTTCTGCGCCAGGTTATACAGGTCGTAAAAAACGTCCAGCTTCCCGCTGCGCAGCTCATCGCCGATTTGATTCTTTTTCGCGGCAAACTGGGCCACGTCGCTGGCTAACAGCACGTTATGGCTGTAGTCGAGCAGGTTCAGGTAGCGATCGAAAATTTTTGCCGAAAAGGCATTATCAAGATCGAACTGCCGGTAGTGAGAGCGGGTAAAGCGCGATGTGACGCGCTCGCTCACCGTCGCGTGCTGCGGCTCTTCTTTCAGCACGGGGATTTGATCGATCCGGGTGATATCGTCCACGGCGAACGACTGGCCTGCGATTACCAGCAGGCCCGCCAACGCGGTGAGCTTAAAGAATTTGTTCATGCCTGGCCCGGCCTCCGTTTCAGAACACCAGGTGTTCTGCGCGTACAATCATTGACATACCAGAAGTCAGCTGTACACGAACGCCATCTTTGGTGATTTCCAGGACGGTGGCGTCCATTGCATTATTGCCTGCTTTCACCTTCAGTGCCTGGCCAACGGTCAATACAGACACATCTGATACAGGGGTATGACGCTCTTCGCGCGGCGCTTTGGCTGCTGCTGCCGGGCGAGGTTTACGCTGCTCAGCGCCGTCTTTACGACGCGCCTGAGGCTGAGGACGCGGTTTACGCTCGCGACGTGCCCCCTCTTCCGGCTGGCCTGCTGCGGCAGCGGCTTCGCGTTTTTTGGCCTGCTGCGCTTCGCGCTGCGCCTGGACGCGGGCTTTTGCTTCTTCAAGCTGCTGACGGGCATGAGCGACGTGCTGCTCTTCCAGTTCGCCGCACGGGTTGCCATCAAGGTCAACGCGGACTGCGCCAGGCTTAACGCCGTACAGGTAGCGCCAGCTCGAAGTATAAAGACGCAAAGCAGCGCGAAGTTGGGTTTTGCTGAGATTCATCTCTCCGCCAACGCGCTCAACGAGATCCTGAAAAATACCGACTTTCAGGGGGCGAGCTTCGCCTTCAGCGCTAAAACACTGAGGGAAACGTTCGGCCAGAAACGCAATGACTTCTTTACTGCTATTCAACTTAGGTTGATTTTCCATGAAATTTCCTGATTACAACGGACGTAGCCAACAAGCCGCAGGCATGAACAGGCGTCATTATAATGACGTCATCGGTAAATGCTACGTTATCCGTTGATTATCCTGCGACGCGGGTGAATATTTTTTGATAATCAGTCGCAGAAATGAGTTTTTCCAGATGCGCGACCAGTTCTGCCAGTCCCTGCTCATCTTCAGCGGTGAAGCGGGAATGCGCCGTGCTATCGATATCCAGGACGCCGATAGTTTGATTGTTCACCCGTAACGGGAAGACAATTTCCGAATTACTGGCGGCGTCACAGGCGATGTGCCCATCAAACGCGTGAACATCCTCTACCCGCTGCACGCGATTCTGCGCGACGGCAGTCCCGCATACGCCGCGTCCGACCGGAATCCGCACGCAGGCCAGCTTGCCCTGGAACGGGCCAAGCACCAGCGTGTCACCTTCCAGAAGATAGAAACCGGCCCAGTTCACGTCGGTCAGCCGCTCGAACAGCAGCGCGCTGGTATTTGAAATCATCGCCAGAAAACTGGTTTCGCCTGCCATTAACGCCTGAAAATCGCGGTTCAAATCCGCGTAGAATTCTGATTTGTTCATTATTTGGTCGCTTAGTTGTCTTACTACCTTACACTTACAGCCTAATAAAATAAGCTTTAAATGCATTCATGCTCAAGATGAATTCATTCCTGAGTTAAGATAGAGAGATACACTCATTTCTGTAAGCTATAAATGCCACTAAAAACACCCAGGATTACGCCAGCAAAAAAAATGGTCGTCTACTCGGTCAGCGCCCCCGTTGAGCACGCTCACTATCAGCGCTGTCCGCAGTGCGACCTGCTGTTTCGTTTACCGGTCCTAAAAAAGAATCAAAGCGCCTGGTGTCCCCGCTGCAACGCCAAAGTGCGCGATGGCCGCGACTGGTCGCTTACCCGGCTGGGCAGCATGGCAATCGCGATGCTGCTGCTGATGCCTTTTGCCTGGAGCGAACCGCTGCTGCGTTTGCATCTGCTGGGCGTGCGTATCGACGCTAACGTCCTTCAGGGCATCTGGCAAATGACCGGCCAGGGCGATCCGCTCACGGCGGCGATGGTGCTGTTTTGCGCGGTCGTGGCGCCGGTGCTGCTGGTGGTCTCAATCGCCTATCTGTGGCTGGGCAACGTGCTGGGCATGAATCTGCGCCCGATACTGCTGATGCTGGAGCGGCTCAAAGAGTGGGTGATGCTGGATATTTACCTGGTCGGCATCGGCGTCGCCTCCATTAAGGTGCAGGATTACGCCTTCCTGCAGCCGGGCATCGGGCTTATCGCCTATATCTCCCTCACCCTGCTCAGTATCCTGACGCTTATCCATATGAACGTTGAGGAGCTCTGGGAGCGTTTTTACCCCCAGCGCCCGGCGCTGCGGCCGGATGAAAACCTGCAGGTTTGCCTCGGCTGCCATTATACCGGCCATCGCGATTCGCGCGGCCGCTGCCGTCGCTGCCACACTCCCCTGCGCCACAGACGCCGCCAGAGCCTGCAAAAGAGCTGGGCTGCGCTGATTGCGTCAATGGTTTTCCTGCTGCCTGCCAACCTGCTGCCGATCTCGATTATCTACGTCAACGGCGCGCGTCAGGATGACACCATCCTTTCCGGCATTATGTCGCTGGCCAGCAGCAACGTCGCTATCGCCGGCGTCGTGTTCATCGCCAGTATTCTGGTCCCATTCACCAAAGTAATTGTATTGTTTACGCTGCTGGTCAGCATACAATTCAAGTGTGAACAGGGATTACGTACCCGCATCCTGCTACTGCGGCTGATTACCTGGATCGGCCGCTGGTCTATGTTGGATCTTTTTGTCATCGCATTAACCATGTCGCTGATCAACCGCGATCAGCTCCTCGCGTTTACGATGGGGCCCGCCGCGGTCTATTTTGGCGCCGCGGTAATATTAACTATCCTTGCTGTTGAATGGCTGGACAGCCGCTTACTTTGGGACGCACATGAGTCAGGAAACGCCCGCTTCGCCGACTGAAGCCAAAATTAAAACTAAACGCCGTATCTCGCCATTTTGGCTGCTGCCGGTCATCGCGCTGCTGATTGCCGGCTGGCTGATATGGACCAGCTACCAGGATCGCGGTACGACGATCGTTATCGACTTCCAGTCCGCTAACGGTATCGTTCCTGGCCGCACGCCTATCCGCTATCAGGGGGTAGAAGTCGGTACGGTGGAGAACATCTCGCTGAGTAAAGATCTGAGCAAAATTGAGGTTTCCGCCAGCGTCAAGGGCGATATGAAAGATGCGCTGCGCAAGGAGACGCAGTTCTGGCTGGTGACGCCGAAAGCCTCGCTTGCTGGCGTGTCCGGCCTGGATGCGCTGGTGGGCGGTAACTATATCGGCATGATGCCCGGCCAGGGCGAGCCCGAGGATCACTTTGTCGCCCTCGATACCCAGCCGAAGTACCACATCAATAACGGCGAGCTGATGATTCATCTCAAGTCAGCGGATTTGGGTTCGTTAACCAGCGGCTCGCTGGTCTACTTCCGTAAGATTCCGGTCGGCCGGGTATATGACTACGCCATTAATCCGAACAATCAGGGCGTCACCATTGATGTGCTGATCGAGCGGCGTTTCACTAACCTGGTGAAAAAAGAGAGCCGTTTCTGGAACGTATCCGGCGTGAAGGCGGACGTCAGCCTGAGCGGAGCGAAAGTCCAGCTGGACAGCCTCTCGGCGCTGGTGAACGGCGCTATCGCCTTTGATTCCCCGGATGATTCTCCACAGGCTCAGCAAAACACGGACTATCACTTATACGAAGACCTGGCGCACAGCCAGCGCGGCGTGGTGGTTAAACTGGATCTCCCGGATGGCGCAGGCTTAAAAGCGGGCTCTACGCCGCTGATGTACCAGGGCCTGGAGGTCGGCCAGCTCAGTAAGCTGAATCTCAATGGCGACGGGAAAGTGACCGGCGAAATGACCGTCGACCCGAGCGTCGTCAGCCTGCTGCGCGAGAAGACGCTGATTCAGATGAAGAAGCCAAAAATCTCGCTGGATAACCCCAGCGTCAGCGCCCTGCTGACCGGCACCACCTTCGAGCTGGTCCCCGGCGAGGGTGAACCCCGCAACCAGTTTGCGGTGCTGCCTGCCGATAAATCCATTCTGGAAGAACCGGATGTCGCGACCGTCACGCTCACCGCGCCGGAAAGCTACGGCATCGACGCCGGGCAGCCGCTGATTCTGCACGGCGTGCAGATTGGCCAGGTTCTGGAGCGCAAGCTGAACGCCGATGGCGTCACGTTCCAGGTGGCGGTGATGCCGGAGTACCGTTCTCTGGTACGCGGCGATAGCAAATTCGTGGTCAACAGCCGCATCGACGTTAAAGTCGGCATCGATGGCGTGGAGTTCCTCGGGGCCAGCGCCAGCGAATGGGTCAGCGGCGGGATCCGCGTTATCCCGGGCGACAAAGGGGCGATGCAAAGCCGCTATCCGCTGTACGCGAACCAGGAAAAGGCGCTGGAAAACAGCATGAGCGATCTGCCGACCACCACGCTTACGCTCTCAGCCGAGACGCTGCCGGATGTGCAGGCAGGCTCCGTGGTGCTGTACCGTAAATTTGCGGTCGGGGAAATCATCACCGTGCAGCCGCGCAAGAACGCCTTTGAGATCAATATCCATATCAAGCCGGAGTATCGCCATCTGCTGACCAGCAACAGCGTGTTCTGGGCCGAGGGCGGCGCGAAAGTGCAGCTTAACGGTAGCGGCCTGACGGTACAGGCATCCCCGCTCTCCCGCGCGCTGAAGGGCGCGATTAGCTTTGATAACCTCAGCGGCGCCAGCGCCAGCGCGCGGATCGATAACAAACGCGTGCTGTATGCGTCAGAAACCGCCGCCCGCGCGGTGGGTGGGCAGATAACCCTGCACGCCTTCGACGCCGGTAAAATCGCCGAAGGGATGCCAATTCGCTACCTGGGGATTGATATTGGCCAGATCCAGTCGCTGAATTTAATTACCGCGAAAAACGAAGTGCAGGCGAAAGCGGTTCTCTACCCGGAATACGTCAATACCTTTGCCCGCGCCGGGACGCGTTTCTCGGTGATTACGCCGCAGATATCCGCGGCGGGCGTTGAACATCTGGATACCCTTTTCCAGGCCTATATCAACGTCGAGCCGGGACGCGGTGCGCCGCGCCGTGATTTCGAAATTCAGGAAACCACGATCAGCGATTCACGTTATATCGACGGCCTGAGCATTATCGTCGAAGTACCGGAAGCGGGTTCGCTGGGTATCGGCACGCCGGTGCTATTCCGCGGGCTCGAAGTCGGCACGGTGACCGGTCTGATGCTCGGTTCGATGTCGGATCGCGTGATGGTACAGCTGCGTATCAGCAAGCGTTATCAGTATCTGGTGCGCAACAACTCGGTATTCTGGCTGGCTTCCGGCTATAGCCTCGACTTTGGCCTGATTGGCGGGGTGGTGAAAACCGGTACCTTTAATCAGTTCATTCGCGGCGGCATCGCGTTTGCGACGCCTCCGGGTACGCCGCTGGCGCCGAAAGCGCAGGATGGCAAACACTTCCTGCTGCTGGAGAGCGAACCGAAAGAGTGGCGCGAATGGGGCACCGCCCTGCCGCGCTAAGCATAACAGGCTCCGGTGTCCGCCGCCGGAGCCTTTATGGTAAACTACGCCCCCTTTTTTCGTTGTGGTGCGCTCCCCGTGGCTCAAAACGCTGTCTATCTTCCTGAAGAATTCCTCGCTCAAATGCGTGCGGCAATGCCGACGCATCTCTCTTTTGACGACTTTATCGCCGCCTGCCAGCGCCCGCTGCGGCGAAGCATTCGCGTCAATACGCTGAAAATCACGGTGGCTGATTTTTTGCAGCTGGTCGCCCCCTACCGCTGGCAGCTCACGCCGGTTCCGTGGTGCGAAGAGGGTTTCTGGATCGAGCGTGAAGATGAAGACGACCTGCCGCTGGGCAGCACGGCCGAGCACCTTAGCGGGCTGTTTTACATTCAGGAAGCCAGCTCCATGCTGCCGGTCGCCGCGCTGTTTGCCGACGGCCAGATGCCGAAGCGGGTGATGGACGTCGCCGCCGCGCCGGGTTCTAAAACCACGCAAATCGCCGCCCGCATGGGTAACGAAGGCGGCATTCTGGCCAATGAATATTCCGCCAGCCGGGTTAAAGTCCTGCACGCCAACATCAGCCGCTGTGGAATCAGCAACGTGGCGCTGACCCATTTCGATGGTCGGGTATTCGGCGCCGCGCTGCCGGAATGCTTTGACGCGATCCTGCTCGACGCCCCCTGCTCCGGCGAAGGGGTAGTACGTAAAGATCCCGATGCGCTGAAAAACTGGTCGCCGGAAAGCAACGCGGAAATTGCGGTGACCCAGCACGAGCTGATTGACAGCGCGTTTCACGCCCTTCGCCCCGGCGGGACGCTGGTTTACTCCACCTGTACCCTGAACCGGCAAGAAAACGAAGAGGTGGTCAACGGGCTGCTGGCGCGCTATCCGCAGGCGGTAGAAGTCTTGCCGCTCGGCTCACTGTTCCCGCAGGCCAGCGAAGCCCTCACCGAGGAGGGCTTCCTGCACGTCTTCCCGCAAATTTTTGACTGCGAAGGGTTCTTCGTCGCCCGTTTACGTAAAACCGCGGCCATCGATCCTCTCCCGGCGCCGGGTTATAAAGTGGGGAAATTCCCCTTCACGCCGCTTAAAACCCGCGAATCCGCCGCCGTAATTGCCGCCGCCGCCGCCGTCGGTTTGCAGTGGACCGCCGACCATACGCTCTGGCAGCGCGATAAAGAAATCTGGTTATTCCCACAGGCGCTCGAAGCGTTATTCGGCAAAGTGCGCTTTTCCCGCATCGGCATCCGGCTCGCCGAAACCCATAACAAAGGCTACCGCTGGCAGCACGAAGCGGTGATTGCGCTTGCCGCGCCGGCCGCTCCCCTGGCGCTGACGGAGGCCGAAGCGGAAGAGTGGTATCGCGGTCGCGATATCTATCCTGAAACGCTCCCGCAGAAGGATGATGCGATTGTCACCTATCAGGGCGCGCCGATCGGGCTGGCGAAAAAAGTCGGGTCGCGTTTAAAAAATAGCTATCCCCGCGAACTGGTGCGTGACGGTAAGCTTTTTAGCAAAAAAGCGTGATGGCGCGTCGAAAAACAGCATTTTTTCACTGGCGCTTTACGCCCGTTTGTCTACGCTGAAAAATGGCGGCCTTAACTGGTCGTACCACAACTCAGCAGACAAACGGGGTGAATTTATGGCCAAAACTAACGTACGTATCGGCGCGTTTGAGATAGACGACGCCGAACTGCACGGCGAACAGCAGGGAGAGCGAACGTTAAGCATCCCCTGTAAATCCGATCCGGATTTATGCATGCAGCTTGATGCATGGGACGCGGATACCAGCGTACCCGCCATACTTGATGGTGAACATTCCGTCCTCTACCGTAAGCACTACGATCGCCAGTCCGATGCCTGGGTCATGCGCCTCGCCTGACTCAATTGAACCCGTCGCCTGAGACGGGTTATTTATTTCCCCGCTTCTCCGTCATCTCCTACACTTAACGCTATGTTTTTCAGGATATGAGGCTCGGATGTTTGCCTTAGTGCTGTTTATTTGTTACCTGGACGGCGGCTGTGAAGATATCGTTGTCGATGTTTACGATAACGAGCGGCAGTGCACAACGGCCATGGACGATCAGCGGATACGCCACGGCGGCTGCTTTCCGGTAGAAGATTTTATCGATAGTTTCTGGCTTCCCGCCCGAGAATACAGCGATTTTTAGCCTGCCAGCTGTAGCGCCACCAGGGTTAGCTCTCCACCAAACACGGCCCCCGTATCGATATAGTGCTGGTTATCGCTGTCGTAGCGTCGTTTCAGCGGCGTATGGCCGAACCAGAAATGGTCAGCGCCGGCAATCGCCCCGTGACGCCCGGCGAGATGGTCAGTGAGACGCTGCCGACGCCACAGCACCTGGTGCTCATCAACAACGCGCTGCCAGCGATAAACCGCGGCGGGGTAATCAGCGTGGGCAATCACGTGCACCTGCTCACCGCTGTGGAGTTCAATAATCAGCGGCAGTCGGCGGCAGCGGGCAATAAGCGCCGTAAGGCGTTGCTTTTGGCTCGCCGCACGCTGCGTATACCAGTCGCCTCCGTTCATCTCCCAGAGCCTCATATCGCCGTCGGCAAGCGCCTCCAGCGCCATCTGTTCATGGTTTCCACGCACCGCGTAAACCCAGCGATAGCGCAGTAAATCCAGACACTCCGCGCTTTGTGGCCCACGATCGATCAGATCGCCCACCGAAAGAAGCAGATCCTGGTAAGGGTCAAACTTGCGCTCACGAAGGGCCGCCATCAGGCGTGCGAAACAGCCGTGCAGGTCGCCCACCAGCCAGATATTACGCCAGTCGCAACCGTAAATACGCTGATACATATTTCGTCCTCCTCGCATAATTATAGGAAAACCCTGCGGCTTCACCGCCCGTAAATTGGCACCTCAATCGATTTTAAACGAAAGCCAAATATAGTCCGGCCGGGCATTAAGCTCCCCACGATATATCCATAGAATAGAGGCTAAATAACACCGAGGTATTCATCGTGACGGATAACAGCCTGCATTCAGCCAGCGTAGTTGAGCGACGCCCAAATCTCATTGCCGATCTGGTGATGGGCCGGATCACCCCCGCCCCCATCTGGCAACAACGTCATTACCGGCTTAAGTTTTTACTGCGCACGGCATTATTTTATGCGCCAACGCGCAGCATGCTGGAGAGCCTGTCGGCGCGTGCGGATTTCAATCAGCTGCTCGCCGCTCAGGTGACGCTGCCGGGTAAAGTCCATCGCCAGTATTTAACCCGCGGGTTAAACGCCAGCCAGCGCGCTCAGGCCATTATCAGCCACTATCAGTTCGTTGATTCCCTGGGCGCCTCGCGCCTCGCCGGGGCCATGACCGCCGCGAAAGATGTGCCGCTGCTTGAGCTGACAGGCAAAGACGACTGCCGGTTTACGCTCTCCGCTTCCTCGGCGGGCAAAGCCGAACGCGAGGGCGAAACGACGCTGTGGCTGCGCGATAGCGATGAGATTGTGCTTGCCAGCGCGACCTTTAGCGTCACCCGCCAGCAGGAGCAATGGCAGTTGACTATCGGCGGCCTGCAGGGACCGCGCAGCACCGTTCCGCACGAAGTGATTAAACGGGCGACCCGCGCCTGTTACGGCCTGTTCCCGAAACGCCTGCTGATGGAATTTATCTGGTTAATGGCGGCGCGTTGCAACATTCATCACATTTACGGGGTCAGCGACAGCGGCCACGTCTTCCGCGCGCTGCGCTATCGGCTGAGTAAAGGGCGCCATTTTCACGCCAGCTATAACGAGTTCTGGCACTCTATCGATGGGGTCGCCGACGGCGCCTGGCGCTGGCGCCTGCCGCTGCAGCTGGAAAGAAAGACGCTTGAGAGCATCGCCAGTAAGAAACGCGCCGAATATCGTCGCCGCTTCCAGCTGCTGGATGATATGGCCGCTCAGATGGCGATACTCATGGATTAGCTCTCCCGCCGCTTCGCCAACGCCGTTTAGCACAACGGCGTTTGCATCTTCAACGGCGCTTTAGTTACTATCATAACTTCGTTGTACTCCTTGCGGACGGCTAGTGAAGTTATGAGCAAAACAGAATTACTCCTGCTGGCTATCCTGTTGATTATTTTGACCGCTGCTCTGTGGTTTATTTTTAGCGGACAAATATGGTTTCTGGTGAGCTTTCTGGAAACATGGCTGTACCCCTCTTTTGTGGCGCCAGAATAAATCGTTGCCCATTATTTTCACGCCGTCGTTCGCCCCCTTCGCCTCCCTGACAATAACCCATAGCGCGATCAGAAGAATAACCGCCAAAAAAGTGAAAAACCGTCTCTTATCTATTATTTCATTTGTCATACAAATGTGTATACTGGGTCACTTCCGATGTTGGCCCGTAAAGTTCACCTGCACTATGGGCCTGATTTTGTGCAGGTGTTTTCTCCTCGCCCTTGCTCAACGGCACCTCCAGTGTCTATACCCGCCTTTTTGTCCAGATTTTTTGTTGCAAACTTTGCGCCAGATTGTGATTTAAGAAAAAATCGCCCTATTTTCACGCCCCTTCAAAACACAATTAAAAAACATAACACCAACAATTAATTAACAAAAAGAGTTTTCATCCACATAAAAGGCATAAATACAGAACAACAATCCAATAAAAAACACATAACCAGCCATAAATACAAAATTACACATATCTAGCAGGAGTAGTTATACGTTAACCAACAAAACCGCGGCACTTAATCGGTGACCAACGTCTATCGCTACATTGTTGTTTTTCTTCAGCGGCTTTCCACTAAGAGGTTCTCTATGAACGTCACAACGATCTCGCGCAGTCTCCTGGGCGGCTTACTGAGCGCCATAGTTATTCTTCAACCGGCTTCTGCAGCGGGAACCTTAAGCGGCCAGATTGGCGTCCAGGTGACGCTCGGCAGCGGATGCAGCGTATCGAATGTCCGCAATGGCGAAAACAACCGCTGGGGCAACATTAATTTCGGCTCCTATGGCGATTTAGCCAACTCCATTGATGCGGAGATCACCGGCAGCGGCGGCGGAAGCGCCCTAACCGTGACCTGCACCGAGGATCTTGCCTCGACCCTGACGCTTGACGGCGGCCAGTCTGGCGATGCTGCGCTGCGCTATATGAAAAACGCCGGTGGCACCCAGCAGATTGCCTATCGGCTCTATTCGGATGCCGCCCGCAATAACGAAATCCTGCCTGGCGGCACGATACCTATCGTTGGCACAGGGAATCCACAGGCGATTCCTGTTTTTGCCCGCATTCGCCCCGAAGACCAGAGCGTCAACGCGCCGACAGCCGATGTGTATGACGACATTGTCACCGCGACCTTAGCCTGGTAACCGCATAAGGAAAATGGGCGTCATGCTTCGACCAGAGTGGCTTACATTACTTCTGCTTTTTACCTCGGGCGCCCATGCCGCCGTTGCCCAAAAGACGTTCAAAGTCTCCGCGCAGATAACCGCTGGCTGCGCGCTGGGCGCCGGGGACGGCTCCCAAACGACGGACTTCGGCACGCTGAATTTTGGCACCCTGTCATCGCTTTACAGCAACGTGGATGTCGCGAGTACCGCCGGCGCAGGTTCCATCATCGTGACCTGCACGCCCGGCACCGCTATTTCAATCGCCCTCGACTATGGCGTCAACGGCGGCTCAGCCACTCAGCGCTACATGTCGAACGGCAACAGCAGCACGCTGGCGTACCAGCTTTATCAAGACGCCAACCGCGCTAACGTTTGGGGCAGCAGTACGCTGGCCCTGAGCGTCGCATCCTTTCCGAGCACCACGCAAACCTACACGGTTTATGGCCGCCTTTTTGCCACGAATGGCTTCCCGGCGGTGGGCTCCTATACCGACACGGTCACCGTCACGCTGACCTATTAGATAATTCACAGGTTAACTATGATTCGCTGTAGATTTGCGCCGTTTATATTCGCTTTATTGCTTCCCTCATCCGTGCTGGCCGCCAGCTCCGTTCTGGTATGGCCGATATTTCAAACGATCGAAAGCCATGAAACAGGGTCTGAACTGTGGCTGGAGAATCGCGGCAGCGCGCCGGTTAATTTGCAGCTGCGCGTGTTTGCCTGGGATCAAAAAGCATCAGCGGACGTCTACGCCGATCAGCGGGATGTTGTCGCCAGCCCGCCTTTTACCACGGTAGCGCCGGGGCAGCGCCAGCTGGTGCGGCTCATGCGCGTCGCCCCCATCGCAAACGGCAAAGAGCAGTCCTATCGCATTGTTATCGATGAGATCCCTGCCGCGCAACCCGCGGCGCAGACGGAACAGAACGCCGCCGGGCTGAAAATGCGCATGCGCTATGTCCTGCCGCTGTTTACCTATGGGCAGGGCGTCACGCCGCTAAAGAACGCGGGTTCAGTCGAACCGGTAAGGGCCACGCTGCGCTGGTCGCTCTCGCAGCAAAATAACCGCCAGACGCTGTGCATCGAAAACAGAGGCAATCAGCACGCGCGCCTCAGCGCGGTTTACTGGGCGAACGCGAACGGTAAGGGGCGCATTCCCCAGGCTAATGGTCTTCTCGGCTACGTTCTGGCGCAGAAAAAGAGCTGTTTCCCGAGCGCCGGAAACGCTTCCGTGCCGTCAGGAATGCATCTGTTCGCGAAATTAACGGATAACGGTCAGGCGGTGGAAATTCCGGCGAATCGTTAAAAATGAGAGATCTGAAAAGGACGGCGTCCGGGGGGCTGCTGGCGATAGCGTCGGTAACGGCCTGCGCCTCGACCTATGATTCCCTGCCTGCGCCTGCGGCATCCTACGGCGAAAAGCAGGAGTACGAGCTGTACCTCAGCGTATCGGTCAACGGCAATATTCTTGCCGGCGCCGTTCCGGTAAAGGTCAACGCTGGCCACTACTGGATCGCGGCCAGCGTGTTGCAGCAAGCGCATATTCCCCTGCAGACCGGCGACGCGCTGGTTGATGTGACGACGCTCCCCTCGGTGAAAGTGGAATATGACCAGCCGGATCAGATCCTCAAGCTCCAGGTTCCGGACAAATGGCTCCCCGAGCAGCACATCGGGGGGACCACGGAACAATCTGGCCAGACCGCGATAAGCAGCCCGGGAATTTTATTTAACTACGACGCTTACAGCCTCTTTTCATCCGGCGGTTCGCAAACCACCAGCACCTTCACCGAAACGCGCCTTTTCGGCCCGCCGGGCGTCCTTTCCAATAACGCCGTGATTCGGCAAAACTGGTCTTCGACGGGCTACGAGCAGCAGGGCTATATGCGCTACGACACCCTGTGGAAGTACAGCGATAGCGACCAAATGATTAGCTACCAGGCCGGGGACGTGGTCAGTAACGCCCTGACGTGGAGCAGTTCCGTGCGCATGGGGGGGCTTCGCCTGAGCCGCAACTTCAGCGTTCGCCCGGATCTGATGACATATCCGCTGCTTAACTTATCCGGCAGCGCGGCGGTTCCTTCAAGCGTCGATCTGTTTATTAACGGCTATAAGAGCAGCTCTGCGCAAATCAATGGCGGCCCCTATACGCTGACCAACGTTCCCTGGATCAGCGGCGCCGGCGAAGCCACCGTAGTGACCACCGACGCTCTGGGTCGCCAGGTCTCCACCAGCATCCCTTTTTATGTCTCCAATACCCTGCTGCGGGAAGGACTGAGCGATTTTGATTTCACCCTCGGCGCCCTGCGCAACAACTACGGTATCAGGAGTGCCGATTATGGCGCCGGCGCGGTAAGCGCTATTTATCGCTACGGATTCAACAACTGGCTCACGCTTTCGACGCATACCGAAGACCGCGAAGGGTTAACCAATGCCGGCATTGGCAGCGATATCGGCGTGGGGAATCTGGGCACCCTCAGCCTGTCGGGCAGCGCCAGCCGTGGCGAGGGAGACGGAAACCAGTTCACCTCGGGTTACTCTTACTATGGCAGTAGCTGGGGAGTGAGCTATCAACATATCCGCCGCAGCACCGGCTACGACAACCTCAGCACCTATGGGTCTACCGCCACGCTCAGCCGTCAGTCAGACCAGGCCACGCTGAGCCTGAGTCCGTGGGGACGAACCCTCGGTTCTTTTAGCATTGGCTACTTTGATATCAAAGCCGAGGATAATTCGCGCACCCGGCTGCTGAACCTCTCCTGGAGCCGCGGCCTGTGGCTCAGCAGCAGCCTCAGCCTGAGCGTCAACCGCGATCTGCAGGAAGGTAGCTACGCCAGCATGCTGCAGGTCATCATCCCTTTCGATTCGCAAACCTCCGTCCAGCTAAGCGGCCAGCGCGCCAGCGCCGGACAATGGGGAGAAAATATCAGCGTCAGCCGCTCTGCTCCGGCAGAAGGCGGGCTGGGCTGGAACCTCGCCCATTCGATCGGCGGCGATAACTATAGTCAGGCGGATCTGACCTGGATCAACCGCGTGTCAACGCTGAGCGGAGGCTACTACGGGTCGCGCGACGATCGTCACAGCTGGTTTGAGGCCGCGGGCTCGGTGGTGCTGATGGATAACAGTCTGTTTTTCGCCCGGCAAATTAACGACGCCTTTATCGTCGTCTCCACCGGCAACTACCCGAATATTGCGGTGAATTATGAAAATCGCAAAGTCGGCGTGACCGATAAAAATGGTCATCTGCTGATCCCGTGGGCGACGGCGTGGTATCCGGGGAAAGTCACCCTCGATACGCTACCGCTGCCAACGGACACCGAAGCTCTGACGGTGGAGAAACGCATCGCCGTGCGCGAAGGCAGCGGAGCGCTGGTCGATTTCCCGGTGAACCGCGTGCGCTCGGCAACCCTCGTCTTCGTCGATGCCAGGGGGCAACCGCTGCCGGTCGGTACGCCGGTCGAGGAGGTTAACAGCAAGCAACGCGGCCTGGTGGGCTATGACGGCGTAGTCTGGTTCTCGCATCTTGGACGCCACAACGAAGTCAAAATAAACGCCGGAGAGCTTCGATGCAGCGTCCAGTTCGAACTTCCGTCCTCAACGCCGGTTCCGCAGCGGATAGGTCCGGTCAGCTGCCCCTCTTAACAACGGAGATAACGTTGAAAAGTATTATCCTCGTATTCGCGATGCTCTTAGCGCTCGGGCAAGCCAGCACCGCGCTGGCCGCCTGCAGTATCAAAACCAGTGCGCCAGCGATCGGCCCGGTCGATTCCTTTGCGCTCAACAGCGCGCCTCAGGGCGTGATGGCCGGCGCGGGGTTTTACTGCACCCCGGAACTGGTGGCGCTGAACTCAACCAATACGTTAAGCGCCACTCTGGCGTCGGCCAACAAGAGCAACGGCGTTCCGCGGCTGCTTAATGGCGCGGGCGATGCCATCCCTTATAGCGTCTGTTCTGACGCCTCGTGCTCGCCGGCCTATCAGGACGGCGGCGTGATTAGCTGGTCCAGAACAACGCTGCTCGAACTGCTGGGTTTATTTAACTCAAGCGATGGCACCATGCCGCTCTACTTCAGAACCACGCCGGGAGCCAACGTCCCCGCCGGTACCTATACCGATGTGTTAACCATCACCTGGGTGTACCGATTCTGCTACGTCGGGCTCGATCTGCTGGGCATTAAGATATGTATTCCGAATAACGGAACCCTGACCTCGACGGTCAACGTGTCGGTGAAGGTGACCAATGTTTGCTATATCGACAGCGCGCCGGACGTCGAATTTGCCTCTGCCGCCCTTCCGTCCGGTTTTAGCCAGTACAGCGGCCAGCTTGCCATCCGCTGCACTAAAAACGCGGCCTACACCGTCAACCTCGCCAGCACTAACGCCAGCGTCGGCGACTGGCGGCAGATGAGCCAGCCCATTGCGAACCAACCAACCGCCTGGCTGCAGTATCAGTTTTACCAGCCCAACGGCAGCGCCTGGACGGAAAGCAACAATCTCAGCGTAACCGGCTCCGGCGCCGCGCAGTCCGCGAACTACACCCTCAAGATTAACCCGACCCAGAGCAACCAGCCTGCGGGAACCTACAGCGATACCGTACTGGTGACCGTGAGCTACTAAAACGTTAGCAGACGATTTTTTGTAAAAGAAATGTTTAGGAAATTATTGTTGTGGTATAAGAAAAAAGCCCCGAAAAAAGCGACTGGGGTTTTGCAATGGAATCTGCGGCTTGTGAAAAACAGATAAAAAGAGACCGAACACGATTCCTGTATTCGGTCCAGGGAAATGGCTCTTGGGAGAGAGCCGTGCGCTAAAAGTTGGCATTAATGCAGGCTAAGTCGCCTTGCCTTATAAGAATAGTTTACCGTGTCAGGTTTTCCAGTCCGCGACAAAAGTGGACGAATAATTCGTATCAAAATTGCTGATGCCAACAAAAAACCGCCACGCCCGGTATCGGGGGATGGCGGTTTTTTTCATGTAAATACAGCGGGATGCAGGCGGCGATCAGCAGAGCTTCTGCGCGCGCTCAATAAAGGGCGCCAGGCTCATTTTTTGTCCCGGCTGCTGCGGATCGTCAATCTGGATCACAGAAATCGGCTGCGCGTTGGTTTTACCGTCTTTCATCTGCTGTTCGGCGATGTCGTTTAGCGGGTACTGCACCAGGGTACTGGGATTAATGGCGAACAGCGCGTTGCCCGGACGGCAGGTCAGCATCACCTCTTCGCGGTTAAACGCCCAGCTCTCCTTACCCACCTCAAAGCGGCTTACGGTAATCACCTGCGGTGCCGCCAGCGCAGCGCCAGAACTTGCCAGTAACAACATTGTCAGAACGATTTTTTTCATGATTTAACCAGTTTATTCAGAAAGGTTCCCAGGTGGCAAACAGGCTGACGGCAAACAGCGCCAGCGCCCCCAGCGCAATTTCTATCTGCGTGGTGCGCACGATGAGCTGCTCCGCTCGCGTTCCGCCTGCCGACATGCGTGGCACCAGAACATACCGGTTCACCAGCGCAATTGCCACCATTGCCGCCACCAGCGCACATTTGAACAACAGCATACGCCCCCAGGGCGAGGTGCTGATAAGTCCGCCCTGGATCAGCAGCGCATTTACCACGCCGCTGGCGATGGCGCCGGCAACCGCCAGATGCCCGTAGCGCGAAAAACGCATCATGGTGCAGATGGCCGCCTGCCGCCAGCGACCGTGCGCCAGGCGAAGACAGTAGATAAACGGCAGCAGACCGCCAAACCAGCTGGCCACGCAAAACAGATGAAGCGCATGGTTGGTTCGCTGCACTATCCCCAGCCAGCCATCGTTCATTGCGGCATGTCCGACGCCGGCCAGCAGCAGCAACTGAGCGCAAAACAGCACCAGCAGCAAACGTCCCGGTCGCCGGGGCTTCAGCCAGACCACCGCCAGCGCCACAAAGGCGAGTAAAATTTGCCATACCCACACGCCGCCAAACTGCGTCCCGGCCACCGCCTGCCAGATAGCCGGCTGCCAGACGTCCGGCCAGCCGTTGCCCATCAAGCCGCCCTGCGCCATCAGCATCAGCAGCGCCGACAGCGCGCTTGCTGATAATAAATAGCGCATCAGCGGATAGAAGCGCTGCATCATCAAACGACGTAAGGCCACCGGCGCCCACCATGCGCCGTAGAGGACGCAGCCGAAAGCGACGATCAGCGAAATGAAATGGATAAAGCGTAAGCTGACATAGACTCCACTCAGCATCGGCTTACTTCACGGTAAAGGTGTATTGCCCTTTCGTCTTGTGGCCATCTACGGAGACCACGTGCCAGTTAACGGTATATTCGCCCGGCGTCAACGCCTGCTCAACCGGTACCGTCAGCTGAGCCTTATTGCTGTCGCTGCGGACGGGTTTACCGAGGGTGATGGTCTTCTGCTGCGGCCCGGTGAGGGTTACGCCGCTAAACTGCGTTTCGATGCCTTCGGAGAAGTTCAGGGTCAGCGCCTGCGGTGAAGCGTTCACCACGGTATTGGCCGCCGGAAGCTGTTGTTGTAGATGGGCGTGGGCCGATGCGCCTGCTGCGGTCAGGCAACCGGCGAGAAACAGAGACAGACGCAGCGCGCGCCCGGCGATGATTGGCATAGTTGTCATTCCTTTTTGTTATGTATGTAGCACAGAGAATAACCCTGTATAATGGCGCAGTCGAGCTAAGCGTCTGAGACTTGCCTTTTTGCCGCGTGCTTAGTACTTTTTGCGGCGTTATCAGAGGAGAAACCGATGGAAAAGAACCTGGCTAAACTATCCCAGGAGGAGATGGACAAAGTGAATGTCGATCTCGCCGCGGCGGGCGTCGCGTTTAAAGAACGCTACAATATGCCGGTGGTGGCTGATTTAGTCGAAAGAGAACAGCCCGAGCATCTGCGCGGCTGGTTTCGCGAACGTCTGATCGCCCATCGACTGGCCTCCGTTTCGCTCTCTCGCCTGCCCTATGAACCGAAACAGAAATAATTCCCGTCCCCTGCGGACATCCACGTTGGCAAGACCCGCGCATTCTATTACGCTGGTTTCTTTGGCCTGGAGCGAGCCATGCTGCGCGTAATCGATACAGAAACCTGCGGATTGCAGGGAGGCATTGTTGAAATCGCCTCGGTAGATATTGTCGACGGACACATCACCAATCCCATGAGCCACCTGGTTCGCCCCGACCGGCCTATCAGCCCGCAGGCGATGGCGATTCACCATATCACCGAAGAGATGGTCGCCGATAAGCCGTGGATCGAGGAGATTGTGCCGCTGTATATGGGCAGCCCGTGGTATGTCGCCCATAACGCCAGCTTTGACCGCCGGGTGTTGCCGGAAATGCAGGGCGAGTGGATCTGCACGATGAAGCTGGCGCGCCGCCTGTGGCCAGGCATCAAGTACAGCAATATGGGGCTGTATAAATCGCGCAAGCTCAGCGTCGCGACGCCACCGGGACTGCATCATCACCGGGCGCTGTACGATTGCTATATCACCGCGGCCCTGCTGCTCGATATCATCAACACCTCCGGCTGGACGCCTGAGGAGATGGCGACCATTACCGGCCGCCCGGCGCTGCTCTCCACCTTTACCTTCGGCAAATACCGCGGCAAGCCGGTCTCGGAAGTGGCGGAAAACGATCCTGGCTATTTACGCTGGCTGTTTAATAACCTGGATCGCATGAGCCCCGAGCTGCGCCTGACGCTGAAGCACTATCTCGGGGAGTAATCGGCGCTATACCTCCGCCTGGCCCGGCAGCGTCCCCTGCGCCAGGCCAATCAGAAACGCATACTCCAGCGCCACGCCTTCATAGCTTTTGAAGCGGCCGGATTTACCGCCGTGGCCGGAATCCATATCGGTACACAGCAGCAGCAGGTTATCGTCGGTTTTCAGCTCGCGCAGTTTTGCCACCCATTTTGCCGGCTCCCAGTATTGTACCTGCGAATCATGCAGGCCCGTGGTGACCAGCAAATGCGGATACGCCTGAGCCTGCACGCCGTCGTACGGGCTGTAGCTTTTCATATAGCGGTAATAGGCTTCATCCTGCGGATTCCCCCACTCTTCAAACTCGCCGGTGGTCAGCGGAATCGACTCATCGAGCATGGTGGTGAGGACATCGACAAAGGGAACCTGGGCCACCACGCCGTGGAAGAGCTCCGGCCGCTGGTTCACCGCGACGCCCATCAGCATACCGCCGGCGCTGCCGCCCATGCCATAGCAAAAACGCGGATCGCCGTAGCCCTGCGCCAGCAGCGCATCGCAGACGTCGAGATAATCGTTGAAGGTATTTTTCTTGCACAAAAACTTACCGTCTTCGTACCACTGCTGTCCCAGCTCGCCGCCGCCGCGAATATGGGCGATAGCGAACACAAAGCCGCGGTCGAGCAGGCTCAGGCGGCTGGCGCTGAAATCCGCATCCATGCTTGCGCCGTAGGAGCCGTAGCCGTACACCAGCAGAGGGCTGGCGCCCTTGCGGAAATGTTCATGACGGTAGACCAGCGAGACCGGGACTTCGACGCCGTCGCGGGCGTTGATCCACAGATGCTCGCTGCGGTAGTGGCTGGCATCGAACCCTTTGACTTCCTGCTGTTTCAGCACCCGCCGCTCGCCGGTATTCATATCCAGCTCAAACAGCGTATCCGGCGTCGTCATGGAGGAGTAGCCGTAGCGCAGGCGGGCGGTTTCCGGCTCCGGATTATAGGCAAGCCAGGTTACATAGGCCGGATCGTCAAAGGCAATGCCCTGGGACTCTCTTGTCTTACGATTGATCTGACGCAGGCTGGTCAGCCCGCGCTGGCGCTCTTCCACAACCAGCCAGTCGGTAAACAGGGTAAATCCTTCCAGCATGACTTCGTGACGCGGCGCGATCAGGGTCTCCCACTGCTGCTCATCGCGCAGGGTAGTGCGATAAAGGCCGAAGTTCTTACCCTCACGGTTAGAGCGCAGATAGAAAGCGTGCTGATAGTGATCGAGGCTATATTCATGATCTTTACGCCGCGGTAGAAAACAGACCGGCTCGGCGTCGGTCATTTCCGCATTGAGCAGCAGCACTTCGCTGGTGGTCGCGCTGGCCAGATAGATCACCACAAACTGCTGGGAAGTCGTCTTGTGCACGCTGACGTAAAAAGTATCGTCCTGCTCTTCATACACCAGAACATCCGCACTGGCCGGGGTCCCCAGACGGTGGCGCCAGACCTGATACGGCAGCAGCGTGGTGGGATGTTTACGCACGTACCACAGGGTCTGCGAATCGTTACTCCAGGCAAAATCAGGCGAGACGTTCTCCAGCACTTCCGCAAATTGCCGGTCGTCGTTTAAGGGAAAGAAGCGCAGGCTATACTGGCGTCGGGAGAGATAGTCTTCCGCCACCGCCATCAGGCTGTTGTCGGGCGAAACGCCTAATCCGCCGAGGGTATAGAATTCGCTGCCGGCCGCACGCTGGTTGCCGTCAAGCAGGACGTCCCATTCATCCCACTCCTCTTTGACTACCGGCTGGCGTTGATAAATCGCGTACTCGCAGCCCGGTTCGTAGACCTGACGGTAACGATAGCCATTTTTGCTGTAGGGGGCTGACACTTCGCGCTGCGGAATACGGTCGATAATCTCCTTGAGTACCCTGTCCTGCAGGCTACTTTGCGAAGACATCACTTTTTTGCCGTACTCATTTTCCTGGCGCAGATAATCCAGCACTTCCGCCTGCGAGCGATCGTCATCGCGCAGCCAGTAGTAATTATCGATTCGCGTGTCGCCATGTAATGTCATGGCATGGGGGATCCGTTTCGCTTTTGGTGGCATCTGCTTATTCTTCTGCGGCTTGTATTGAGTACTAAAAATTTCAGGCTGCTTCAAAGCAGCCTGAAGGGTGACGTGACTACACAATATATAAGGGTGGCAAAAGTCGCCAGCGATGCAAGCGAAACGTGCGGATTTAGAGCGTTACGGCCTGTTTTTGCGCCTGAATATCCCGTTCGATATCCTCACGCACTTCCTGCGGGAGCTTCAGCGCTTCGCCGAGGGCGTTCAGATAGCTGCGTTCCATAAAGTGGTCAATATCAATGACCGCGCAGCTGATATAGTAAACTTCAAGCGCCTCTTGCTCGCTGCTGATGCCCTGCGCCAGGCTCTGCGGGTCGAGGGGCTGCGCCAGCGCCCGGTCAATTAACACCCGGCCCTGGACGTCGACGTTTGCCGCACGCAGCTGCTCTTCGATATTTGCCCGCTCGCGTTCGTCAATATGTCCATCGCTTTTGGCGGCGAAGACCAGCGCCATAATCAGCCGTTCGCTGCGGGCGTCGAGTTCGGCCGGTGCGGGAGATGGCGCCTGTGCGGGCGCGACATCAGCCGATGCCTGCTGCGCGCTGGCGCGCATCTTCTGCTGATATTTATTCCATAAAACGCTGCCCGCAACCGCGCCGCCGCCGACCAGCAGCGCACCGGTGCCGTATTTGGCTAACAGCTTGCGCGATGATTTGCTGGCGACCAGCAGCCCGGCCAGCCCGCCGAGCGCGCCCGGCAGGAGTAAATTTTTGCCGCTTGATTGATCGTCAGATGAAGAAGACCGTCCCTGCTGACCCAGCAGAGACTGCAGTTGATTAAGCCAGTTAGCCATACATTTCCTCGTTGCGCGATAAGCGATACCACCAGACTAAACGACGCGACGTCAGGAAACGTTATCGGCAGCTAAAGATGAGCAAATGTCGCGCCGGGAAGCGCGGGAGCCTGCCGCCAGAACCGCTGGTGGCGGCAGCGTAGCTCAGGCCGCTTTCGCTTTGCGCGGCTTCGCCGGCGCCGGAGCTTCAGATTCGACGACGTCGTCGGTCTTGTCGCCCTCTTCTGCTTCTGCGCGATCGGCTGGCGCCTCGGCGGCGCCCTCGGCTTCCGGCAGCTTACCGGAGCGCAAAATATGGTTGAGGGTGTCTTTACGTTCGGCCAGCCACATCGCCATGCTATCGCGCTGCTCTTCATCGAGCGTTAGCGGGCATTCAACCAGCCAGTCGTTCAGTACTTCCGCCAGATCGAGCATTTTGTCATAAGCATCGGCCTCTTTTTTGCTGGCAAAAGACATTTTTTCCTCACCTTCGCGAATCACTACATATTTAATTTCAACCGCCATGATGCAGCCTCTCAGTACTGTATTTTTATACAGTATATCAAATTTCTTCCCCGAACTCAAATGACGCGCATAAAGACATGCGCAAACGTTTTCGTTTATAATGCGGCGCATGTTTTTTTACTGCGGAAGAGAGTTATGACTGTATTAGGTACGGCGCTGCGCCCTGCGGCAACAAAGGTAATGCTGTTAGGTTCCGGTGAACTGGGTAAAGAAGTGGCCATTGAATGCCAGCGCCTGGGAATTGAGACCATCGCCGTCGATCGTTACCCTGACGCTCCGGCCATGCAGGTCGCACACCGTTCGCACGTCATCAATATGCTGCACGGCGAAACGCTGCAGGCGCTGATTGAGCAGGAAAAGCCTGACTTTATCGTGCCGGAAATCGAGGCCATCGCCACCGATACACTGGTCGCGCTGGAGCAGGCCGGGCAGAAAGTCGTCCCCACCGCGCGCGCGGCAAAGCTCACCATGAATCGCGAAGGGATCCGCCGCCTGGCCGCTGAAGAGCTGAAGCTGCCGACCTCCGCCTACTGTTTTGCCGACAGCGAATCCGCCTTCCGCGAAGCCGTCGCCGGGATAGGCTTGCCGTGCATCGTCAAGCCGGTAATGAGCTCATCGGGTAAAGGCCAGAGCTTTATTCGTTCCAGCGAACAGCTGGCTGACGCCTGGCAGTATGCGCAGCAGGGCGGCCGCGCCGGAGCCGGACGCGTTATCGTTGAAGGCGTGGTGAATTTTGATTTCGAGATTACCCTTCTCACCGTCAGCGCCGCGGATGGCGTACACTTCTGCGCGCCGGTCGGTCATCGCCAGGAAGATGGCGACTATCGTGAATCCTGGCAGCCGCAGCAGATGAGCGCGCTGGCGCTGGAACGCGCGCAGGAAATCGCCCGTCAAGTGGTGCTGGCGCTGGGCGGCTACGGCCTGTTCGGCGTCGAACTGTTCGTCTGCGGTGATGAGGTGATTTTTAGCGAAGTCTCGCCGCGCCCGCACGACACCGGTATGGTCACGCTGATTTCACAGGACTTATCCGAGTTCGCCCTGCACGTTCGCGCCTTCCTCGGCCTGCCGATTGGCGCGATTCGCCAGTACGGCCCGGCGGCCTCGGCGGTGATCCTGCCGCAGCTAACCAGCCAGAACGTCACTTTCAGCAATATTCAGGCCGCGGTCGGCGCGGGACTGCAGCTGCGTCTGTTCGGCAAGCCGGAAATTGACGGTTCGCGTCGTCTGGGCGTGACGCTGGCGATAGCCGATAACGTTGAGGAAGCTGTTGCGCGCGCCAAAGCGGCGGCGTCAGCGGTCGTGGTCGCAGGATAAAAAAAAGCCCGGTCGCAGACCGGGCCTCTGGTGAGTGCGCGAAGATTACTTCGCGCCTTCTACCGCCTCACGAGCCAGTTTGGTGATACGGTCGTAATCACCGGCTTCCAGCGCATCCGCCGGCACCAGCCAGGAGCCGCCGATGCACAGTACGCTGTTCAGCGCCAGATAGTCGCGATAGTTCGCCGGAGAGATGCCGCCAGTCGGGCAGAAGCGAATGTGCGCGAACGGGCCGCCAATCGCCTGCAGCGCTTTCACGCCGCCGTTTGCTTCCGCCGGGAAGAATTTGAACTCTTTCAGGCCATACTGCATACCCAGCATCAGCTCGGATACGGTGCTGATCCCCGGGATCAGCGGAATAGTGCCTTCGCCGGTCGCCGCTTTCAGCAGGGATTCGGTCAGGCCAGGGCTGATAGCAAACTGCGCGCCCGCTTCGGTCACTTCTTTCAGCTGCTCAACGTTAGTGACGGTACCGGCACCGACAATCGCTTCCGGGACTTCTTTGGCGATCGCGCGGATAGCGTCCATCGCGCACTCGGTACGCAGGGTCACTTCCAGTACGCGTACGCCGCCTGCAACCAGCGCTTTCGCCATTGGCACAGCGTGTTCCAGCTTTTTCACCACGATTACCGGTACTACCGGGCCGGAGGTGAGGATTGCTTCTGCAGTTGTTTTCCAGTTTTTCATCAGATTTTCTCTCGCCAGATCTATAAATCGAATCGTCTTAAAAATTGATGCAGGTTGCGCCCTGTTCTGCTCCGGAGAGTTTCTCACGCAGCGCACCGAACATTTCCCGGCCGGTTCCCACGCGCGAACCGCTCAGGTCAGGAATATGCGCCTGACGCGCGGCCAGCTCTGCGTCATCGACCAGCAGCGTTAGCTCGCCCGTCTGGCCGTTGACGCGGATGATATCGCCATCGCGTACCTTCGCCAGCAGGCCCCCATCGTACGCTTCTGGCGTCACGTGGATCGCCGATGGCACTTTGCCTGATGCGCCGGAGAGACGACCATCGGTTACCAGCGCAATTTTGAAACGGCGGTCCAATAATACACCAAGTGGCGGCATAAGTTTATGTAATTCTGGCATGCCGTTCGCTTTTGGCCCCTGATGACGGACGACAACCACGCAATCTTTGTCGAGCAGCCCCGCTTCAAAGGCGGGCAGTACGTCATGCTGGCTCTCGAAAACCACCGCAGGAGCTTCAATAATCTGGTTTTCAACCGGCACGGCGGAAGTTTTCATGACCGCGCGTCCGAGGTTACCGCTCAGCACTTTGGTGCCGCCGTGGCGAGAGAACGGTTTGTCAAACGTGGCGATAACCTGTTCGTCCAGCGGCGCGATCGCCCCTTCGCGCCAGTCAAGTTCGCCGTTATTAAGCCAGGGCTCCATGGTGTAGCGAGAGAGGCCGAAGCCGGCCACGGTGTGAACATCTTCATGCAGCAGGCCGCCTTTCAGCAGCTCGCGCACCAGCACCGGCACGCCGCCAGCCGCCTGGAAGTGGTTAATATCCGCCGGGCCGTTCGGGTAGAGGCGCGCCAGCAGCGGCACCACGTCAGAGAGATCGGAGAAATCATCCCAGTTAATGATAATCCCTGCCGCCCGCGCCATAGCCACCAGGTGCATGGTGTGGTTGGTGGAGCCCCCGGTTGCCAGCAGCGCGACAATCCCATTGACCACCACTTTTTCATCAAACATTTTGCCCAGCGGCATCCACTCGTTACCGTTGCCGGTCAGGCGGGTCACCTGGCGGGCGGCGGCGGCGGTCAGCGCTTCGCGCAGCGGCGCATCCGGATGCACGAATGACGATCCGGGCAACTGCATCCCCATAAACTCAACCACCATCTGGTTGGTATTGGCGGTACCGTAGAAGGTACAGGTGCCAGGCGCATGGTAAGACGCGGCTTCGGACTCCAGCAGCGCCATACGATCCACTTTGCCTTCCGCATAGAGCTGACGAATGCGCACTTTTTCTTTATTCGCCAGGCCGCTGGCCATCGGCCCGGAAGGGATAAAGATGGACGGCAGGTGGCCGAACGACAGCGCAGCCATCGCCAGGCCGGGGACAATTTTATCGCAGACGCCGAGGTAGAGCGCGCCGTCAAACATGTTGTGCGACAGGCCAATCGCGGCGGACATGGCAATCACTTCGCGGCTGAGCAGCGACAGCTCCATCCCATCCTGCCCCTGCGTCACGCCATCGCACATCGCCGGAACGCCGCCGGCGACCTGGCCTACCGCGTTCGCGGAGTGCAGCGCTTTGCGGATAATGTCCGGATAGCGCTCATAGGGCTGGTGGGCGGACAGCATATCGTTGTAGGAGGTAATAATGGCGATGTTATTGCGCAGCATGCTTTTCAGCGAGGCTTTGTCATCCGCCTGGCAGGCGGCAAAGCCGTGGGCCAGGTTACCGCATGCCAGCTGGGCGCGATGAACGGTGTCGGTTTTGGCCTGGTTAATCCGGGCGAGGTAGGCTTCGCGGGTATCGCGCGAGCGTTCGATGATGCGATTTGTTACCCGTAACATTTCAGAATTCATAAAGGCTCCTCAAATTTCATCTGTCCGGCCGCAGCGCTTTAGCGGTACTTTTAGGGGCTTAGGGCACCAGTACTGGGGCTCAGGGGCAAAATATCTGCAGGCAGTGTAATAAAAAAAGCCCCGGGGGTGAATCCTCCGGGGCTTAAAAGATTAAAAATTACGCGACTTGCTGCGTCAGATCATGTTACCGGTAAAATAACCCTGACGGAGGAGCTGGCGATTACTCAAACTCGTTCCACGAACGACCGTCGCGGGTGATCATCGCCACGGAGGCAACCGGCCCCCAGGTACCCGCCTGATACGGTTTCGGCGAATCACGATCGGCAGCCCAGGCTTCAGTGATGGAGTCGACCCACTTCCACGCCTCTTCCACTTCATCACGACGGACGAACAGCGCCTGGATACCGCGCATCGTTTCCAGCAGCAGGCGCTCGTAGGCATCCGCCAGGTGGGTTTGATTAAAGGTTTCCGAGTAGCTCAGATCCAGCTTGGTGATCTGCAGGTTATGCTTGTGGTCAAGTCCGGGAACTTTGTTCAGCACCTGGATATCCACCCCTTCATCCGGCTGCAGACGAATGGTCAGCTTATTCTGCGGCAGCTCTTGCCAGGTCTCTTTGAACAGGTTCAGTTCCGGCGTCTTGAAGTAAACCACGACTTCGGAACACTTGGTCGGCAGACGTTTACCGGTACGCAGGTAGAACGGTACGCCCGCCCAGCGCCAGTTGTCGATATCCACGCGGATCGCCACGAAGGTTTCTGTATGGCTGGACTTGTTGGCCCCCTCTTCCTCGAGGTAGCCCGGCACTTTTTTGCCCTGGGCAAAACCGGCGGTGTACTGGCCGCGCACCGTTTTTTCACGCACGTTGGTGCGGTCAATGCGGCGCAGCGATTTCAGCACCTTCACTTTTTCATCGCGGATGCTATCGGCAGTCAAATCTGACGGCGGGGACATGGCAATCATGCACAGAATTTGCAGCAGGTGGTTCTGGATCATGTCGCGCATCTGCCCGGCCTGATCGAAGTAGCCCCAGCGGCCCTCAATGCCCACCTCTTCCGCCACGGTGATCTCGACGTGATCGATGGTGCGGCTGTCCCAGTTATTGACGAACAGCGAGTTGGCAAAGCGCAGCGCCAGCAGGTTCAGCACCGTCTCTTTACCCAGATAGTGGTCGATACGGTAGACCTGGCACTCTTCAAAGAACTCACCCACCCGATCGTTGATCTCGCGGGAGGTTTCCAGGGAGGTACCCAGCGGTTTCTCCATCACCACGCGGGCCGGCTTGGCGTTCAGCTTCGCTTCACCCAGACCTTTGCAAATCGCGCCAAAGGTGCTCGGCGGCATGGCGAAATAGTTAATGGTCACCCGCTCTTTTTGATCGAGCATTTTGCCCAGACGAGTAAACGCTTTGGTATCGTTGACATCAAGGTTACAAAAATCCAGACGCCCGCTCAGGGTCTCCCACAAACCTTCATCGATTTTCTCCTTCATGAAGGTTTCCATCGCTTCACGCACTACCTTGGTGTAAGCGTCTTTGTCCCAGTCGGCGCGACCGACGCCGATGATGCGGGTGTCAGGGTGGATCTGGCCCGCTTTTTCAAGCTGATACAGGGAAGGCAGCAATTTACGTCGCGCCAGGTCACCCTTCGCGCCGAAAATGACCAGATCGCATGCCTGGGCCGTTTGCGTTACCGCCATGTCATTCTCCTTAGTTGATAGCCCGGTGCTTATGCCAGACTATAGTTGTATTTGTAATTTTCTTTCACTGCATCGTACTGTGTTTACGAATTTCCCGAAACCCTCAGCGGCCGTTCCCGCTGCTAAATCGCACTGGGTGGAAAATAGAGGCTGAGATTTTGGGCATGCGGCTAATATTGTTCGTTGTTTCGACCGATTATCAGTTAGTAAAATACGACTCTGATCATGTAATGAAAAAAAACAACATATTTTCAGGTCATTCCTCACCGTTTCCGACTACGGAGGGGTATATTCTTGCTAAAACGCCTGATGATTTCACCCATTAATGAAATCGCTTCCATTGATGAGCGCCCGATTACCCATGAATATGCTGGAAAAAATCCAGTCCCGGCTGGAACACCTTAGCAAATCTGAACGCAAAGTGGCGGAAGTCATCCTTGCTACCCCCGCGCAGGCCATTCATTCAAGTATTGCCGCCCTGGCGCTGGAAGCCGGCGTCAGCGAGCCCACGGTTAACCGTTTCTGCCGCAGCCTGGAAACGCGCGGTTTCCCGGATTTCAAACTGCATCTTGCACAAAGCCTGGCGCACGGTACGCTCTATGTTAACCGCAACGTCGATGAAGACGACAGCGTTGAGTCCTATACGGGAAAGATATTTGAGTCAGCCATGGCCAGTTTAGATCAGGTCCATCATTCTCTCGACATGTCGGCGATCAATCGCGCGGTTGACCTGCTCACGCAGGCGAAGAAAATCGCCTTTTTTGGCCTGGGCTCTTCGGCCGCCGTCGCCCACGACGCGATGAACAAGTTTTTCCGTTTTAACGTGCCGGTGATCTATTCCGACGACATCGTCCTGCAACGCATGAGCTGTATGAACTGTAATGACGATGATGTGGTGGTGATCATCTCGCATACCGGCAGGACTAAAAGCCTGGTGGAGCTGGCGCAGCTGGCCCGCGAAAACGATGCGATGGTGATCGCGATTACCTCCCCCGGCACGCCGCTTTCCCGGGAATCAACGCTGGCGATTACCCTGGACGTACCGGAAGATACTGATATCTATATGCCGATGGTCTCCCGCCTGGCGCAGCTGACGGTGATTGATGTCCTGGCGACCGGCTTCACCCTGCGGCGGGGAGCAAAATTCAGAGATAACTTGAAGAGGGTCAAGGAAGCGCTCAAGGAATCGCGCTTTGATAAAGAGCTCAGCGTACACAGCAATGACCAATAAAAGTAGAAACAAAGCACTATCCTATTACACCGTCGGTAACGTTCCGGTATAGCGACTTTGCTCGTCGGCGCTACCGAATCCATGTTCACGCAACACCAAAGTTGTTTCAGTCAACGGAGTATTACATGTCCAGAAGGCTTCGCAGAACCAAAATCGTGACTACCTTAGGCCCGGCTACCGACCGCGATAACAACCTTGAGAAGGTTATTGCCGCAGGCGCTAACGTGGTACGTATGAACTTCTCTCACGGCACCGCGGAGGATCATCAGATCCGCGCGGATAAAGTCCGTGAGATTGCGGCGAAACTGGGCCGTCATGTCGCGATTCTCGGTGACCTACAGGGGCCGAAAATCCGCGTTTCCACCTTCAAAGAAGGCAAAATTTTCCTCAATATCGGCGATAAATTCCTCCTCGACGCAAACCTGGGTAAAGGCGAAGGCGACAAAGAGAAAGTCGGCATCGACTATAAAGGGCTGCCGGCTGACGTGGTTCCGGGCGACATTCTGCTGCTGGACGACGGCCGCGTACAGCTGAAGGTCCTGGAAGTTCAGGGCATGAAGGTGTTCACCGAAGTCACCGTCGGCGGACCGTTGTCCAACAATAAGGGTATTAACAAGCTGGGCGGCGGCCTCTCTGCAGAAGCGCTGACGGAGAAAGACAAAGCGGACATCATCACCGCCGCCAAAATTGGCGTCGATTACCTGGCCGTTTCCTTCCCGCGCTGCGGCGAAGACCTGAACTACGCTCGTCGCCTGGCGCGCGATGCCGGCTGCGATGCCAAAATCGTCGCCAAAGTCGAGCGCGCGGAAGCGGTATGCGATCAGGACGCGATGGATGACGTGATCCTCGCCTCCGACGTTGTCATGGTGGCCCGCGGCGACCTCGGCGTGGAAATTGGCGATCCGGAGCTGGTCGGCATCCAGAAGGCGCTGATCCGCCGCGCCCGTCAGCTGAACCGCTCGGTCATTACCGCGACGCAGATGATGGAGTCGATGATCACCAACCCGATGCCAACCCGTGCCGAAGTCATGGACGTGGCGAACGCCGTGCTGGACGGCACCGACGCCGTGATGCTGTCGGCAGAAACCGCCGCGGGCCAGTATCCGTCTGAGACCGTTGCCGCGATGGCGCGCGTCTGCCTCGGCGCGGAAAAAATCCCCAGCCTCAACGTCTCCAAGCACCGCCTGGACATTCAGTTCGATAACGTGGAAGAAGCCATTGCGATGTCCGCCATGTACGCGGCGAACCACCTCAAGGGCGTCACCGCTATCATTACCATGACGGAATCCGGTCGGACCGCGCTGATGACTTCCCGCATCAGCTCCGGCCTGCCGATTTTCGCGCTGTCTCGCCACGAGCGCACGCTGAACCTGACCGCGCTGTATCGCGGCGTGACCCCGGTGCATTTCGATAGCGTCAATGAAGGCGTAGCCGCTGCGCACGACGCGGTAACGCTGCTGCGTGATAAAGGCTATCTGGTGACCGGCGACCTGGTTATCGTCACTCAGGGTGACGTGATGAGCACCATCGGTAGCACCAACACCACCCGCATTCTGACCGTCGAGTAAGCCTCTCCACCTACCTGCCAGCGCCGCAGCTGGCAGGTATTTTTTTGCCCCCTCGCCCGCTAAACTACGCAAGCCAGCTCAACAATAGCGTGGCGGTAATCACCGTCGACGCGCCGCCGATACGGGTGGCTATCTGGGCAAAAGGCATTAATCCCATTCGGTTTGATGCCGAGAGAATGGCAACGTCTCCCGTCCCCCCAAGCCCGCTGTGGCAGCTGGTGACGATGGCCGCTTCGACCGGGTACATATTCAGACGAGAAGCGATAAGAAAGCCGCTTAGCGCCATCGCAATGACGATTGAGCCACAAACCACCACGTAGCCAACCGAGAAGACCGCGACCACGCTTTCCAGAGGAACATACAGCATTCCCAGGCCTATCATCAGCGGCCAAACCAGCGCGGCGGAGACAAACTTGTAGCAGCTGTGCGCCCCGAGCTCCATCGCCGCCAGGATAACCTTCGCGTATTTGCAAAATACCGCGGCCAGAATCATCAGCACCGGCCCCGGAATATGCACCACCTTTTCCAGCAGACCGCCGACGATAAAAAACGCGCAAATCATTAATAATCCGGCCCCCATCAGCTGGAAATCCGTGGGCTGCGCGCGCTGATTTTGCGCAAAGACGCTGTTATCTTCATGGCTGCGAATTAACATTCCGCTGCCGGAGAGCGAAGGACGTCGCGTCCCCATGCGCGCCAGAAAACCGGCGCAGATGATGGCGAAAATGTTGCCCACCACGGCAGCCGGCGCCAGCTGCGCCACGTAAACGTCGGGCGTTTGCCCGAGAATGGCTGAATAGGCCAGCGACAGAGGCAGGATCCCTTCACCGATACCGCCGCCGATGATCGGCACGATAATAAAGAAAAAGGTGTGGTAGAAACTGTAGCCAACCAGGCTGCCCACCAGCAGGCCGGTTAAGATCGCCGCCCCGGTCCCCACCACCAGCGGGACAAACATACGTACCATTCCCTGAATCAGGATGGTTCTGTTCATGCCCAGAATGCTGCCGACGACCAGGCAGGCGATGACGAAATAGAGGAGGTTGGCCTCTTTCATCAGCAAGTGCACGGTATCGAGGGTATGCGCTTCGAACATGCCGAAATAGACCAGCACCGACGGCGTCATCAGGCACAAAATGGCCGGGCCGCCAACCTCCTTGAGGATCGGCACCATTCGGCCAATTTTAGCCAGCGCGAACCCCAGGGTCATGATTACCGCCAGACCGCCAATCATGTTCTTCGGCAGCAGGCCTGCGGTCGCGGAGATGGCAACAATTGCGGCTATCCCGATAAAGAGCACCAACGGCACGGCGCCGACCTCAATATTGGATAAAAGTCGTGGCGCCTGCCCGCTCGGCAGCGTTTTATCTATCGGGTGGTTGAGTGAGTTATTTTCCATATTTTTACCTGAATAATGATGTCACGTAGGGTATCGACGCAATATTAAAAGCGCGCAATCAAATAAATAAAAAAATGCCAGGCAAAATACCAATGAAACAAAAAAACGTTAGCACAGGACGTTAACATTAAAAAATAAAATCCAGGTTTTACTGTCGTGCTTTGTGACTAAAGCATAATATTTATTTTAAGTAATTTAATTTATTACCCTGAAACTAAAGTTACCGGCATCGGTATAACTGAATAGCAGAGAGATAAAGTGATGACTCTGTCCTTTTTTCTCTATTTGTAAGTAAAGTATTTAAGACGAAATTATTTAAACCCCAGCGACTGTGATGACTATCACCTTTTAAATATTATGGGATCGCTAGATTAAAAAAACACAACGTAGCCGATAATATATTTTCAGGACATCTTATGCCTTCACTGCTCTTAGAATCCCTTTTTCCCCTGGTGTTTATCATGCTGCTCGGATGGCTAAGCGGTAAGCTGGGCTATACCCGCCGCGAGGATGCGTCCGTACTGGCCACGGTGGTCATTCGTTTCGCGCTTCCCTTCCATCTTTTTATCGGCGCACTGAATACTCATCCCGATAAGATGAAAAACTTCACCTTTATGGCGGTGTTAGTCATCGGTCTGATGGGGTCATATATCCTCACGCTCCTGATCTCACGCTATGTTTTTCGTCATGATATTAAAACCAGCGCGATTCAGTCCCTGGTGTGCGCGTTCCCCGACATGGCCTACTTTGGCGCTCCCGTGCTTGCGGTGCTGATTGGTCCGGAGGGTTTTCTCGGCGTGCTTATCGGTAACCTGGTGACCAGCGTATTGATGATCCCCCTGACCATCATCCTGATTCGCATGGGTGACAAGCGCGGCCGCGCTGACGCGGAACAGCCTAATCCGCTGCGGCTTATCCTGCAAAACCTGTTTAAAGCCGTCCGAAACCCGATCGTCTGGATACCGATTTCCGGGGTACTGCTCAGCCTTGCCGGAGTACAGCTGCCGCACATGCTGAGCATGCCCATTGAGATGGTGGGAAAAGTGGCGGGCGGCCTCTCCCTGTTCGCCCTTGGGCTGCTATTTTACGGCGAACGTCCTACGGTCAATATTCAAACCTGTACCAATATCAGCATCAAGAATCTGCTCCAGCCGGCCATGATGGCCGTAGCCGGTCTCGCCTTCGGGCTCAGCCATAGCCTGATGCAGCAGGTCATTATCATCGGCGCGACGCCTTCCGCCATTGCGGCAGGGATGTTTGCCCTGCGCAGCGATACCTATATCGAGCCCGCCTCATCCTCTATTTTGCTCGGTACCGCAGTGGGCGTCGTCACTGAAGGATTCATGATTTATTTAATCTCTTAATCACTGAAATAAAGCCCGAAGAATTCCGGTAATTATTTATTATGATATTCAGGAGTCATCAAATGTTAGCCACAGAAACCTTATATACGCCCTATAACGGCGCCGTGCTGCTGGAAAACCCGTTATTAAATAAAGGTCTCGCGTTTACTGAAGGTGAACGTACCGCGTTTAATCTTCAGGGTCTGCTGCCGCATAATGTCGAAACGATTGAAGAGCAAACCGCGCGCGCGTGGGGGCAGTTTTGCCAGTTTAAACGGGATATTTCGCGCCATATCTACCTGCGAAATATTCAGGATACTAACGAGACCCTATTCTATAATCTGCTGCGCAGCCATATGAAAGAAACGCTGCCGATCATCTATACCCCAACGGTAGGTGAAGCATGTGAACACTTCTCTGAAATTTATCGCCGGGGACGCGGTCTGTTTATTTCATGGCCTAACCGTCACAACATTGATGAGATGCTGCAGGGCTTTTCCCGCAATGATATCAACGTTATTGTGGTGACCGACGGCGAGCGCATTCTTGGCCTCGGCGACCAGGGGATTGGCGGCATGGGGATCCCGATTGGTAAACTCTCGTTATATACAGCCTGCGGGGGTATACACCCGGCATCAACGCTCCCTATTATGCTGGACGTGGGCACCAACAACGCCCAGCATCTTGAGGACCCGCTGTATATGGGCTGGCGTCATCCGCGTATAAGCGACGAGCAGTACATGGAATTTATGGACATGTTTGTCCATGCCATCACGCAGCGCTGGCCCAATGTGCTACTACAGTTCGAAGATTTTGCGCAAAAAAACGCCACCCGGCTTCTTAACCGCTATCGTCACCAGCTGTGCTGTTTCAACGATGATATTCAGGGCACGGCAGCCGTGACCTCAGGCACGCTGATCGCTGCCGCCGCTGCCGCCGGTACGCGGATCCGCGATCAGCGAGTGGTGTTTCTCGGCAGCGGATCGGCCGGATGCGGGATAGCGGAAAAAATCATTGCGCTGATGGTTGATGACGGGCTCTCAGAGCAGGAAGCGCGCAATCGCATCTTTATGGTCGACCGCCCTGGCCTGTTGACCGATGAGATACCGGATTTGCTGGATTTCCAGCAGGGCCACGTCACGCCGCGGAAAAATCTCACCCGCTGGGATACCGATGCGGCCCACCTGTCGCTGATGGATGTTGTGCGCAACGTCCATCCCACCGTGCTGATTGGCGTATCCGGCCAGCCGGGACTGTTCAGCGAAGAGATTATCAAAGAGATGCACCGGCACTGCCCGCGTCCGATTATTATGCCGCTGTCCAACCCGACCTCCCGCGCCGAAGCCCAGCCGAAGGATCTGCTGGAATGGACCCGGGGGAATGCGCTAATTGCCACCGGCAGCCCGTTCGCGCCCGTATTCTATGACGGTAAGACCTACGATATCGCCCAGTGCAACAATGCCTATGTTTTCCCCGGTCTGGGGCTGGGGATTCTGGCCAGCAAAGCGGCGCGCGTGACCGAAGGGATGCTTATCGCCTGCAGTAAAACCCTGGCCGCCCACTCGCCTTTGGCCACCCGCGACGCCGGCGGATTACTGCCGCCGGTCGACGAGATTGAGATGATTTCCCGGGCAATTGCCGCAGAGGTCGCACGCGCGGCTCAGCAGGATGGCGTCGCGCCGCAGATTGACGAGGCACAGCTGGCCGCGAATATCGATAAAATGTTCTGGCGAGCGCGCTACACCGCGTATAAACGATCGCCATTTTGATCGCCATCCCAGACACATATTACGGGAAGCGCGCCGGCTTCCCGCCGCACCGGGAAACCCCGCATGATTAATGTGCTGATTGTCGATGATGATTCCATGGTGGCCGAGCTGAACCGGCTGTTTCTCAGCCGGGTGGCGGATTTCCACTGCTGCGGCGTGGCCCCCACGGTCCGCGAAGCCAGGGAGATGCTTAGCCATTTGGCGCAGGTCGATCTGGTGCTGCTGGATGTCTACATGCAGCAAGAGAATGGGCTGGATCTGCTGCCCGCGCTACGCGCCGATTCGCGAAATATTGATGTCATTATGATTACCTCCGCTGCCGATAGGTGCACGGTTCAGACGGCGCTGCATTATGGCGTGGTCGATTACCTGATTAAACCGTTTCAGTTTCCGCGCTTTGAGGAGGCGCTGTTGTCATGGCGTAAAAAGCGCGATCTGAAGAATGCGAAATCCAGCTACGCCCAGGCCGATGTGGACAGCCTGCTGCGCGGCGGGGTTCAGCAGCAGGAAAGCGCACGCCGCTTGCCGAAAGGGCTTACGCCGCAGACGCTTCGTCTGGTGTGCCAGTGGATTGACGCCTGGCAGGAACGTGACTTTTCGACCAATGAACTGGCCGCGGCGCTGCAGATATCCCGGGTCTCATGCCGCAAATATCTGATTTGGCTGGAGCAGATAAATATCCTCTACACCACCAACCATTACGGCATCACCGGTCGTCCGGAATATCGTTACCGGCTCGTTGCCGAACATTTGACGCTACTCAAACAATACGGCCAATGAACCCGGTGAGGCCATTGGCTGCGATGTTCACCCCTGATGCGGCTTTTTCTTGGGGTACAGCTCCTTACGCTTGTAGGGCTCGATTTCACCCGGCTTGCGCGTTTTCAGCAGCTTGAGGATCCAGGTGTACTGCTCGGTATGCGGCTTCACGAACACTTCCACCTCTTCGTTCATCCGCCGGGCGATAGTGTTATCATCCGCTTCCAGCAGATCGTCCATCGGCGGGCGCACCAGCACCGTCAGACGATGCGTTTTACCATCATAGACCGGGAACAGCGGTACGACGCGGGCGCGGCAGACTTTCATTAAACGGCCGATCGCCGGGAGCGTCGCCTTGTAGGTGGCAAAGAAATCAACAAATTCACTGTGCTCGGCCCCGTGATCCTGATCCGGCAGATAGTAGCCCCAGTATCCCTGACGCACCGACTGAATAAACGGTTTGATCCCGTCGTTGCGCGCGTGCATACGACCGCCGAAACGACGGCGCACGGTATTCCAGACGTAATCGAATACCGGGTTGCCCTGGTTATGAAACATCGCCGCCATTTTTTGCCCGCCGGACGCCATCAGCATCGCCGGGATGTCTACTCCCCAGGCATGAGGAACCAGGAAGATCACTTTCTCGTTGTTGCGCTGCATTTCATCGATAATTTCTTTGCCCTGCCAGTCGACGCGGGAAAGAATGCGCTGCGGATCGCGCAGGCCTAACTCCGCCATCATCACCATCGCCTGCGGCGCGGAGGCATACATGGCATCAATTATTTCTTCACGTTCCTGCTCGCTTTTTTCCGGAAAGCAGTACAGCAGGTTAATTTGCGCCCGGCGGCGCGAACTCTTTGCCAGACGACCAACAAAACGCCCCAGTTTACCCAGGATCGGATCGCGGAAAGACGCGGGCGTCAGGGCAATTGCGCCGAAGGCAAAAACGCCGAACCACGCGCCCCAGTAGCGCGGCAGTAAAAAGGATTTTTCAAATTTTGGAATAAATTCAATATTATTTTTTTTCGTTTCCATGCCCAATCCGCAGAATTTCCGCTCAGTAAAGATAATGGGTTAGTTTAGCGATACGTGGAGTAACGTACAAAAGAAAAAGCCGGCGCGCAGAAGGCACCGGCTTTAACTGGCGTGAGGTTAGTCAAACCGCAGCTGCGGAATCACCTGTTTGGCCTGCGCCAGGAAATCGGTACGGTCGGAACCGCTGAGCCCTTCCGTACGCGGCAGTTTCGCCGTTAGCGGGTTGACCGCCTGCTGGTTGATCCACACTTCATAATGCAGATGCGGACCGGTAGAACGCCCGGTGTTGCCCGACAGCGCAATACGATCGCCGCGTTTCACCTTCTGCCCGGGTTTGACCAGCAGCTTACGCAGGTGCATATAGCGGGTGGTATAGGTACGACCATGGCGGACGGCGACGTAATAACCTGCCGCACCGCTACGTTTAGCCACTACCACTTCGCCATCCCCTACCGACAGCACCGGCGTACCCTGCGGCATCGCAAAATCGACGCCACGATGCGGCGCGACGCGGCCGGTCACCGGGTTCAGACGACGCGGGTTAAAGTTCGAAGAGACGCGGAACTGACGTGCGGTCGGGAAGCGCAGGAACCCCTTCGCCAGGCCGGTACCGTTGCGATCGTAGAATTTGCCATCCTCAGCGCGGATCGCGTAATAGTCTTTGCCATCCGAACGCAGGCGTACGCCAAGCAGCTGGCTTTGCTCGCGCTTACCGTCGAGCATTTCACGCGACATCAGTACGGAAAACTCATCGCCTTTTTTCAGCTTACGGAAGTCCATCTGCCACTGCATGGCTTTGATCACCGCGCTAATTTCGGTGCTGGTCAGGCCGGCATCGCGAGCGCTGGCGACAAAGCTGCCGCCCACGGTACCTTTCAGTACGTTATTGACCCAGTCGCCTTTTTGCAGCTCGCTGCTCATTTTGAAACCGTTTGCAACCCGATCGTAGGTGCGGGTTTCGCGGCGCGACATCTCCCAGGTCAGGCTTTGCAGGTCGCCGTCCGCCGTCAGGGTCCAGGAGAGCTGTTGACCAATTTTCAGATTACGCAGCTCTTTATCCGCCGAGGAGAGCCGGGCGATATCGCCCATATCAATACCGTACTGATTAAGAATGCTGCTGAGCGTATCGCCGGTCGACACCACATATTCATGGCCGCCGGAATCGCTGTCCGCTTTATCATCCAACTCATCCTGAGGGATAGCTTCTTCTTCCTGAGGCGCCTGATCGATGGGTTCCGAAGCCTCTGGCAGCAGCGAACGAATTTCGCTTTGTTCCAGCTCGATGGTTCTGGAGATGGGAGCCGTTTCGGGATGGTGGTAGATGTAGGGTCGCCAGACGGCGACCGCTAAGGTAAGAACGCTAAGCGACCCCAGCATAACGCGGTGAGGTCGTGGCAGATTGTTAAATGCCTGAGTGACAGCGCGGGCTATCTGTTGCACGTATTCACTTCCTCGTTATTCTCCTTTCAGGCAGCTGGAATACTGATTCGCCATCTGGCTCAGGAATTGCGGATAACTCTCTTTACCCAGCTTAATTCCGATTCCAAGTGGATCCAGGGTTCCCATGCGCACGGACGTTCCCCTGGCAACAGCTTCGATGACCGCTGGCCTGAACTGTGGCTCAGCAAAAACGCAAGTTGCTTTTTGCTCAACCAGCTGTGTTCTGATTTCGTGTAAACGCTGCGCACCAGGCTGGATTTCAGGGTTGACAGTAAAATGGCCCAGAGGGGTCAAACCGTAGTGTTTTTCAAAGTAGCCGTAGGCGTCATGAAAAACGAAATATCCCTTCCCTTTCAGCGGTGCCAGCTCGGTCCCAACCTGCTTGTCGGTTGCGGCTAATTTTGCCTCAAAATCCTTCAGGTTGGCGTCAAGTTTGGCTCGACTCTGCGGCATAAGTTCCAATAATTTATCGTGGATTGCAACCGCCGAAAGGCGCGCTATCTCTGGGGAAAGCCACAGATGCATGTTATAGATGCCGTGATGGTGATCGTCGTCACTATTTTCCCCGGCGCCATGGTCGTGACCGTGATGGTCGTCGTCGTCGTCGGTGCCTTTCATGAGTAACGGTTTCACGCCGTCAAGCTCGGCAATCGTCACCTTTTTGTTTGGCGCAATGCTTTGCGTTGACTTATCCATAAACGCCTCCATCTCTGGACCAATCCAGACCACTAAGTCTGCGTTCTGTAAGCGTTTTGCATCCGATGGCCGCAGCGAATAGTCATGCTCCGAGGCCCCGTCCGGCAGCAGTACCTGCGTCTGTGTCACCCCATCGGCGATAGCGGAAGCGATAAAGCCCAGTGGCTTAAGGGAAGTGACAACCGCGGCGCTGGCCAACGGCGCATGGGCGAACAAAAAAGCGGCGCTAAGTCCAGCGCAAAGAAGCGTATTTTTATGTAACATAATGCGTCTAATCATCGTATAGAATGAGAAAGATGTGATATTATAACATTCACTGGCTTGTGCAACCTCTAATTTGATATGACAAATCTTGTAACTCTGGAAAACGTCGCGGTCGTTTATGGCCAAAGGCGCGTGCTGTCTGACATTTCGCTAACGCTAAAGCCGGGCAAAATTTTAACCTTACTGGGGCCGAACGGCGCCGGTAAATCGACCCTCGTGAGAGTGGTTCTGGGGCTGGTAGCACCCTCGGAAGGGATTATCAAACGCGACGGGCATCTGCGGATCGGCTATGTGCCGCAAAAGCTGCACCTTGATGCTACCCTGCCGCTGACCGTCAGCCGCTTTATGCTTTTACGTCCGGGAACGCACAAACGCGACATTCTGCCAGCGCTTAAGCGCGTGCAGGCCGGGCATCTGATCGACGCCCCTATGCAGAAGCTTTCCGGCGGAGAGACCCAGCGGGTACTGCTGGCACGGGCGCTGCTCAATCAGCCGCAGCTGCTGGTGCTCGACGAGCCGACGCAGGGCGTTGACGTCAACGGTCAGGTGGCGCTTTACGATCTGATTAACCAGCTGCGCCAGGAGCTTGATTGCGCCGTACTGATGGTTTCTCATGACCTGCATCTGGTGATGGCCAAAACCGACGAAGTGCTGTGCCTGAATCAGCATATTTGCTGCTCCGGCGCGCCGGAAGTGGTCTCTATGCACCCGGAATTTATCTCGATGTTCGGCCAGCGCGGCGCGGAACAGCTAGGGATCTATCGCCATCATCATAACCACCGCCACGACCTGCAGGGGCGGATTGTACTACGTCGGGGAAATGACCGTTAATGATTGAACTACTGCTCCCCGGCTGGCTGGCCGGAATGATGCTCGCCTGTGCGGCGGGTCCGCTGGGATCGTTCGTCGTCTGGCGCCGGATGTCCTACTTCGGTGATACCCTGGCCCACGCCTCTCTGCTCGGCGTGGCTTTTGGTTTACTGCTCAACGTCAATCCGTTCTATGCGGTCATCGCGGTGACGCTGCTGCTGGCGGGCGGCCTGGTGTGGCTGGAGAAACGCCCCCACCTGGCGGTAGACACGCTACTCGGCATCATGGCGCACAGCGCGCTGTCGCTGGGCCTGGTGGTGGTCAGCCTGATGTCAAACGTGCGCGTCGATCTGATGGCCTATCTGTTCGGCGATCTGCTGGCGGTGACGCCGGAAGATTTGATCTCCATTGCGATTGGCGTGGTTATCGTGCTGGCGATCCTGCTCTGGCAATGGCGCAACCTGCTGTCGATGACTATTAGCCCGGATCTGGCGTTTGTTGATGGCGTTAAGCTTCAGCGGGTCAAGCTGCTATTGATGCTGGTGACCGCGCTGACCATCGGCGTGGCGATGAAGTTCGTCGGGGCGCTGATTATCACGTCGCTGCTGATTATTCCCGCCGCCACGGCCCGCCGCTTTGCCCGTACGCCGGAGCAAATGGCGGGAGTGGCGGTTGGCGTGGGAATGATTGCGGTGACCGGAGGATTGACCTTCTCGGCGTTCTACGACACGCCGGCGGGGCCTTCCGTGGTGCTGTGCGCCGCGCTGCTGTTTATTTTCAGCATGAGCAAGAAACCGGCCGCCTGACGCTTATGCGCCCGCGTCAGCCGCCATCAAAACTCGGCTGACGGCTATGGGCTCACGGCCGTCTGCGGACGTTGTAGCCCGGCTAAGGCCTTCACGCCGCAAGCCGGGACATCAAACCGCAATACCGCTTCAGCTATTTCCCCGGCTTGCGCTCCGCTTAGCCGGGCTACTGGCCCCTGAGGTCTGCCGTTTTATAGCCGGACAACGATTACGGCATTTCCGGCGGCGTAATACCGAAGTGGGTCCAGGCCCGTACCGTCGCCATTCGCCCGCGCGGCGTACGCTGTAAAAAGCCCTGCTGGATCAGATACGGCTCCAGCACATCTTCAATGGTTTCCCGCTCTTCACCGATGGCCGCCGCCAGGTTATCCAGGCCGACCGGCCCGCCAAAGAATTTATCGATGACCGCCAGCAGCAGCTTACGGTCCATATAATCAAAGCCTTCCGCATCCACGTTGAGCATATCCAGCGCCTGAGCGGCAATCTCCTCAGAGATACGCCCGTCGTAGCGAACCTCGGCAAAGTCACGCACCCTGCGCAGCAGGCGGTTGGCGATTCGCGGCGTACCGCGCGCGCGGCGCGCGACCTCCAGAGCCCCCTCTTCGCTCATCTCCAGTCCCATATAGCGGGCGCTGCGGCTGACAATATGCTGCAGGTCCGGGATCTGGTAGAACTCCAGGCGCTGAACGATGCCAAAACGGTCGCGTAGAGGTGATGTCAGCGAGCCGGCGCGAGTCGTCGCGCCAATCAGGGTAAACGGCGGCAGATCGATTTTTATCGAACGCGCCGCGGGCCCTTCGCCAATCATGATATCCAGCTGATAATCTTCCATTGCCGGATACAGGACTTCTTCGACCACCGGCGACAGGCGGTGGATCTCGTCGATAAACAGAACGTCGTGGGGCTCAAGATTGGTCAGCATCGCCGCCAGATCGCCCGCCTTCTCCAGCACCGGGCCGGAGGTGGTGCGCAGGTTAACGCCCATCTCGTTGGCGACGATGTTTGCCAGGGTGGTTTTCCCCAGCCCCGGCGGGCCAAAAATCAGCAGGTGATCGAGCGCGTCGCCGCGCAGCTTCGCCGCCTGGATAAAGATCTCCATTTGCGAACGGACGTGCGGCTGGCCCACGTACTCTTGCAGCAATTTAGGACGAATTGCGCGATCGGCCGCCTCTTCAAAACCGCTGCTGTCCGCCGATACCAGCCTGTCTGCTTCAATCATCCCTTACCTCACAACGCGGCGCGGAGCGCTTCGCGAATTAGCGTTTCACTGTTGGCATCCGGGCGTACGATTTTGCTGACCATCCGGCTGGCCTCCTGAGGTTTATAGCCCAGCGCCACCAGCGCGGCAACCGCTTCCTGTTCAGCGTCATCGTCAGACGGGCCGGCCGGCGACGTCAGGACCAGATCCGCTGCCGGCGTAAACAGATCGCCGTGCAGTCCTTTAAAGCGGTCTTTCATCTCGACAATCAGACGTTCCGCGGTTTTCTTGCCGATACCCGGCAGCTTCACCAGCGCCGCCAGCTCCTCGCGCTCAACGGCATTGACAAACTGCTGCGCCGACATGCCGGAAAGGATCGCCAGCGCCAGCTTCGGACCGACGCCGTTGGTTTTAATCAGCTCTTTAAACAGCGTGCGCTCCTGCTTGTTGTTAAAGCCATACAGCAGCTGTGCATCTTCACGGACGATAAAGTGGGTGAAAATGATCGCCTCTTTACCCACGTCCGGCAGCTCATAGAAGCAGGTCATCGGCAGATGAACCTCATAGCCTACGCCTCCCGTTTCAAGTAAAACCAGCGGGGGTTGTTTTTCGAGAATGATGCCTCTGAGTCTGCCTATCACATGGAGCTCCTGGATTAAGGGCCGAAAGTCTAATGCGGTATCATAAAAAAAGGCTGGATAGATATCCAGCCTGATTTCAGGTTATCGTAAGCGTCCGCGCGCCAGGTTCAGGCGGCTTTCGCCGATCTGAGCCGCGTTCTGGCTGACGTGGCAATGGGTGATGGCGATGGCTAAAGCATCCGCCGCATCCGCCTGCGGGTTAGCCGGCAGCTTAAGCAACGTGCGCACCATGTGCTGCACCTGGCTCTTTTCCGCGCTGCCGATGCCGACAACGGTCTGCTTTACCTGCCTGGCGGCGTACTCAAAGACCGGCAGGTCCTGATTCGTCGCCGCGACAATCGCCACGCCGCGCGCCTGGCCGAGCTTCAGCGCCGAGTCGGCGTTCTTTGCCATAAACACTTGTTCGATGGCGAAATAGTCCGGCTGGAACTGGGTGATAATTTCCGTCACGCCCGCATAGATAAGCTTCAGGCGAGACGGTAAATCATCCACTTTCGTGCGAATACAGCCGCTGCCCAGGTAGCTCAGCTGGCGTCCAACCTGGCGGATGACGCCATAACCAGTGACGCGCGACCCCGGGTCAATGCCGAGAATAATGGCCATCACGCGCCTCCGGTTAGTGGTTTAACGGTCGGCAACATTAGAGCGTTGCGGCGACCTCATCAGAGATCTCGCCGTTGTGATAAACTTCCTGCACGTCGTCGCAATCTTCCAGCATATCGATCAGACGCAGCAGTTTCGGCGCAGTTTCCGCGTCCATATCCGCTTTGGTTGACGGGATCATCGAGACTTCAGCGGCGTCCGCTTTCAGGCCGGCGGCTTCCAGCGCATCGCGTACCGCGCCCATCTCTTCCCAGGCGGTATAAACGTCAATCGCGCCATCGTCATAGGTCACAACGTCTTCCGCGCCCGCTTCCAGCGCCGCTTCCATGATCGCATCTTCGTCGCCTTTCTCGAAGGAGATAACGCCTTTTTTGCTGAACAGGTAGGAAACGGAACCGTCGGTCCCCAGGTTACCGCCGGTTTTGGTGAAGGCATGACGTACTTCCGCCACGGTACGGTTGCGGTTGTCGGACAGACATTCAACCATTACCGCCGTGCCGCCAGGACCGTAACCTTCATAGATGATGGTTTCCATGTTCGCATCATCATCGCCGCCGACGCCGCGCGCGATAGCGCGGTTCAGGGTGTCGCGGGTCATGTTGTTGCTCAGCGCTTTGTCGATTGCCGCGCGCAGACGCGGGTTAGAGCCCGCATCGCCGCCGCCCAGACGCGCGGCGGTGACCAGCTCGCGAATAATTTTCGTAAAGATCTTACCGCGCTTGGCATCCTGTGCCGCTTTGCGGTGCTTGGTGTTGGCCCATTTACTATGACCTGCCATAAAAAACTCTCCAAAAAAAAGCGCGCCCTTTCAGGCGGCGTTAATTACAAATTCTTCAATCGCCTGCCGGTTGCTCCAGGACTTGGTCAACGTAGCGGCTTCCGCCGCGTCAACCCAGCGATAGTCCAGATGTTCTGTAAAGACAATCTGGCGTTCATGGGGGAGCGCAAGACGGAACCAAAACTCCGTATTGCGCTCAACGCCCGGCGCATAGCGATGACGTAAATGAGAAAATATCTCGAATTCTACCGTACGCTGACAATCAACCAAAGCCAGCTGCTCGCAGGCAACATCGATGGCGACCTCTTCCATAACTTCACGCGCGGCAGCCTGCGGCGCGGTTTCTCCCTCTTCCAGGCTGCCGGTAACCGACTGCCAGAACGCGGGATCGTCGCGCCGCTGCAACATCAGCACCCGCTTCGTATCTTCGGCGTAAATCACCACCAGTACGGAAACGGGGAGCTTGAATGACATCTTACTTATTCTCCAGAGACTCTTTTGCCTCTTTCGCCACCACCTGAATACCGAGTTCGCTCAGCGATGCCGGGTTAGCGAAGCTTGGCGCTTCGGTCATCAGGCAAGCGGCTGCGGTCGTTTTCGGGAAGGCGATAACGTCACGGATATTATCGGTACCGGTCAGCAGCATGGTCAAACGGTCGAGGCCAAAAGCCAGGCCCGCGTGCGGCGGGGTACCGTATTTCAGCGCGTCCAGCAGGAAGCCAAACTTCTCGCGCTGCTCCTGCTCGTTAATGCCCAGGATGCCGAACACGGTCTGCTGCATCTCACCGCTGTGAATACGCACGGAACCGCCGCCCACTTCATAGCCGTTGATGACCATATCGTAGGCGTTGGCCACCGCGTCTTCCGGCGCGGCTTTCAGCTCGGCGGCGGACATGTCTTTCGGCGAGGTGAACGGATGGTGCATCGCGGTCAGGCCGCCTTCGCCGTCGTCTTCAAACATCGGGAAGTCGATAACCCACAGCGGCGCCCATTTGTCTTCGTCGGTCAGGTTCAGGTCTTTGCCCAGCTTCAGACGCAGTGCACCCAGCGCGTCGGCGACCACTTTTTTGTTATCCGCGCCGAAGAAGATCATATCGCCATCCTGCGCGCCGGTGCGCTCAAGGATCGCTTCAACGATGTCGGCGTTGAGGAATTTAGCCACCGGGCTGTTGATGCCTTCAAGGCCTTTCGCCCGCTCGGTTACTTTAATATAGGCCAGCCCTTTCGCGCCGTAGATCTGGACAAACTTACCGTATTCGTCGATTTGCTTACGGGTCAGCGCAGCGCCGCCCGGTACGCGCAGCGCGGCAACGCGCCCTTTGGCGTCGTTAGCCGGGCCGGCGAAGACGGCGAATTCCACCGCTTTCACCAGATCGGCGACGTCCACCAGCTCCATCGGGTTACGCAGGTCTGGTTTGTCAGAACCGTAGCGGCGCTCGGCTTCGGCGAAGGTCATGATCGGGAAATCGCCCAGATCCACGCCCTTCACTTCCTGCCACAGGTTACGCACCAGCGCTTCCATGACTTCGCGCACCTGCCCGGCGGTCATGAAGGAGGTTTCCACATCGATCTGGGTAAATTCCGGCTGACGGTCGGCACGCAGGTCTTCGTCGCGGAAGCATTTAACGATCTGATAGTAGCGGTCAAAACCGGACATCATCAGCAGCTGCTTGAACAGCTGTGGAGACTGCGGCAGCGCGTAGAATTTCCCTTTATGCACGCGGGATGGGACCAGGTAGTCGCGCGCGCCTTCCGGCGTGGCTTTGGTCAGCATCGGCGTTTCGATGTCGAGGAAACCGTGGTCATCCATAAAGCGGCGCACCAGGCTGGTGATTTTCGCACGGGTCTTCAGGCGCTGCGCCATTTCCGGACGACGCAGATCCAGGTAGCGATATTTCAGACGCGCTTCTTCGGTATTGACGTGGTTGGAGTCCAGCGGCAGCGCTTCAGCGCGGTTGATAATCGTCAGATCCGATGCCAGCACTTCGATGGCGCCGGTGGCCATATCGCTATTGATGTTTTTTTCGTCACGCGCGCGCACGGTACCGGTGACCTGGATGCAGAACTCATTACGCAGTTCAGAGGCCAGCTTTAATGCGTCGGCACGATCCGGATCGAAAAACACCTGTACGATGCCTTCGCGGTCACGCATATCGATAAAGATAAGGCTACCGAGATCACGACGACGGTTGACCCAACCACACAGAGTCACTTGCTGCCCTACGTGGGACAGACGAAGCTGCCCGCAATATTCTGTACGCATGAGATATCCCTTAACTTAGCCGCAGGCGGATTGTTGCCTGTCTTGCAGGCGACGAGGTCGCAGCTTTAGCTGATGTCACAACTGAATGAAAAAAGGCGGCTATTATACTGGAAATTATGGCGCACGATAAGCCCGGCGCAGCGCGCAGCGTTGCTTTGCTGCGCGCTTATTGCTTGTACTCACAAAAATTAACAAAATTTGTTACCCTCGGGCGAGATCGGCAACGGTATTGTAGCGACCTGACAACAGAAGAAGATACGGGGATATCATGTTAGAACTCAATGCAAAAAAAACCGCGCTGGTGGTTATAGACCTGCAGGAAGGCATTTTACCGTTTGCCGGCGGCCCGCATCGGGCTGACGACGTGGTTGAGCGCGCCGCGAGTCTGGCCAAAAAGTGCCGCCAGCAGGGTTCCCCGGTGGTCATGGTTCGCGTTGGCTGGTCGGCGGATTTCGCCGAAGCGCTGAAGCAGCCTGTCGATGCCCAGGCAGGAGCCCATACGCTACCGGAAAACTGGTGGACCTATCCCCTGGCGCTGGAAAAACAGGAGAGCGACATCGAAGTCACCAAACGCCAGTGGGGAGCCTTTTACGGCACCGACCTGGAGCTGCAGCTTCGCCGTCGCGGTATCGATACGATTATCCTGTGCGGTATCTCAACCAATATTGGCGTCGAATCGACGGCGCGCAACGCCTGGGAGCTGGGCTTCAATCTGATTCTCGTTGAAGACGCCTGCAGCGCAGCAACGGCTGAACAGCATCAGGGCAGCATGACGCACATCTTCCCGCGTATTGCCCGCGTGCGCAGTACCGAGGAGGTACTTGCCGCGTTATGATCTATATTGGGCTTCCCCAATGGGCGCACCCGAAGTGGGTGCGCCTGGGTATCACCAGCCTTGAAGAGTATGCCCGCCATTTTAACTGCGTGGAGGGCAACACGACCCTGTACGCTTTACCAAAAGCTGAGATTGTCAGCCGCTGGTATGAACAAACCCACGATGATTTTCGCTTCTGCTTCAAGTTTCCGGCCACCATTTCGCACCAGGCATCGCTGCGCAACTGCGACGACTTAAGCCACGAGTTTTTCACCCGCCTGGCGCCGCTGTCATCGCGCATTGGTCAATACTGGCTGCAGCTGCCGGCCACGTTCGGCCCTCGGGATCTTCCCGCGCTCTGGCAGTTCCTCGACAGCCTGCCGCGCGAATTCAGCTACGGCGTTGAGGTAAGGCATCCGGAGTTTTTCGCCAAAGAGGAAGCGGAACAGCAGCTCAATCGCGGGCTGCATCAGCGAAACGTCAACCGCGTCATCCTGGATAGCCGTCCGGTTCATAGCGCCGTCGCCCGCAGCCCGGCGATGCTCGACGCGCAAAGAAAGAAGCCAAAAGTCCCCGTCCATGCGCTGGTGACGGCCCACCATCCGATGGTGCGTTTTATCGGCAGCGATGACATGGCGCAAAATCGTGAACTGTTTAGCGTGTGGTTACGCACGCTGCCAAAATGGGCGCAGACAACCACGCCGTACCTGTTCCTCCATACCCCGGATATCGCCCAGGCGCCGGAACTGGTCGACACCCTGTGGAGCGATCTGCGCGCCGCCCTACCGGAAATAGGGGCGGCACCTTCAATTCCGCAGCAAACCTCTCTTTTCTGATATCCTGCTATCCTCAATTGAGCCACCGGAAGCGATGAAAGGGAGTTTTGAGTATGGTCAGCGCGCTGTATGCGGTTTTAGGTGCGTTATTGCTTATTAAGTTTTCCTGGGACGTTGTACGACTGAGGACGCAATATCGCGTTGGCTACGGCGACGGCGGTTTTAGCGAACTGCAGGTTGCTATACGCGTACACGGGAACGCGGTGGAATATGTTCCCATTGGCCTGATTCTGCTGCTGTTTATGGAAATGAACGGCGCGCAGACCTGGATGGTCCACGTCTGCGGTATTTTACTGATCGCCGGGCGCCTGATGCACTCCTATGGCTTTCATCATCGTCTCTACCGCTGGCGTCGTTCCGGCATGAGCGCGACGTGGTGTTCGTTGTTGCTGATGGTGCTGGCGAACTTCTGGTATATGCCCTGGGAGTTGGTTTTCTCCGTCCGTTAGCGCACAATACGCCGTTTTCGATTTTTCGGGTTTAACGTTATGTCTCACCGCGATACGCTTTTTTCCGCGCCGATTGCCAGCCTCGGCGACTGGACCTTTGATGAACGGGTTGCTGAAGTCTTCCCGGATATGATCCAGCGCTCTGTTCCCGGCTATTCCAATATCATTTCCATGATCGGCATGCTGGCGGAACGTTTCGTTCAGCCGGATACCCAGGTTTACGATCTCGGCTGCTCGCTTGGCGCAGCCACGCTGTCCGTGCGCCGCAATATTGCGCATGCCGGCTGCAAAATCATCGCCGTTGATAATTCGCCGGCCATGGTCGAACGCTGCCGTCGACATATTGACGCCTATAAGGCGCCGACGCCGGTCGAAGTGATTGAAGGCGATATTCGCCACGTCACGATAGAAAACGCATCGATGGTGGTGCTGAACTTCACCATCCAGTTTCTCGAACCGGGCGAACGCCAGGCCATTCTTGATAAGGTCTATCAGGGGCTCAATCCGGGCGGCGCGCTGGTGCTGTCGGAAAAATTCAGCTTCGAAGATGACAACGTCGGCGAACTGCTGTTCAACATGCATCATGATTTCAAACGCGCCAACGGCTATAGCGAGCTGGAAATCAGCCAAAAGCGCAGCATGCTGGAAAACGTGATGCTCACCGATTCCGTGGAAACCCACAAAGCGCGCCTGCGCAAGGCCGGTTTCGAACATGCCGAACTGTGGTTCCAGTGCTTTAACTTCGGATCGTTAATCGCCGTAAAATCCGGGGACCAGGCATGATTGATTTCAGCAACTTTTATCAGTTGATTGCCAAAAGCCCGCTGTCGCACTGGCTGGAGACGCTGCCCGCCCAGGTGGCGGCCTGGCAGCGTGACGCGCTGCACGGGAAATACCGGGAATGGGAGCGGGCCGTCGAGTTTCTGCCCGAGTTTTCGCCCTACCGACTGGATCTGCTGCACAGCGTCACCGCGGAGAGCGAAACGCCGCTGGGCGACGGTCAGCGTCTGCGGATTGAAAACCTGCTGAAGAATCTGATGCCGTGGCGTAAAGGGCCCTGGTCGCTTTACGGCGTGAATATCGACACCGAATGGCGTTCCGACTGGAAGTGGGAACGCGTACTGCCGCACCTTTCCGACCTCACCGGACGTACCATCCTTGATGTCGGCTGCGGCAGCGGATACCACATGTGGCGGATGATTGGCGCCGGGGCTCGTCTGGCGGTAGGCATCGATCCCACCCAGCTGTTCCTTTGCCAGTTTGAAGCGGTGCGAAAACTGTTGGGCAACGATCAGCGCGCGCATCTGCTGCCGCTGGGCATTGAGCAGCTTCCGGCGCTGAACGCCTTTGATACCGTCTTTTCGATGGGCGTGCTGTACCACCGCCGCTCCCCGCTCGATCACCTGTGGCAGCTCAAAGATCAGCTGGTTCCCGGCGGCGAACTGGTGCTGGAGACGCTGGTCGTCGAGGGCGATGAAAATACCGTGCTGGTGCCGGGCGATCGCTATGCGCAGATGCGCAACGTCTACTTTATCCCTTCTGCCGCCGCGCTAAAGCAGTGGCTGGAGAAATGCGGGTTTATCGATGTACGCATCGTCGACGCCTGCGTGACGTCCACCGAAGAGCAGCGCCGCACCGAGTGGATGACCACCGAGTCGCTGGCCGACTTCCTCGATCCGCAGGACAGCAGCAAAACCCGCGAAGGCTACCCTGCCCCGCTGCGCGCGGTGCTTATTGCCACCAAACCGGAAACAGAACAGTCCCTGGCGGCGAAAAAGCGGGCCGACAAGCAGCCTGGTTAACGCGTTTTCAGGATAAAAAAAGGCCCCTGTTTAATGGGCAGGGGCCTGGTACGGGCAATCATCATATTGGGCGACATGATGTGCAGCAAAAAACGGTTTATCCCCGTCATACTTCAAGTTGCATGTGCGTTGGCTTTCCTCGCTCACCCCAGTCACTTACTTGAGTAAGTTCCTGTGGATCCCCTGCGTCGCCGCCTTCTCGCAACTCGAATTATTTAGGGTTTTAATCTCTCTGTGCGGAAATAATCTTCTTCATTTCCGCTACCGCTTCGCCATTGACGGCGTAGCGTAAGTATTCATCTGCTTCGGCATCCGTAGACATCGACAGTCCTGGATTGCGAAAGCGCATCGGGGACGGTAACCACTGGCCTGCCGAGGTATGCACCTCTTTTACCCCTGCCTGCAAAAATAGCGGCAGGTTGGCGGCGCGGACGCCTGCACCGGCCATAATAATAGGAGTATCGCTTTGGGAAATAAGTTCCCTGATTAATGAAATTCCTTTTTCGGCTGAAGACTGCTGGCCCGAAGTCAGGATACGCTGAACGCCGAGTTCAGCCAGCTCAGCGCTGGCCTGGCGCGGGTCGGCGCACATATCAAAGGCCCGATGAAAGGTGACGGCCTGGGTTCCCACCGCCGCCATTATTTTTTTCATTCGCGCCCTATCCACCCGACCGTCGGCGTCCAGAACGCCGATCACCATGCCGGGAAAACCGAGATCCTTCACCGCGGCCACATCATCAAGCATCGCGGCAAATTCGCCGGCGGTATAGCAAAAATCACCGCCGCGCGGGCGAATAATTGGATGAACGGGAATGGTCACCGCTTCACGCACCGATTTCAGTACCCCCAGCGAAGGCGTCAGCCCTCCCTCCTGCGGCGCGGCGCATAGCTCGATGCGATCGGCGCCCCGGCGCTGGGCCTCCAGCGCGCACTCCATGCTGTAACAACAGACTTCCAGTAAGGTCATTCTTCTCTCCGTCGATAGGGCAGGCACTACAGAATGTCACGATTTCTTCCGGCAGACGCCGCGTCGCTTCACACTGTTATCGTTCAGCGTGTTCGCTGGCGACAATTTGCTCAATCGACCACGGGTGAAATTTGATCGTCACTTTGCCATCCGTTACCGCCAGGGTCGGATTCGGTAAACGCTCACGCTCTCCTTTCGGCGCGCTGGTCTTCACAAAAATGCCCGGCTGGCCCAGCCCTTCATCGGAAAGCAGCGCCAGCGCGCGGGTATTGAGCGTTTCAGGATCGCCCGGCAGAACGATTTCAATATGCTCCCAGCCTTCATGCGGATAGCGCTTTTCGCCCGGCCACGGCAGTTCAACGATGCTAAAACGCCAGTGCGCCACGACCACCGGCTCATCCAGCCTGAACAGGCAGATGGGTCGACCGTTAATGACATTTTCCGACAGCAGAGTAGCGCATTGTTCAAAGCCGCGACGCCAGCGCTCCGCCGTAGCGTTCTGGTGACAGCGCAGGGAAATATGGTCGGCGTCATGGGGCGTAATATCGAGACCGAGCCGGTGAGCAAGCGCGTTCAGCGCCTCGGTAAAGCGCGGCAGGTCCGCGGAAATATCGTTCAGTTCATCTATCTGCTGCCAGTTCGCCATCGTAAGCCTCGGTACTCGCTAAAAAGCGCTAATCTATCGCGTTTTCCGCGACCGACCAACCGGCAATCGCCGGCAGCGTCCCGCGAACGGTTATTCGTTGAGCGCGAGGCTCAGCAACCTCCGCGCGGTGCTGACGCGTGGGTGCAAATGCAGTATACTCCTGCCCTAATTTGTCCACATTCCCGCGCCGCCCCATCAGGGTGACGGCGTGTTAACGTAAGGTGTTTCGGTGAATATTCAGGCTCTTCTCTCAGAAAAAGTCAGTCAGGCCCTGATCGCGGCAGGCGCGTCTGCCGATTGCGAACCTCAGGTCCGCCAGTCAGCAAAAGTCCAGTTCGGCGACTATCAGGCCAACGGCGTGATGGCCGTTGCCAAAAAACTGGGCATGGCGCCGCGACAACTTGCAGAGCAGGTACTGTCTCATCTCGATCTGAGCGGGATTGCCAATAAGGTAGAGATCGCCGGCCCTGGCTTTATTAATATTTTCCTCGATCCGGCCTTCCTCGCGGAAAACGTCAGCAGCGCGCTGAAATCGGAACGTCTGGGCGTGGCTCAGCCGCAGGCGCAGACGGTGGTCGTCGATTACTCCGCGCCGAACGTGGCGAAAGAGATGCACGTAGGCCATCTGCGCTCCACCATTATTGGCGACGCCGCGGTGCGTACGCTGGAGTTTCTCGGCCATAAAGTGATCCGCGCTAACCACGTTGGCGACTGGGGCACCCAGTTCGGCATGCTCATCGCGTACCTGGAAAAACAGCAGCAGGAAAACGCCGGTGAAATGGCGCTGGCCGACCTCGAAGGTTTCTATCGCGAAGCGAAAAAACACTACGATGAAGACGAAGCCTTCGCCGAGCGCGCGCGCAGCTATGTCGTTAAGCTGCAGGGCGGCGACGAGTACTTCCGCGAAATGTGGCGCAAGCTGGTCGACATCACCATGTCGCAAAACCAGTTAACCTATAACCGCCTCAACGTTACCCTGACCCGCGACGACGTGATGGGTGAAAGCCTCTATAACCCGATGCTGCCGGGTATCGTTGCCGATCTGAAAGCCAAAGGTCTGGCGGTAGAAAGCGAAGGCGCGACCGTAGTGTTCCTTGATGAGTACAAAAACAAGGAAGGCGAACCGATGGGCGTTATCATCCAGAAGAAGGATGGCGGCTATCTCTACACCACCACCGATATCGCCTGCGCAAAATACCGCTACGAAAATTTGCATGCTGACCGCGTGCTTTACTACATCGACTCTCGCCAGCACCAGCACCTGATGCAGGCGTGGACCATCGTGCGTAAAGCCGGCTACGTGCCGGATTCCGTCCCGCTGGAGCACCACATGTTCGGCATGATGCTCGGCAAAGATGGCAAACCGTTTAAAACCCGCGCCGGCGGTACCGTGAAGCTCGCCGACCTGCTGGACGAAGCGCTGGAGCGCGCACGCCGTCTGGTGGCGGAGAAAAACCCGGAGATGCCCGCCGATGAGCTGGAAAAACTGGCGAACGCGGTCGGGATCGGCGCGGTGAAATATGCCGACTTGTCTAAAAACCGCACCACCGACTACATCTTTGACTGGGACAACATGCTGGCCTTTGAGGGCAATACCGCGCCTTATATGCAGTATGCCTATACCCGCGTGCTCTCCGTGTTCCGCAAAGCGGATATCGATGAAAGCGCGCTGGCGGCGGCGCCGGTGGTCATCACCGAAGAGCGCGAAGCCCAGCTGGCGGCCCGTCTGCTGCAGTTTGAAGAAACCCTGACGGTCGTCGCGCGTGAAGGCACGCCGCACGTGATGTGTTCTTACCTGTACGATCTGGCGGGTCTGTTCTCCGGCTTCTACGAGCACTGCCCGATCCTGAGCGCCGAAAGCGAAGAGACGCGCAACAGCCGCCTGAAGCTGGCGCTGCTGACGGCGAAAACGCTGAAGCTGGGTCTGGATACCCTGGGTATCGAAACCGTAGAACGGATGTAAAACCAAACCCGGCGAAAGCCGGGTTTGGTTTATAACGCCTGATGGCGCCACGCTCATCAGACCTGCAGCATCATTGTAGCCCCGGTAAGCGTAAGCGCCACCGGGGAAATTCCGCCCTTCTCAGAAATACTTCCGCAGATACTCCGTCAGGCACAGGATCGCCATCGCCTGGCCATACGGCATCGACGTCAGCGGAATGTCGCGATAAAAATCCAGATTCGAACCCATGCCGGTACCGAACGACGTTTGCAGCAGCTCCCCTTGCGCTGAGATATTCTGCACGATGCCGCGAATCGCTTTTTCCGCAACCTCCGCATACGCCTGGCTCACGTAGCGCTTGCGCACCGCTTTGAGGATCCCATAAGCAAAACCGGCGGTCGCCGACGCTTCCAGATAGGAGTCAGGATCGTCAAGCAGCGTATGCCACAGGCCGCTATCGTCCTGACAGCGGGCCAGCGCCGCAATCTGCGCATTCAGCACCTGCACCAGATAACGCCGTACCGCGCTGTTCTCGGGTAAATCCACCAGCTCCAGGAAATCCGGAATAACGATAGTCAGCCAGCTATTGCCGCGGGCCCAGCGAGCGTGGGCGAAATTATGCCGCCCCTCGTAGCTCCAGCCGTGAAACCACAGGCCGGTCTCACGGTCCATCAGATTCTGCACGTGCAGCAGAAACTGATATACCGCCTCCTCTACGTATTGCGGACGATTAAGCAACTTGCCGATTTTCGCCAGCGGCAGAACCGTCATCATCAGCGTGTCGTCCCACATCTGCTGATGATTCTCTTCCGCCAGGGTGATGTGCTGCATGCCGCCAGACTCAGTGCGCGGCATTTCGTTCATCGCCCACTCCGCCCAGCTATCGAGCCAGGGCAGATACGCGGGGTTGCCCGTCTCTTCGTAGCGGTAAGCCAGGGTGAGAAACGGCGCCATGGTGTTGACGTTTTTGGTGGTCGCGCCTTCGGCAAAGCGGTCGGCAAACCAGCCATCAATAATGTCGCGCATCGCCGTATCGCCGGTCTGCTGGTAATACTGATAAATACCGTACAGGCCGACGCCGTGAGTCCACTCCCAGCCGTTCCACCCTTTGGTGTCGATAACGCGTCCGTCGTCCAGCCGCAGTAAAAATTGCCCGCTTTCGTCCTTAATGTTGACCAGATTGTGCGTCACCTTCTGAATCAGCGCCTGCAGTTCATTGCGGGCGATAAAACGCTCCGGCTGGCGCAGTAGTGGGCTATGTTTGACAGGCCAAACTTTCATATCCTTAACCTCTGTTATATGTCGAATTCATGGCTGAACGCGGCTTCAGCGCTGGCGCGGCGGGTTTATTCCGATTCAGATAACCAATATTGTTGTTTCCCCACAGGGCGTCGTACGGCATCCCGGCCAGCATCTCCACCACCTCACGATCCCCGGCGCTGGCCAGTTCTGGCTGAGCGCGGCCGGATTCACGCATTTTCAGCGTTTCCGCGCGCAGGACGCTGTGGGTTTGCAGATTGAGCTTAAAGCGCAGGGAAACGAGGAAACCGCAGGCCAGCACCAGTAAGGTGCCCACGCTGAGGATCAGCAGAATGGTATGGCTCACTTCATAGGGCTGCGTTTTCTGTCCGGAGACAAAGCCCGACATCTGCATGATGATCCCCACCAGCATCACCGCTCCGGCCTGGGAAGCTTTACGCGTCAGAGTCATGATCCCGGCAAAGATGCCTTCGCGGCGCTGGCCGGTGATCACTTCGTCCACGTCGGCAATATAGGTGTAGGTGTTCCACGGAACGTAGTTGATGCCGCCGCGGCCCAGGCCCGCCACCGCGGATATCAGCAGCAGCAGCGAATAGACATCGCTGAGGCCAGCGTAGTACAGCACCGCGTAAGAGAGCGAACTCAGGCCGAACAGCACCACCACCATGCGATACGATGGCGCCGGCCCGAAGCGAATACACAGCGGGATCATGGCGATAACCGCAATAAACTGGAAGATCGCCATGGTTCCGAGCAGGTTAGAAGCCATTGAGGCTTCCTGCATCAGGACAAACACCACATAGTAGGTAAAGACCGCATTGAAGACGTCCTGGGCGATATAGCCCCCCAGATACATACCCAGATGCTGACGGAAAATTTTAATGCGCAGGGTCGAACTTAACTCAATGAACAGGCGGTTAAGACTCTGCGACAGGCTCAGGTTCTGTTTCTCCTCTTCGGCGCGCAGCGCGGCCTCCGTCCACTCTTCACGCGGGCGTTCCCAGGTAAAGAACCAGACGAAGGTCAGCATCATGGCGCACAGCACCGAGAACACCAGGCTGGCATAGAAGAAAGAAACGGCGTTGTCCTTACCAAAGATAGTCAGCAGAACGCCCGGCAGGAAGGAAGCCAGAATCGCCGACATCTGCGCCATAGAAATACGCGCGCCGGAGAATTTGGTTTTCTGTTTAAAATCATCGGTCATTTCCGGTACCAGCGTTTCATACGGCACCAGAATCATGGTGTAGACAATATCAAAAAGAAGATAGGTCAGCAGGTAGTACCAGAACCCCATATCCCCTACCCACATGATGGAGTAGCTAAACACGCAGGGGATGCCGAGCAGGATGAAGAACTTACGCCTGCCAAAACGTTTCCCCAGCCAGGTTGAGCCAAAGTTATCCGTCAGAAAGCCCATCAGCGGACTGATTACCGCATCCAGAACCCTGGCGGTGGCAAAAATAAGCGTCGCCTCGATAGGGGAAAGGCCGCAAAAGGTGGTGTAGAAGTAGAGCAGCCATGCTGCTGTGAGTGCGGTCGTTCCCGCACCAAGGAAATCGCCCGATCCATAGGCAAGGTAGTTAACCAAACCGATTTTACGTGTTTTCATCGCCGTAAATCCTGTGTCTTTTTTTAGAGAACTCCGAACCGCGTTTTGGCCCATTCAGCCAAAAGGGGGTTGATACATGGCTACATTAAGAACATGGGAACGGCGTTACCTTTTCATTTTTGCCAGCCAAAAGCGTTCAATGGCAAAAACACAAAGAGTCGATGAACGCGCCTCACTGATTTATAAAACAGCGTTTCTTTTAATACAAAAGATCGGACCAAAAGTTGCGAAGTGACCACCAAAATGGCGCACGGCGGAGTGAAATCTGGGCGCGTTATTTCGCTGCGGATAAACCTTGCGAAAGCTAAGGAATGGGAGTAAAGACAATAGAAAAGGGTTGTTTCGCGTATCTCAAGGAGGCTTGATGCCCTACTCACATCTGCTGGTCGCCGTGGCGCCAACCCCGGAAAGCCGGGTTCTCATTCAGAAAGCCGTCTCCATCGCCCGTCCGGTCAATGCGAAGGTCAGCCTGATTACCCTGGCAACGGACCCGGAGCTGTATAACCAGTTTGCGGCGCCAATGATGGAAAATTTACGCGAAGTGATGCAGGAGGAGACGCGCGGCTTTCTGGCCGAGCTCGCCCGCCACGCCGACTACCCGATAGAGAAAATGACTATCGCCAGCGGCGGGATTGCCCACCATGTGAAGGATTTTTGCCAGCGGCATCGCGTTGACCTGGTGATTTGCGGCAACCACAACCAGAGCCTGTTCTCTCGCGCCACCTGTTCGGCGAAAGATATCGTGGGCAGCAGCGGCGTTGACGTGCTGCTGGTGTGTCTGGAAAAAGGTTAGCGCCGAAAGCGCTAACCGCGATCGTCTCAGGCGAGCTTGGGGAAGGTCGCGACCTTGCGCGCTAAGTGGCTCTCCTCACTTCCTGGCTCAATCTCCTTTAGATCGGCAATAAACCGCTCCTGCCAGCGATGAATATCGTTATCTTTAATCACCGCCAGCATGGCCGAATGGCGGGCAATACGCTCGGCCAGCGGCATGGTTAACGCCTGGTCCAGCGCAGCCGCGACCTCGTCGCGATCGTAAGGATTGACGATTAAGGCCGTCGGCAGCTCGTTCGCCGCGCCGGCAAACTGCGACAGCACCAGCACGCCCGGATTTTGCGGGTCCTGCGCGGCCACATACTCTTTCGCCACCAGATTCATCCCATCGCGCAGCGGCGTAACCAGACCGACGTCCGAGTAGCGGAAGATTTTCATCAGCAGCTTGCGTTCAAAGTGCTGGTTCAGGTAATAAAGCGGCGTCCAGCCCAGCTGGCCATATCGGCCATTAATGCGGCCGGCCGCGGTTTCAAGCTGATGACGAATATCCTGGTAGGCCTGAACATCGCCGCGCGATGTCGGCGCGATCTGGGTATAGCGAATCTTGCCGTGATGCTGCGGATAGTTCTCCAGCAGCGCCTCGTAGGCCAGAAAACGCTCCGGCAGCCCCTTGGAATAGTCCAGCCGCTCAACGGAAAAGATATTCTGCACGCTTTTCAGTTCGCTCTTCAGCTGCGCCAGCTTCGGCGGCAGCGGCCCTTTTGCGCTCCGCGCAATCTCTTCCGGATCGATACCGATCGGATAGACTTCGGTGTGGAAAGGTTTCCCCCAGGCCACATGCTTTTTGCCGTCGCGCGTCGTCAGGCGAGTCTGCATCGATACGCAATCGAGAAACGCCAGGCGATCGCTCTCGGTCTGGAAACCCAGTAAATCGTAATCGCACAGCTGTTCAAGCAGCTCCGCGTGCGGCGGGAGCGCGTTAAAGACTTCCGGCGTCGGGAACGGAATATGTAAAAAGAAGCCGATGCGATTATTGACCCCGCGCTGGCGCAGTTCGCTGGCCAGCGGCAGCAGGTGGTAATCGTGGATCCAGACGATATCGTCAGGTTCGATCAGCGGCAGCAGTTTATCCGCCAGCGTTGCGTTGACGCGCTGATAGCCTTCCCAGGCTTCACGCTGAAAATCGACCAGATCGAGACGATAGTGGAAGGCGGGCCATAAAACGGCATTGGAAAAGCGGTTGTAATATTCGTCGTGATCCTGCTCGCTAAGGTTAAAGGAAGCCCAGGTGATATTCCCCTGCTTCACTTTTTTTAACGGCTGCTGGTCGTCACCGATTTCCCCACTCCAGCCGAACCACAGTCCTCCGGCTGCTTTTAATGCCCCCATAATCCCCACGGCAAGGCCACCGGCGCTGGCCTTTTTGTCATCCGGCGGGGCAATACGATTAGATACTACGACTAAGCGACTCATAGCCATCTCTCCTGTCGGTTAGCGCATCTGGTTGTTGCCCATGATTCGCGATGTTACTAATCCAAAGATGAACAGCGGCGACATCCGGCAGGCGCCAGTGCGCCTGGGTCTCACCGCCGCCCACTTTGACCGATACGCCACTCAGTTGATTGACGACGCTAAAACCCGCTTCATCGGTTAAGTCATCACCGACAAACACCGGCCTGCGCCCGCTGAATGGAGCTTCCTGCATAAAAGCGGCTATCGCTTCACCTTTATTCACTCCGCGCGGTTTGATCTCCACCACGCACTTACCCGGCTGTAACGCCAGAATGGGATGGCGCTGCACGACGGCCTGCGCCAGCGCCAGCACCGCGTGCTGATGCTCCGGCGCCTGTCGGTAGTGCAGAGCAAAGGCCATCCCCTTACTTTCCAGTTCGCATCCCGGCAAGTCATCCAGCGCCGCGGTCAGTTCCGCAGAGAGCGCCTTCTGGAGAGAATCCGGTAAAGAGACAATATGCGTTTTACCATTGATATCACGGCGTTCAGCCCCGTGGACACCGGCAAGCGGCAGCCGGTAAGGACGGGTAAGCTCATCCAGCTCAACCATTGAGCGCCCTGAAATCAATGCCACCGCGCCGTTGTGCTGCTGCACGAGCTGGCGCAGCGACTGCAAAACATCGGCAGGAATGACCACCTGATCGGGATGGGGTTTGATACCGGCAAGGGTACCGTCGAGGTCAAAGAAAAAAGCGCAGTTTCCGGTTAACGCAGGCGGTACATAAATCTGGTCAGCCACCCTGTTTCCTCCTTATCATGGCCAGCAACATGCTGGGTGTTAAATAATTGTAGCCATGTAAGTATAGACAGTGTGACCAGCCTCGCCATTTTTGATAGTCATTGCCAGCGCAACGAGCGCTGGCAACGGATTAGGATTAAACTGAAAAGTTGGACGAATCAAACGGCTCGTTTCGCTTTCTGTTTGTAGCGGTCGAAGATCACCGCCGCCAGTAAAATCACGCCGCGTACGACATACTGCGAGAATGGCGAGATATTGAGCAGGTTCATCGCATTCTCTACCGTTCCCAGGATCAGGATCCCGGCCACCACGTAGGAGATCTTACCGATCCCGCCTTTCAGCGATACGCCCCCCAGCACGCAGGCCGAGATGACAATCAGCTCATAGCCAATTGAGGTCATCGGCTGTCCGCTGGTCATTCGTGAAGCCAGGATAATGCCTGCCGCCGCGGAAACCAGGCCGGAAAGGACGAAAATGATGATCTTGGTCCGCACTACCGGCACGCCCGCCAGACGCGCCGCTTCTTCGTTACCGCCAATCGCCAGGGTATTGCGGCCAAAGGTGGTTTTATTCAACAACAGGCCGAAGACAATCAGGCAGGCAACGGTCAGCCAGATAGGCGCTGGCAGGCCAAACCAGTTGGCGTAGCCGAGGGTAAAGAAACGCTCGTCTTCAATCCCAACCGCTTTACCGTCAGAGATGATATAGGCCAGACCGCGGACGATCTGCATGGTGGCCAGGGTGGTGATCAGGGCGTTAATCTTCAGGCGGGCAATCACAAAACCATTGACCAGGCCGCTCAGCGCGCCGAGCAGCAGACCGGCGCCGATCCCCACCCACATGCTCTCCGTCAGGTTAATCACCACCGCCGTGGTCACACCGGCACAGGCGATAACCGAGGCGACCGACAGATCGAAATCCCCCGATGCCAGGCAAAACAGCATTCCGCAGGCCACCATTCCGGACATAGAAATAGCCAGCCCCAGGCCTTTCATATTAATAAACGAGGCAAAATTAGGCACAAAAATCACGCAGCCAATAAACAGCACCGCGAAAACAACCAGCATGCCGAACTGATCCCAAATGCGGGAGAAGCTAAAAGCCGACCGGGTAGTACCTGAAGTGGTAACTGATGACATCATAGACTCCTTACTCAGGCGACCGCCTGGCTCACTTTTGGCATGGCAAGGCTCAATGCCTGCTGTTCATTCGCATGTTCATGCAGCAGCTCTCCGGCGATCTCACCCTCGCGCATCACAACAATGCGATCGGCGACGCCGAGAACTTCCGGTAAATCGCTGGAGGCAAACACCACCGCGACGCCCGATGCCGCTAATGCGTAGATAACGTTGTAGATTTCATGTTTAGCGCCCACGTCAATACCGCGCGTTGGCTCGTCAAGCAGGATGACTTTCATCTCTTCCGACAGCCAGCGGCCGAGGATCGCCTTCTGCTGATTGCCGCCGGAGAGGTTCATAATCAGCTGCTCGGCGCCGGGCGTTTTGATATTCAGCGATTTGATATGCTGGTCGGCGTTCTGCGCTTCCCAGGCGTTGTTGATAACGCAGCCGGCGAGAATATGCTTGCGGCGAGCGCTGATATTGATGTTGTCGCGCACCGAGTGGACCGGAATAATCCCCTCCGCTTTGCGGTCTTCCGGGCAGAGCATCATCCCGGCCTGAATCGCCTGAGCCGGCTTGCGAATATCAATGGCCTCCCCGTCGATATAAACCTGGCCGCCGGTTATTCTGCTGCCGCCGAATAAGCCTTTCATGAGCTCGCTGCGCCCGGCGCCAACCAGCCCAAACAGGCCGACGATTTCTCCGCTGCGCACCGAAAGGCTGACGGGCTGCCGCACGCCTGGCGCCTTCACCTGTTCAAGCCGCAAACGCTCTTTGCCATATTCACGCGGCTGCCAGCCGTAGATATCGCCCAGCTCGCGCCCCACCATCGCCTGTACCAGCGCGTCGTGGTTAACCTCTTGCATATTGTCGAAGGTGCGCACGTAGCGACCATCTTTGAACACCGTAATCGCGTCGCTTAACGCGAAGATCTCTTCCATGCGGTGGGAAACATAAATAATGACTCGTCCTTCCTGGCGCAGCTCGCGGATAACCCGAAACAGGTTTTCGATTTCCCGCGCAGACAGGGAGCTGGTCGGCTCATCAAAGGCGATAATTTTTGCGTTACGCGCCAGCGCCTTGGCGATCTCCACCATCTGCCACTGGCCGATAGAGAGATACTTGAGCGGCGTTTCCGGATCGATATCCAGCCCCAGATGCTTCAGCTGCAGGCCGGCTTCATAATTCAGCAGCGACCGGTTCACAATCCCGCCTTTATGCGGCAGCTGCCCGAGGTAGATATTTTCCGCCACGGTCATTTCCGGGATCAGATGCAGCTCCTGATAGATAATGGCCACCCCGGCGTTCAGCGCCTCGGTGGTGTGGGTAAACGTCATCTGCTGGCCGCGGATTTGCAGGCTGCCGGCGGTCGGTATGTAGTTGCCGCTGAGAATTTTCAGCAGCGTGGATTTCCCGGCGCCGTTTTCTCCCATCAGGGCGTGCACCTGTCCGGCATAGCAGCCAAAGCTAATATCGGACAGCGCTTTAACGCCCGGGAATGTCATGGTGATGCCGTGGAATGAGAGATAAGGGGTAGACTGTTGCATAACGACTCCGCTTTTCTGTACAGAGCCTCTCGCGCAAGGCAAGAGGCCCGGTCAACTGGCCTTACAGCCCTTTTTTCGCCAGCTCTTCTTTAAAGTTGTCGCGGGTAATCAGCACCACGTCGGTTACCGCGGTGAATTTCGGCGGTTCAACGTCTTTTGTCACCCAGTTGTAAAGCATTTCGCTGGTTTTATAGCCGTGAATATCCGGGCTTGGCAGCAAAGAGCCATAGAAACCGGTGGCCTGCGCTTTAGAAAGTTCGTTCACCGCATCGACGCCGTTGATACCGATCCCGATAACGTCGGGCGCTTTAAAGCCCTGGCCTTCGGTGGCGCGCACGCCGCCCAGCACGGTGTTGTCGTTCATGCCGACGATCAGCCAGTGCTTAACATCAGGATGTTGAACCAGCATGGAGTTACCGGCGTCAAACGCGCCGGGGATGTCGTTAGATTTGGTTGGCACGCGATAGATTTGTTGCTCCGGGAAACCGGCGGCTTTCAGAGCGTCCATTGAGCCGGTAGTGCGGCGGCGGGCGGTATCCAGCTCGTCGGAAGTAATGGCCATAACCGCGGTATCCTTCACGTCCCAACCGCGTTTCTGCATCTCTTTATAGAGCTCCTGCCCCTGGCGCGCGCCGATTTCGCTGGCCGCCATCATCACCAGCGGTACGCTGTCCATCGGTTTGCCTTTGGCGTTGACGAACTGGTCATCAACGGTAATCACTTTCATATCATAGCCGCGCGCTTTGGCGACAATGGCCGCCCCGAGCTTCGGATCCGGGGTGCAAATGACGAAGCCTTTGGCTCCGCTGGCCGCCAGGCTATCTATCGCGTTCAGGGTTTTCTCGCCGTCGGGCACAGCAATTTTAATAACATCGAAACCTAAATCTTTACCGGCCTTATCGGCAAATTTCCACTCGGTTTGAAACCATGGCTCTTCAGGCTGTTTCACCAGAAAACCCAGCTTAAGCGTCTCAGCCATAGCTGATTGTGACATAACCGCGGCAAGACCGATTGCCGCCAGCGCTTTAGTAAATTTGTGCATGGTAAACTCCAGCTTTAATTCGCTTTTATGTAGGGAATAATAAGTCTTAAATTTTTAATCGGACGAAAAACAAGGCATTAGAAAAATCTCAACGCTGAGTGCCGTTGTTTAAATAGTATTAACCGGAAATTATTTCTCCATACGAGAGCCCAATCACATCGCGGAATTACAGTAATTGCGTGCATATAAACAGCGAAAAATGACATAAAAAAAGCGCTAATTGTCAGACAATTAGCGCAGGCCGTAGCAATATTCTCTATATCATCAGCAGAGTTATCCCTGTAGGGATTACCAGCGACAATAAATGTGCTCCGCATGATTGCGAACGGGCGCCTCATCCCCCAATAAACGGGCGGCTACGGTAAATGAAAAGTCAAAAACGTGTCCCAGGCCTTTACCGCTAATCAAATTACCGTCCTCCACTACCGCCTGGTCCACGTACTCTCCGTCCGTGACGTGCTGCCATAACTCTCCCGAACAGACGTAGCGTCGCCCCTTGAGCAGCCCGTTGCCGCCGAGCACTCTCGCCGCCGCCGAACAGATCGGACAGATCAGCTTTCCCGCGGTATCGTGGGCCGAAATAAACGCCACGACGTCCCGGCTGGCGGCAAGATTTACGCTTCCCTGCGGGCCGCCGGGCAGAACCACCGCGTCGTACAGTATCCCGGCGCGCTCTGTTAGCGTGCTGTCCGCCACCATGGGGATATCGTGATAGCTCACCACCGCGCGCGAATCGGCGCAGGAGAGCAGTTCGACATCGAGGTGTAAGCGGCGAAGAATATCAATCACCACAATCGCTTCACCTTCCTCAAAACCCGGTGCCAGCAGCACCGCAACTTTTTTCATTTCCGACTCCTTCAGATAGCCTGTTAGCAATAATGTGTTTACAAAAGCAGCATCTTTTTAAATTAACCTCATCATTTTCTCACTCGCAGGCTAACACAAAATAGAATTATTAATCATTATTTTTAAAACGCAATTTCAACAAAATCATTAGAACTGCTATCAATTAATGAGGCGCGGAAATAAAAACATTTAAAATCAGCAAAATAAGCTTATATGCGATCGTTAAACATCAGACTTTATTCTTACAAAAGACCCTCTTTTCAAGATAAATACGGATGTTGTAACGAAATGTAAATATCGCTCATTGAGAGTTTTCTTAATTCAAATATGGCGCTATTCTATATTTGTTGAGATAAGAAATTTAATTCAAACGGCTGTACAGAAATCCTGAATACTATTACTCAGGACTCTCTCTGTGCACCGTAATTTCTAAGGCGACCCTGATGTAGATGCGTCAAGATATGACGCCGCCCCCTCCAAAGTGAATAAGGATATTTGTATGGCCGTACCAGGAATGGTTCAAAAGCTGAATAACCAGATGAATCTTGAGTTCTATACCTCAAATTTGTATCTGCATTTGAGCGAATGGTGTACTCAGCAACGGTTGAACGGTACCGCCACTTTTCTCCGTAACCGAGCGCAAGCCAGTATCACGCAGATGATGCGGGTCTTTGATTTTATGAAAAAATCAGGCGCCTGGCCCGTTGTGAAAGCGGAAGGAACCTACGGCACTGAATGTTCGTCCCTGGAAGATCTCTTTAGCAAAACCGTCGAAGATTATCAGCAGCGCAGCACGATACTTTCCAGCCTGGCGGAAGAGGCGAAGGCGCAAAGCGATGAATCAACCCTGCGTTTTCTGACGCTGCTTGCTGAAGAGCAGGATCAGGATGGCATGCTGCTGGAGACCATTCTTGAAGAAATCCGTCATGCGAAAAATGCCGGAACCAGCGTACAACAAACCGATAGCCACCTGCTGGATCTGGTCAGTCAACAGCGCGTATAACGCCATGCCGGCGGATGCTCGCCGGCGATAAATCACCAGAACTCGCCTGTTCGGGCCAGCGCTCTCTTTAATCACAGGTTCCCTGTCCCCCTTCTTTTTCGGCGCTTCGGCGCCGTTTTTATTCCAGAAAAGCATTAAAAACTTTTAACCAGATCTCATTCCTGCTCCGCCGGAGGAATTAGCAGGGTATTGGTGATCTGGATCACGTTTAAAACTACGGGTTGAGAATATAAAAACACTGTTTCAAAAATTTAAAACACGGAGTTTACTTTAATGGCAAGATATACGGCTTCAGCCCCACAGGGGCTGCAGGGAAGACCGATTTTGTTACGCCATCAGTTAGCCTACGGCGGCGGGAATTTACTGGGAAGCGGCGCACTGGCGATCAGCGGCGCATGGCTGCTCTATTTTTATACAACCTTCTGTGGGCTGACGCTGATCGAAGCCTCCTTTATTTTTTCCGTCGCCAGCATTATCGACGCAATTAGTAACCCGCTGATGGGCTATCTCACCGATAACTTTGGCAAAACGCGGCTGGGTAAACGCTTTGGTCGTCGCCGTTTCTTTTTGTTGATTGGCATTCCGCTGATGATGTTCTACCCGCTGCTGTGGGTAGAAGGCCTCGGCTTTTGGTACTACCTGTGCACCTACGTCGTCTTTGAAATCATTTATACCTCGATTATGGTCCCCTATGAAACATTGGCGACCGAAATGACCGACGATTTCTCACTGCGTTCAAAGCTTACCGGTTATAAAGCGATTTTCGGCAAACTGGCCAACTTTCTCGCGGCATTTATCCCCGGGCAGTTCATCCTGCTTTATGGTAAAGAATCCGCCACCCCGTTTTTTCTCACCGGGCTGACCTACGGCGTCATTCTTGTCGTGGCCATCTCCTGCCTGTGGTACTGCAGCTGGGAGCGTCCCCGCGAAGAGGAGATAAGCAAGGGAGAGAAAAAGGGACTGTTCAATACTCTGCTCATGCTGGCGAAAGATATGCGCTCAACGTTTTACCTGCGCGTATTCCGCAAACACCTGGGCATGTATCTCTGCGGCTTCGGCGCCGAGTGGCTTTTTGCCTCGATCTTCACCTACTTTGTTATATTCGTGCTGCAGCACGATCCGGCGATGGTGGCCGGGCTTAACAGTCTGAACTCCATCCTGCAGCTGGTATCAACGGCCCTGTTTATCGGCCTGTGCGTGAAGAAAGGCTTCAGTAAGCCGTATATTCTGGCGCTGAGCGTGGTTATCTTTGCCGTGCTGCTCTACACCTCGCTGTGGTTCTTCCACCTGCCTTCAAGCCTGGCCACCATCCTGATGTTTGGCATTACCGTACTCTTCGGCCTGGGCACCGGCGGCGTGTACTATATTCCCTGGACCGTTTACACCTTTTTGGCGGATGTCGATGAAATCTATACCGGCCGTCGCCGCGAAGGGATCTATGCGGGAGCCATGACCTTCTCCGGTAAAATTTTGCGCTCGATTATCGTCTTTTCCATGGGGGCGATCCTCAGCTTCTACGGCTTTCAGTCGAAAGCGCATACGCAGCCAGAGAGCGCGGTCACCGCGATTGCGGTGGTGTTTTGTGCGGGCGTGATTCTGCTGGCGCTGGCAGCCATTGTGTTCAGTAAGCAGATGAAACTCGATCGCAAGGCGCATCTGGTAGTGCTGCAGGAAGTCGCGCGTATTAAAGCAGGCGGTAAGATCGCCGATATCACACCGGACGTTCGCCTTGTCGTTGAAGATTTAGTCGGCCACCGTTACGAAGAGTGCTGGGGCAACAGCAGGCTGTTTAAAGATACGCAGGAAGGCGCCGTTCAAACCGCCGTCTCCCACTAACAGGTGATAACGCCCCGCTATCATAATGATGGCGGGGCTGACGCCGCTAGTGCGCTTCTTCCTGCGGGGTGAATTTCAGTTCAATCAGCGCGATGGCCTTTTGTACCGCCCGCAGGGTCACCGGGTCAGCCGATGCCGGGTGGCTGGCAAAATCGATGGCTTTCAGCTGGGTGGTCATTTTTTCGCGCACCTCGACGGGGGCGATGATATCAATGACGTCGAGGATCTGTTTAATAACTAACTGGCAAGCAACCACGTCAGAGACCAGCTCGTCGTGCTCGGTAAGATGTTGAGACATTTTTCACTCCTTTTTTCAGGAGCGTAATAGTACCCTAAATCCCGGGATATAAAAAAACCTGCCGCAGCAGGTTTTTTTATCAGAACATAGCGCCAGGCGGTACGTCTTTGAAGGTTTTGCAGTAGTTTTCGAACATGCTCTTCAGGATTTTGCGCAGTTTCATGGTTGACTCCATTTTTGTTATGCAGGTGTTAATGCCTCGATGGTTATAATATGACTTACATCACAAAAATCAATCTAAACGTGCGCTAAATCACCTATTTTTTACCAAAATAATTTAATTTTTAAACAAAATGGGCAGGACCGGATAGTGAAGAGCCGAACGCTCCGGACCAATCTGCGCTCTCTTTGCTATGGCAGCGACACAATAATGAGTACACACACCTCTTCCAGGGACGACCGTTCTTTTTCAGCACCTGCGCTGCTGGTGGCTGGCGCCTTTTTTATGGAGTTTCTCGACGGCACGGTGATAGCCACCGCCCTGCCCGACATGGCGAAAGATTTTGGCGTGACGGCGGTCGACCTCAATATCGGGATTAGCGCTTATCTTATTACCCTTGCGGTTCTGATACCGGCCAGCGGCTGGATCGCCGATCGTTTTGGCGCGCGGAAAATCTTTACTCTCGCGCTGGCGATTTTTACCCTGGCGTCGGTATTTTGCGGGCTGTCGACCAACGTCGATGTGTTCGTCGCGATGCGTATTCTTCAGGGTATAGGCGGCGCGCTGATGGTGCCCGTTGGCCGGCTGGCGGTACTACGTACCACACCGAAGCACCAGTTGATTAAGGCGATTGCCACCCTGACCTGGCCGGCGCTGGTCGCGCCCATTATTGGCCCACCGCTGGGCGGATTTATCACCCGCTACGCCAGCTGGCACTGGATCTTCTTTATTAACGTGCCGCTCGGGCTTATCGCTATCGCCCTGTCGCTGCGTATCATTCCGAATATTCGCGAAGATGAGCAGCGCCCCTTCGACCTTTCCGGTTTTGTTGCCACCTCGGTGGCGATGGTTAGCCTGGTCGCCGCCATGGAGCTGCTCGGCGATCGCCAGCCTCTGGGCTGGCAGACGCTGGCGCTGCTGGCGTTGGGCCTGGGCTGCATGCTCTTCGCGCTGCGGCACTTCCGCCGCACCAGGTGGCCGATGGTGCGCCTTGATGCGCTCAAGATCCCCACCTTCCGGGTCACCATGTACGGCGGTTCCCTGTTCCGCGCCTCCATTAGCGCCGTGCCGTTTCTGCTGCCGCTGCTTTTCCAGGTCGGATTTGGTATGGACCCCTTCCACTCGGGGCTGCTGGTGCTGGCCGTGTTCGTCGGCAACTTAACCATCAAGCCCCTCACAACGCCGCTGATCCGCTGGCTGGGCTTTCGCCGCCTGCTGCTGATTAACGGCGCATTAAACGTTTTGTCGCTGCTGGCCTGCGCTTTTTTAACGCCGCAAACGCCGGTTTGGCTGATCTTTGTGATTCTCTATCTCGGCGGGGTCTTCCGTTCTATCCAGTTTACCGGCATCAGCACGCTCGCGTTTGCCGATGTGCCTTCCGCGCAAATGAGCTACGCCAATACCCTGTTCAGCACCGCGTCACAGCTGGCCGTGGGGCTGGGCATCACGCTCGGTGCGATAGGTATTCGTCTTGGGGAAACGTTCAGCGAATGGTTTACGCTTTCTCACCTGCCGGGCATCAGCTTCCGCCTGTCGTTTATTTTTATCGCGCTGATTTGCCTGGTCGGCATGATTGATAGCCTGCATCTGGCCAAAGAGGCGGGTAGCAGCGTATCGAACAAAAAGAAGTAGCCAAAGAAAAGGCCAGCAGCGCTGGCCTTTAGCATCTCATCATGACGGGATATTAACCGACGATCTGGCGCACAAACGCTTCGATCTCTTTATCCTGGCAGTTCTCAAAGAAGCACTGCTGGAAACGAGGGCCAGAAACGGCGGTTTTCACCAGCTCCGGATCGATCGCGCGCAGCGTATCCAGATAGTTTTCCTTAACCACCGCCGCTTTTACCGCGTTCAGGATCCCGGCGTTACGCACCTGAGGCTCTTTACGCTCCGGCGGATAACCTTCACCGTTGCGGCCGGTAAAAGCTTTTTCAAAGATAAAGCGTACGTTCAGCTCTGCGCCCCAGCCAAAACCCTTCGCAAACGGCAGAGAAAGCGCGTTACCGTTGTTGATCTGCGCAAACAGGAAGGCATCCGCAGGGTCGATACAGTAGCCGCATACCACGCCAGGGTGAATATTCAGCGACATCAGCGCGCCCTGCCCGGTACCGCAGCCGGTCACCACAAAATCCACCGCTTTCGAATTCAGCAGGATGCTGGCCATGATCCCCAGATGAATATAGGTCAGATGATGATCGTTTTCATCGCTCATACCGACGTTGTAAACCGGGAAGCCTTTTTCTTCAGCAACGGCGTTTAACTCATTGAGGATGATGGCGTTTTTGTTCGCCTGGCTGTTTTCCATCATCAGTGCGATTTTCATGCTTTACTCTCCTGAATGCTCTGCGGGCACTCCCGCGATAGTTCGTTAGCGTTGCTATGAACAATACTACCTTACGAACATACTTTCAAATTTTATGAAAAGTTGTTTTATAAATTGCATCTCGCCTCACACTTTTGACTTCCGTCCCCGGCTGGTACAGCATCCCCCCAGCCTTACCCGCGTCAGGCTAATCCCGCCGCGGCCGCCGGGCGGGTCTATTTTCACCGCTAAATTAGGCGCAACGATTTTTCGCATGGAATATTAAATTAAAACCATTCTCATTATTTTTAAATCGCCAATGCGTGTTATTCCCATTTGCATTATTAATAAATGATTTTATT